>JAFNAG010000343.1 GCA_017860135.1 Acidobacteriota bacterium
CATCAAGATCCCCCATCCGGGAGCCTTGGATCCAAAGACGGAATGGGCAAAGGGGAGCCAGTTGGAGGTGACGCCGACCCAGTAAACCATGGTCACGGGGTTGAAGATGGTCAGGGCGGTGCTGGCGGCGACATCGCTGGCCAGGTGCGCGGGGACGGTGCCTTCATCCCAGTGTTTGCGAGCGCTCGCGTAGGCTCGCAGGGGTTCCTTGACGGCGCGGACAAGGAAGTAGATCCCCATCGGAAGCAGGACGATCCCGCCGATACCCGCGAGGACGGTCTGGAGAGTCGGGTTGGACAGGTCGGAGAGGAGATACTGACTGCCGAGGAGGACCAGGGAGAAGAGGATTAGGTCGCCGGCGACAGAACCGATTCCGCAGGCGAGGGTATGGTGCCAACCACCGAGCATGCCACGGCGGATGGCCAACATGTTGACTGGGCCGATCGGCGCGGCCGCCGCCAATCCCATGAGGTATGCCGCAGAAAGTACGTGGACGTCGGATACGAACATCATCTGGCTGCACACAGGTTAAATAGGACGGGTTTGGGGCACGATGTCCGGCTATCCAGGTCGACAGGAAAAAGGGGCAGGACTTTTGCCTCAAGGGTCTCTCGCTTGGGGGCCCGTCCTGATCTCTCCCGGCTGCTGAGTTGAAGTGATATGTCAACTTCCCGCGTGAGGCCCAACGATCTCCGATGGCCACGACGGCCAATATACCACAGGGACCAGCAGGGGAATCAGCGGTTCACGTACACTTCGGAGACACTTCCGGGCAAGTCCGCAAGGAGAATCTCGTACCGGTGGGCAAGTTGTTCGCTTGCGCTGTTCCGGGGGCGGCGACGGAATCCACCTCCCAGCCGTCGCAGAGCCGAAAACCCGAATCCCACTCAAGTTGTCTGCGCCATAAGAGCGCATCTCGGACGCAGACGCACGTCATCTACTGCTCAATCCTCGGGCGGTTCTTGAAGCACCGAAGCGGCATGAATACCCGTCGCCAGTTCGGGGACGATGCCAATCCGCTCGTAGATTGGATGCACGAGTTGCCGCAGCCTGGGCAGTTGCGACGCAGACAGCATCGACAGTACCTGCGTTACCACGAGGACCCGGTGCCGGTCCCACCGATCCACCCAGACCCCTGCCATCGGGCCGAGCACGAGAATGGGTATTTGGCCGGAAAAGCTGACCAGGCCAAGTAGGAACGCTGAGTGGGTAAGCCGATAGACCAGCCAACCAGTGGCCACGCGCGTCATCCAGGTGCCGATCAGCGAGATCCCTTGTCCACCGTAAAACAGGCGGTAATTTCGGTGCCGGAGCGCCCGCACGACAAACCGCCAGTTCATCCTGCGTCGCTCGTCTCCTCCAGGGCTATTCACACCTTCGTCTCCTCCCCTTCATACGCGCCCGAAGCTCTATTGCCCCGGCAATCCGGGCACTGCCGTCCTGACACCCGACGGATTGAGCAACTCGAGCGCGCGCAAAAGCTGCTCGTCCTTGCTCGCCTTAAGCTGGGCAACAGTCATATTCTGTTCCTCTTCGGGAAGGAGGGGCGATGCCTCTGAGGGCAACTCCACTTCGATTTCCGGAGTAATTCCCTTGTGCCAGATCACCTGCCCGGCGGGCGTCAGCCACTCCTCGACAGCCAGCAGCAACGCCGACCCGTCGGCCAGAGCAAATTCATTGAGGACTGTCCCTGTGCCGAAAGTCTTGACGCCCAGCAGTCTTGCGCGTTGTGCGTCCCTGAGCGCTCCTGCCATGATCTCGGCCGCGCTGGCCGTGCCTCCATTGATCAGGACGGCCAGCGGTATGCTGACGGCTGCGCCTCCAATTTTCACGGGGATCGGTTTGATTGTGCCGCGCGCGTTTTTTACCAGCAGCACGTTACCGCCTTTGAGAAACTGGCTGGTAGCGCCAACGGCTTCGTCCAACAAGCCGCCCGGATTATTCCGCAAATCCAGGGCGATTCCGGTCAGGCCGCCGTGCGTGATCTCAGCCAATGCCTTGCGCAGATCAGCGGTCATACCCTGGCCGAAGCTGGCTATGCGCAGGTGTGCCACCTTGGAACCGGGCAGTCGCTGCCAGGTGACGTTGTGAACCGTAATGGAGGCTCGTACCAGAGAGACCTCGCGCGTGTGGCCCGACGAGGGACTCAGAATCGTCAGAGTCACCGATGTGCCCGCAGGCCCCGAAACCCGCGCCGCGACCTGGTCGAGCGGCAGCGCGGTGACCTCGTTGTCGTTAACCTTTAGAATGATGTCACCCGTGCGCAGGCCAGCTCGTTGCGCGGGAGAATTATCCAGGGGTGCTACAATCACCACCTGCCCTTCCTTGATCTGGATCTCAGCGCCGATGCCCTCGAACTTGTTCCGCTGGATGTCTTTGAGCGCCTTGACCATCTCTGGACTGAGAAAGCGGCTGTGTCCCGTGTCGCCCAGCGCATCTACCATGCCGCTGATTGCGCCGTAGGTCATCGTTCGCGGCTGAGCCGCGGCACGATCCACATAGACACTCTGGACGGTCCTCCAGGCTTCTGAGATCAATCGTAAATCGGCCGCGGCATGGAGCGAATCGATCCCCCCGACGGCCACCCGATCGAGCGCCACACCCCCGATCAAGCCCAGCGCGAGAGTCAGGGTCAGGAAGAACCCCGGTCGCGTCAGCTCGTCATCGTCATTTTTCGGATTCATTTGCCCCCTCCTCCGTCTGTCAAGGAGATTGGGTCAGACGGTTATGCGCCAAGTTCCTGCACCGTGCGCAGGAAGCTGATAACGTCTTCACGGCTCAGCATGCCGACCACCCGGCTGTCGGTCATCACAGGAAGTTGGTTGACTCCGTCGCGATCCATCTGCTGGAGGGCGGTCCACAGCTCCGTATCCGGGCCGATTCGTTTAAGTTCTCCCAGCGGGAGCATTACCTGCGCCGCAGTCGTATAGGCCCAGTCGGGCCGGGGTACTTCCTTGATCCGGTGCAGGGTCATCAGGCCGAGGGTACTCTCACCGCGATTGACGAGGAAGCAGCGACGGCCGCTGGTGAGGATGTGTTCATCCACCAGTTGCTGCAGAGTGATGTCCGCAGGCACAGCGGCGCATTCAGTGCTCATCGCCTGGGAAGCCCTGTGTCCGGACAGCGCGCCCTGGAACAGGACCTGCTGCACCTGGGCGGAGGCTGTGCTGTCGAGGAACCAGCCGATGAAGGCAATCCACAGGCCTCCGCCAAGGTTGCCCGTGAACACCTGCCAAACGCCGAAAAAGATGAACAGGAAGCCGAAGAACCGGCCCACATTGGCAGCCGTGAGCGTCGCGCGGCGCAGGTTTTTGGTGACGGCCCAAACGATAGCACGGAACACGCGGCCGCCATCGAGCGGGAACCCGGGTATCAGATTGAAGAGCACGAGCGCAAAGTTGATATATGCCAGGTACTTCGCCAAACCCCACAAGGGCTCCACGGCGGCGAAGGCGGGCTTCACCACGGAAAACAAGACGGCCAAGGCCAGACTGACGATTGGCCCGGCAATGGCGATGAAAAACTCCGAGGTGGCGCTTGGCGGTTCTGCTCCAATCCGGGCCACGCCGCCAAAAATGAACAGCGTGATGCTGCGCACAGGAATCTTGTATCGCAGGGCAATCACGGAATGCCCCAGTTCGTGCAGAAGCACGCTCACAAAGAGCATTATTGCGGTGACGGCGCCCGTGAGCCAGTACAGCAGGGGTGGCCAGTTTCTGAACTCGACGGGATAGTAGCTGCTCGCCAGCATCCAGGTGAGCAGCGCAAAGATAAGAAACCACGAATAATCCAAACCTATGGGGATTCCAAGAATCCTGCCCAATGGGATAGTGTGTCGATTCATGAGCTTCTTCCTTTGGTGTTGTAGTGACTCGTCTCTCGATCATGCGGACGAGTACATCACCGACAGCGAAAGAATCGCGGCGAAGATCGGGTGCTAATTCGGTCGCGGACCGCGCACGATCTGCACGAAGTCGTCGGGGCGCAACCACTTCCTGAAGGCGGCCTGAACCTGCTCTGCGGTCATTTCGGCATAGTGCCTTGCCGCCAGCACCGGTTCATTCAGCGGCAATCCTCTTATAGACAGGTCCAGCAGCTGACCTGCGATGTCATCCACACTCGATTGACCCAGCAGCATTCGGGTGATCACAAGAGTCCTGGCTTGCTGCAACTCCGTGTTGGTGACAGGGACGTTTTGCATCTGGCGCAAGTCATTCAGCACAAGAGCTCTGGCTTTGGCCACGTTCTGCGGATCGCACGCATAATAGACCTCGAAGATCGAGCGTGTCTTGCCCATATCGAGCGCCGATTCCACCGTGTATACGAGACCCGCTTCTTCGCGCAGATCATGGTACAGCCGCGTAGCATAAAAGGCTCCTGACAGCACATGATTGCCAAGCTGGAGCGCATAATAGTCCGGGTTGGAGCGTGTGAGCCCGAGAGTCACTGCCAGTTTGACCTCATCCTGCACGCGGCTGGCGTCCGGAACATTCAGCAACGAAGGTTTGTTCGGGGGCACCGGGGCAAGCTCAGTCTCCGGCTTGGGCCCGATTGCCTTCCAGCCGCCGAAATACTTTTCGACCACGTCCCTCGCCTCGGCAGGGGTCACCTGGCCGACGACAACGATAGTCGTCAGGTCGGGGCGAAACACCTTGCTGTAATATGCCTTCACATCCTCCAACTTGAGTGAGGAAATCGAGCGTGGCGTAGCCTGGCGTAATGCGGGATCACCCTTGGGATAGAGAGCTTCAAGCAGCGCGCGCCGGGAGAGGTAGCCAGGACTCTGAAGCTCGCCGGCCGTCGCATCTGCGGCCTGTTTCCGCACGACGGCAAAGGCTGATTCCGGTAGAGCAGGTTGCAGCAGATTGGCAGACAACAACTCCATCCCGCGCTCGAAGTGGTCCGCCAGGACCTGCAGCGAAAAACTCGTCCCTGCCGATTCGTTGGCCGCAATATCGTCAAGTGCCTTCTGAAAAGCCACGCGATCCAGGGAAGCCGTCCCGTAGGAAAAGAGGGCTTCAAGTACGCGGGACACTCCCTCCTTCCCGACAGGTGTCTGCAGATCGGCATTCACCTTGACTTGCCCGAAGATGCTTATAGTCGGGCTGATACTTTCGTTCTGAACGATCAGCCGCAGACCGTTCTGTAGACTACTGACCACCGGATTCAAGGTGGTACTCGGGACTAGCGGTTTGCCCTCGACGCTTTTTGCCCAATCGGGCAAAGCAACCGGCTTGGTTTGCTTCGGGGTGAATGATTCCTTGCCGCGGAATCCCTGCAAGGAGGCCGGCATGCCGGAGGGTCGCGGCTTAAGGATTGCCACAATCGCCGTTTCATTGCTCAGATACTGCCTTGCCACTCGATTCACGTCGGAGGTTGTGACAGCCTTTATGGCCTGGATGTAGTCGTCGGGAGAATTG
>JAFNAG010000344.1 GCA_017860135.1 Acidobacteriota bacterium
AAGACCCCTGAGATGCAGGTTGACGGGCCGCGCACCGATGGCGCAGCCTCCGGGAAGCGACACGCGCGCCCGGCCGAACCTTGCCAGGAGCGGCCCCAGAACGAGGATGGAGGCACGCATCGTTTTAACGAGTTCGTACGGCGCTTCCGCTAATACCGGCCCCCGAGCGCTCAACCTGGCCGTCCCGCCCTGACTGATTTCGGATTCCACCCCCATTTCCACCAGGAGGCGGCGCGCGGTAAGAATGTCCTGCACACGCGGTACGTTTTCGAGTTCGACCGTCTCCGGAGTGAGGAGCGCGGCGGCCATCGCAGGCAGGGCGGCGTTCTTCGCGCCGCTGATCCGCACACCGCCCTGCAACGGCCTGCCTCCTGTCACGCGCATCTTGTCCATGCCGCCTTCCAATCCAATCGTCGGGGCGACCGGCAGGTTGCCCGCTGCACGACAACTCAAACTTCCAACCGTTCAATGCGCGAAGCTCCGGGCGACCTGCCGGTCGCCCCTACGTCCGCTGCAATAATACGCACCTCGGGATTCCTTGAAGATCCTCAATGACTTCCTTCACCATCAGCCCGCAACCCTCCGCGATGCCGGCCACCGGGTCAGCCTGGCCGGCTCCTACCTCCAGAAGTATGTGCCCGAAAGGCGCAAGGCGCAACGCGGCCTGCGGAACCAGGCGTCGGTAAGTCTCGATCCCCGATTTTCCTCCGAAGAGCGCCAGGGGAGGCTCGTAATCACGCACGGTCCCGGGAAGATCGGCGGCCGCACAGGCGGCGACATAAGGGGGATTGCTGAGTATCAGATCGAAAAGCGGCCGCTCCGCACAGCAGCCGAGCAGGTCGCAACGGACGAATGCGATGCGCTCCGCCACTCCGAGCCGGACTGCGTTCTCGCGCGCCAGGGCCAGGGCATCCAGGGAGACATCCGTAGCCAAACCCCGGGCACCCGGCAACTCGCGGGCGATGACTGCGGCGATGCATCCCGAACCGGTTCCCACATCCGCGAAGCGGGGCGGGGTGTTTGCCGTGTCTGCCAGGCTCAGCGCCCTCTCCACAAGGATCTCCGTTTCGGGCCTGGGAATCAGGACTGCCGGGGTGATCCGGAAAGGCAGTCCATAGAATTCCCATTCCCCGGTGATGTACTGCAGGGGCTCGCCCGCAACCCTTCGTGCCGTGAGTCGTTCGAACTCTTCCAGCACCTCGGGATCGAGCGGATCGTGGGCGTGGCCGAGCAGCCGCGCCCGCCGCCATCCCAGCACGTGCATCATGAGCAGTTCGGCTTCCAGCCGAGGTGACTCGACTCCGGCGCCGCCGAGCCTTTCGGTCGCCCGGCGGAGCGCCAGCCAGATTGCAGACTGAGCGGAGCTCTCCATTTGCAATACATCCACACGCTGCGACGCATCAAACCGGATTATTCATGAACAGCGGGCTGAGATCTTCTGGACGCGGAATAACGCCGCCGGGTGCTGCCAGTCAGGCATTCGGCGGCGTGGAGGAGCTTTTGCCGCACCGCGCGGATCCCAGCGGGGGGGCAAAAGCTCTCGCCAGCGTTCTTCCGCTTTCGATCTCATGGCTTTCAAGCGTCCCCATCTCAGGATTGATGAATAATCCGTGTTCCTGGCCGCCGATCGCTGCCGCGTGGCGCGTCGAAGCCCGCGCCGCCGTCAGCTGAGCACGGCCTGCTTGAGCTTTTCCGCCTGGAAGTGCGTGATCAGGGCCTCGACGATGGGCACGATTTCGCCGTCCAGGATGCCGGGGAGGCTATGCACGGTCAGGCCGATGCGATGGTCCGTCACCCGGTTCTGGGGGAAATTATAGGTCCGGATCTTTTCGCTCCGGTCTCCGCTCCCCACCTGGTTGCGCCGGTTTTCCGCGATCGACTTCTGCTGTTCTTGAAGCGCGATGTCGTAAAGCCGCGAGCGGAGCACGCGCATCGCCTTGGCCCGGTTCTTGATCTGGGATTTTTCATCCTGGCACGAGACCACCAGGCCTGTGGGCAGGTGAGTGATGCGTACTGCGGAGTACGTGGTGTTGACGGACTGCCCGCCGGGGCCGGAGGAACAGAAGGTGTCGATGCGGATGTCCTTGGGGTCCACCACGATCTCGACATCGTCCGCTTCGGGCAGAACCGCGACGCGCTCGCCTTCGATGATCGCGATGATTTCCTTGAACCCGCCCACCTCGGAAAAATGCTCCTCGGTAACCTCCACGCGCCACCCGTTCCGCTCCGCAAAACGGCTGTACATGCGGAACAGCTCGGCAGCAAACAGGGTTGCCTCGTCTCCCCCCGTGCCGGCGCGGATTTCGAGCAGCACGTTCTTTTCGTCATTCGGGTCCTTCGGCATGAGGAGCAGCTGAAGGTCTTTCTGGCAAGCCTCGGCTCGCTCCTGCAATGTTGCCAGCTCGTCTTCGGCGAGTTCGCGGATCCCGGGATCCGCCTCTTCCTCCAGCAGCAGCCTGGTTTCCTCGATGCCGTGCAGCAGATCCTTGTATTCCCTGAATTTCTCCACGATCTCGCTCAGATCCCGGTGCGCTTTGGCGTGCTTCTGATAGGTGGCCGGACTGGAGAGAACCGCGGGATCGGCCAGTTGCCGGTTGAGATTTTCGAATTTCTGCTCGATTTCATTCAACTTGTCAATCATAGGTCTCTTGCCGAGATTATAGGCTATATCCCGGGGTCCGGCCAGCGGGAGACTTGCGCGCAAGGAAGGCCTGCTAAGCAGCCCGGGCCTCCCGCGCTTTTATGCTGTCGAGTGCGAGCGCTTCCTGGAGGGCGCGTATGGCGACTTCAAGCTGATCGTCGCCGGGTTCTTTGGTCGTTATACGCTGGAGAGTCAGGCCCGGCAGGACCACGAGCCGGAAGAAACCCTTCCCGCATCGGGGCGCGGAAAAGCGGATCAACTCGTAAGACAGCCCCGAGATGAGCGGGATCAGGATCACGCGTGTGAGGAAGATGGCCCAGAACCCCTGGAACTTGAAGAGCGAGAACACCACGATGCTGACCACCATGACGAAGAGGAGGAAACTGGTGCCGCAGCGCGGGTGCAGGGTGGATTTTTTCCGGGCGTTCTCAACCGTCAACTCTTCGCGTGCCTCCCAGGTATGCACCACTTTGTGTTCGGCCCCGTGATACTGGAAGACACGCCGTATGTCCTTCATCGAGCTGATGAGCAGGATGTAAGCGAGGAAGAAGACCACCCGGATGATTCCGTCCACAAGGTTGAACACAAACCAGTTATGGACGGCGGCAAAGTAGCCCTTGAGCCAGACCGTGAGCCAGAGGGGCGCGAGGATGAACAGGCCGACGCCTATGATTGCGGCGGCGCCCATCGAGAGAGCTACCGGCAGCCATCCGGTTTCCTGCGCCGACTTTCGCGCGGGCGCGGGTTCTCCGGCATTCGCCTCAGGGGATGCATCGGCCATGGCGGCGTTAAACGAGTAGTTGAGCGTGCGGATGCCGAGGGCCAGGGCCTGCACCATGACGGCGAAACCGCGGACCACCGGCCAGGTCAGAGGCTTCCAGATGTCGGCCAGACGGCGGACGGCCTCTGTCTTGACGGCCATCGAGCCGTCGACGCGCCGGACCGCCACGGCGTACGCATAAGGCGTACGCATCATGACCCCTTCGATGACGGCCTGCCCGCCAACCAGAATGTCTTCAGGCGAGCTCTTCTTGAAGTTTCCCGGCATGGCCCGGTCCTCTCGCAAATGCGCCCGCTACTTCTGGCTCTGGATGCCGTACTTCTTCTGGAATCGTTCAATGCGACCGGCGGTGTCGATCAGCTTCTGCTTTCCCGTAAAGAACGGATGGCAGGCGGAGCAGATTTCCAGGCGAATTTCCTTCTTGGTGGAGCGGGTTTCAAACTGATTCCCGCACGCACAACTCACGAGCACTTTGTGATATTGGGGATGGATATCCTTTTTCATTCGAGCCTCACGAAAACCTTCATAATACCAGATCCCCTGGATATTTCCCAAGATTCCTTGCGCAGCCGCCACCATACAGGAGGGCGGGTGATACACCAACACATCAAAACCCGCCGCTCCCTGGCGGTCGCGGCTCTGTGCGCCGGGTCTTTGAGAACCGTAACTTCCATAAGAGCTTGCACTTGACAATGTCCCGGCCGTGGGGTATATATGTGCGGTTTCATACTTTTTGTGATCAAAGGAATGATGACCCTTGTATTCGCTGCATACTTGGATTTTGGACCCTACGGGTAACCCGCTTCTGTTCCCGCCAGATCACAAAGCAATTATGAAGTTTCATGAGATCCCGAACAAGCAGACTGGCTGCTGTTTCGGGTCATTTTAGGAGGAGAGAATGTCAGATGTTCACGACGCGCGGATACCTGCAGTAGGTACTGCGGAGGGAAGCGCTCCCATCCGGCCCCAGGGCGCCCTGGACGCCGAGCAACCGGAAGAAGCCAATTTTGAAGCCCTTCTGGAGGCACATGAGCACAGGACTCAGAGTTTCTCTGAGGGGGAAGTAATCCGAGGAAAAGTGATCGCCATCTCGGGTGGCGGGGTCATTGTGGACGTGGGATTCAAGTCCGAGGGAATCATCCCGATTGCCCAGTTCATGGACGAGCAGGGGCGGATCGGCATCAAGGTGGGCGATCCGGTGGATGTCTTCCTGGAGCAGACCGAGGATGCCGACGGCTACGTGGTGCTCTCGCGGGAAAAGGCGGAGCGTATGAAGATCTGGGACGAGATCGAACGCGCCTATCGCGAAGGGACCACGGTCAAAGGCCGGGTGATCGAGCGCATCAAGGGCGGGCTGGCGGTGGACATCGGCGTGCGGGCATTCCTGCCCGGTTCGCAGATCGACCTGCGGCCCGTGCGGAATCTGGACAGCCTGCGGGGCGAAGAGTTCGAGATGCGCGTGATCAAGGTCAATAAGAAGCGCGGCAATATCGTGCTGTCGCGCAAGGCCGTGCTCGAAGAGTCCATGAAGGAGGAAAAGGCCAAGACGCTCGAGGTTCTCGAAGACGGCAAAGTGATGGAGGGCGTGGTCAAGAACATCACCGACTACGGGGCGTTCATCGATCTGGGAGGCGTGGACGGTCTGCTCCACATCACGGACATGTCGTGGGGGCGCGTCAATCATCCCTCCGAGCTCTTCTCCGTGGGCGACAAGCTTCAGGTGAAAGTAATCAAGTTCAACCGGGAAGACGGCCGTGTGTCTCTGGGCTACAAGCAGCTCACCGAGGATCCGTGGCTGCACGCCGACATGCGCTACCCCAAAAACATCCGGGTTCAGGGGAAGGTGGTCAGCCTGACCGACTACGGCGCATTTGTCGAGCTCGAGCCCGGCATCGAGGGCTTGATTCACATTTCCGAGATGACGTGGAACAAACGCGTGAAGCATCCCTCCAAGATCGTCAACGTCGGCGACATGGTGGAGGTGGTGGTGCTGGACATCGACATCGATGCGCGCAGAATCTCGCTCGGCTTGAAGCAGACCGAGCCGAACCCCTGGGATATCATCGAGAGCCGGTACGCCCCCGGAACCGTGATCACGGGCAAGGTGCGCAACGTAACCGACTTCGGCGCCTTCGTCGAGGTCGAGGAGGGCATCGACGGCCTCGTCCACGTGTCCGACATGTCCTGGACCAAACGCATCAAGCACCCTTCGGAAGTCCTGAAGAAGGGGGACGAGGTGCAGGCGGTCATCCTGAGCATCGATCCGGGAAGCCAGAAGCTCAGCCTCGGCATCAAGCAGCTGGAGCCGGATCGCTGGGAGGAATGGTTCAGCCGCCACAATCTCGGCGAGGTCGTCCGCGGCAGAATTGCCCGCATGACCAACTTCGGCGCATTCGTGGAGCTGGAGGAAGGGATCGAGGGGCTGTGCCATGTGTCCGAACTGGACGACAAGCATGTGGAAAAACCCACCGAATTCCTCAATGTCGGCCAGGAAGTCGAAATGAAGATCATCAAGCTCAACCTGGCCGAGAAGAAGATTGGGCTGAGCTTGAAAGCGATGAAGGAGGATGAGCCCAGGCTGGAATTCACCTCCTACATGGCGTCATCCGACTCCGGCAGCGCATCCATGGGAGAGCGGCTCGGAGATCAACTGCAGCGTCTGAAGAAACCCAACACCGACTGATCTGGAGTCGGCAGGATTCGAGCGAATGCCGGAACGGCGTACCAATCTGCTGCTGTGGATGGTCGTGGGGGGAGGGGTGTTTCTCCTGTTCGCCCTCTCCCTGCTCGCTCTCGCGGTCTTCCTGTCCCCGGATTCCAGCCCTTCATTTTCGCTTTCCGGGAACCAGGTCGCCGTGCTGGACCTGGAGGGGATCATCCTTGACTCTAGGGACTTTGTGGAGCAGTTGGAAAGCTACGGCGGCGCCGGAGGCGTCCGCGCGGTAGTTTTGCGCGTCAACAGCCCGGGAGGCGGGGTAGCCGCAGCGCAGGAAATGTTCGAGGCGGTGCGCAGGTTCCGCGCCGACACCAAGAAAAAAGTAGTGGTAAGCATCGCTTCCGTCGGCGCTTCCGGAGGGTATTACGTCGCCTGCGGCGCCGACAGGATCTTCGCCAACGCCGGCAGCATCACCGGCAGTATCGGCGTGATTGCCGAATGGGTGAATTACGGTGAGCTCCTCAAGTGGGCAAAGCTCCAGGATGTGGTGTTCAAGAGCGGAGAGTTCAAGGACAGCGGGTCCCCCTCCCGCCCTCTCACGGAAGCCGAGAGGAAGTACTTCCAAAACCTGATTGACGGCATGTTCCATCAATTCGTGCAGGCGGTGGCCTCCAGCCGCAAAATGGACGAAGGAGCTGTGCGCGAACTGGCGGACGGTCGCGTCTATACCGGCGCGGAGGCACACAGTGTCGGCCTGGTGGACGAGTTGGGCACCTTGCAGGATGCCATCGAAGCGGCCGGCAAGCTCGCCGGCATCGCCGGCAAGCCGAAAGTTATCACTCCGCCGAAGAAAAGATTCTCAATCTTGGATATACTGCTGGGAGACGCACGATCGGCGCTCTCCCTGAATCCGGATCGTTCTGAGTCTCACATACGGTTTCAATACATTTGGAAATAGACTGGAGACGAAACACAATGACAAAAGCAGAGTTGGTGGAAGAAGTGGCAGCCCAGTCGGATCTGACCAAGAAGGATGCCGAAGTGATTGTGCAGACAGTTCTGGACAGCATTACGGATTCCCTGCAGCGAGGAGAGAAAATCGAACTCCGGGGCTTCGGCTCGTTTCGCATACGTCAGCGTGCTTCCCGCCAGGGCCGCAATCCCAAGACAGGAACCGGAGTGAGAGTTCCTGCGAAGAAGGTTCCTTACTTCAAGCCGGGCAAGGAAATCAAGGATCTGATCAACCTGTAGCCCGGAGGATTCTCGAGCCGCAAAGGAACACGGACGCAGTCGGGATGACCAGACGGAGGAC
>JAFNAG010000345.1 GCA_017860135.1 Acidobacteriota bacterium
GTCACCACCAGCCGCGATCTCACGCCCCTGCAGTGGCAGCTGATGATGAAGTGCTGGTGCATGAACGTCAGCGCCGCTCAGTTCAAATGGTGGGCGCCGGCAGCCTGGCGCCTGGGCGCCATCGGGCTGTGGCTGTACCGGCTGCGCCGTCTGAACGGGCCGAATTTCACCTGGCCGCTTCTCCTCTTTTCCCGCGCCCTGCCCGAGAAATGGATGGCACGGATGGGGAAGATTTACCTGGGAAAGCCGCTCAACATCAAGAGCCGGGAAGAACTGCTGGCCACAATACGCCCGCAACTCAGGAGATATCTGCGCGCGGACACCGGCAACCTGCCCGGCGAGGCCGAACTCGGCACAATCTCTGCCGCCGCGCAGCCGGCTGCGGCCTCCGCCAGATAGCCCGCGAAGCGCTGGCTGCGGGGAAGAATCATTTTGGAACCGCGAAGACCTCAAGTTTCTCAAAAAAAACTCTTCTTGGAGGTCTTGGCGGTTCGCGCTATTCCGCCTGCGCGAACAATGCTCCGGGGCTTACTTCTTTTTCTTCGCTGACCAACTGGTAGTGCCGAAGTCGCCCATCTGGATCTCGCCGGCCATAGTCTCGCCGTCGACCTTACCCCTGAACGTCATCACAAAATCGCCTTGGGAGGTGCTGATCGTCACAAGCCATTGAACGATACCCTCTTTGACCGTGCCTTCCCCCGGCAGAGCCATCCCCTGCGGCCCGGTCATCGTCACCTTCAAGACTTCCTTCTCCTGGGCGAAGGTAGCATCGTTGGTCATGTCGCCCTGTTGCGTTTGGACCGTCAATTCCCAAACACCGCTGATGTTGACCGCCTTTGCCGGTTCCTTGGGCGGCTCTTTGCCTTGATCCTGCGTCTGTGCCGCCGCAGGGATCGCCACAGCCAGAAGCAGTGTACAAAAAAGCATCGACGCCTTTCCGCTCATTTCCGTCTCCTCTGCATGGATGCGTGGGACCCGCGAAAAACGAGCAAGGCTACCACGGAGAAGCCTTCCAGTCCAATTCCCAATATGAGCGGTTACTCAAGGGGGCACAGGAGGCAGAAGCCTGGAGTCGGGAGAGAAGCAAATTGCCGGGAAGCTTTCGGATGCGGCTCATGGCAGCATGCGGCTCGTTTATATCGCTGAAAGGGAATTCTCCGCCGCCGGAAGGCGAGGGTTTTCGTGCATCCCGGCGCGCGACGACAAGAACGACACCACCGTCGAAGGGCCGCTCGGATGAAAAACAAAGGCGCAACACGGAGAGGAGCTTTGGCCGGGCTTTGGGATCTTCCCGATGCGTCTCAAAAATGAAATTCTCCGTGTCCTCCGTGATCTCTGTGGTGAAAGAGGACCCCGCATTACTTTCTGGAGGGCGGAGGCGCCGGTGCGCCGGCCGGCATCACCGGCCGGGCGCGGAACATGGTCCGGGAAACGCTGTCGCGCTGGCCTTCTTCCTCGATGCGCTCGACCGAATACCTCCCCTGCTGCAGATACCGGATGCTGGCCATGAGAAAGCCGAAACCCGGCCGCGTCACCAGGTCGAGCCACGCGCCCTGCGCGGTCTCATCGGGGGCCTCGGTCATGCCGTTGAAATATGTGACCTGAGGCCAGGCGCTCATCGACATCCGTCCGCTGCCGCTCCCCATGCTGGTACGCCGGCTCCCGCTCGGCTCGCCGGTTTCCGGATCGCTGTAATAGATTGTCGTGCCTTTGTAGATCTCCTGGTTGAAAACATAAGGCGCGAATGCGAACGCCCAGCGGCGGTACCGGTCCTGGTGCCGCAGGTTCATGGCGCGCACTTCCGGGGAGCTGTTCACCTCGCGCACGATTGCCTCGCGGATGGCATCGGTCACCTGGGGATACTGCGGGTAACGCGGATCGCGGCTGCTGCTCATGCTCGTGTACCACCCTCGTGAAAAGAGGTAGGAACGGAATCCCGGCGGCACATACCCCGCGAATTGCTGCACCCATTCGTGCGACGGATAGCCGTGAGGGTTGAGGTAGATGTCCGGCAGCCACTCACGCCACAATCGGCCGCGGATCAGGGCCTCCGGGAGCAGAGGATCCGCGCGCCCCACCTGCGAGCCGACATCCGTTCCCAGGGCGCTGTAACGGCCTGCGTGCAACATGTGGTTCGGCGTGATCATCTGGAGGTCGTAGGCGAGCTGCGCGCCGTCAGGGTTCTCCACCGGCTGCAGGACGACGTTGACCTTCTTCAGAATCTCCTTGTAGGACGGATCCGTGACGAGAAGCTCCGCCAGGCGCAAAACGTGGCTGGTCGAGGAGACCTCGTTGGCATGCTGGCGGCCGGTGATGAAGATTGTCGGCTTATATGCGGTCATCTTCGCGAGTGAAACCAGTTCCCCGGCTGCGGGCAGGGTGACTTCCAGCACCGAGATTTCGCGGCCGCGATATGAGACGCCGGCCTTGTAGGCGCGCACCTCGGGATACGCCGACAGCCTGGCAATGATCTCTTCGCTCTCCGCAGGGCTGATGATGTGATCCCAGGTCACCAGCGGGTGGGCGGGCGGTTCGAGCGCCGCGAGCACATTCGAAGGCAGCGATTGCCCGCTGAACTTCACCAGGCGCCTCGTGCGCGCGTCTTTGAGAGAGATGAGGACCGACACGCCGTCGACGCGGTCATAGGAAAGGTCTTTGGCGAACAGCCCGGCTTCGTGGAGCCGGCAGAGCGCGTCCAGAGCGTCGGCGGCCCGGGCGGCCTCGCGGTCGTCCTTAGCCTCCACCTGCAGTTCGAGTTCGCGGATCCGGTCCGCGCGGAGCACGGCGCGCATCAGTAACGGCGCGGTGGTGTCGATTCTGGCCAGGTCGCGCGACACTTTGACCGGCTTCTCGATTCCCTTCTCCTTGTAAGTTACCTCGATCTTCGCCTTGGTGGAGGCATTGCCGGCAAAGAGGATTCGCGCCTGACCTGCCTGGCCCGGACGGTCGGGGTGGATTGTAGGATATATCATCCCGGGAGAGGACAGGCGGCGCCTGACCGTGGTGCGGCCGAGGGCATCGAAGAAATCCAGGGTGACAAAGTAGAGGTCCTCATGAAGCGACTCGAGAGAAGAAATCTGCTCCTCATCGATCCCGGTGCGGAAGTCCGGCTCGCTCATCCAGACCTCGATGTTCAGATCCCGATGGAACGGCTGCTTATCGGGCATCGGCCGGTTGTCGGTGATTTTCATGACATGGTCGTAGATGCGCGTCAGTACCTTGGACTGGTAGTGGTCCCAGAACCGCTCCGGATCGGTTGCAATGCGGCTGTCCAGGACCATCGTACCGTCGACAGAGGCGGCAACCCAACCCGTCGTGACCTGCACGCGCGACCAGCCCGGGAATTTGTCAAGGTATTCACGCTCGACGAATTTCGGGCTGAATGCGGCTTGATACACCACCTTGCCTCCCCGGTCGAGCGCTTCCAGGGTATATATGTCTTTCGGATCGTCCACCAGCTCGAGACGGAAGTTATCCCCGGAAATGCCCAGTTCCTGCTGAAATACCTCATCCACGGGGTAGAGCTCGTGCAGCCACCGGCTCGGCATGGTGTAGAACTTGTATTTTTTGGTCAGATCGGGCCGGCAACTCGCGATACGGACCTGGACGGCGCGTGCCCCCTTGCCTTTCAGCTCCGGGATCACCTGCTCGGTGAGCCAGAGGTAGCCCTGCTTGTAGGCGGAAAGAACGGCAACGCGCGCCTCCGCGGCTCCTGCTTTGAGCAGGTCGGCACGCGCTTTCGCGGCAATATCCGCCCGGACACGGGGAGATTCGCTGAGACGCGCTTCCAGGACCACCCTGGCGCCGGGTCTGAGTTTCGGCAAGACGTCGGAGCCGAATTTGGACCAGAATTCGTCCACTTCCCAGGGAATGTCGATCTTGTCATCAAACACCGGCACGGCTTCCGTGACTGTCTGGCTGGTGACGCTCACAGGGATGCCTTCCAGCTTCTTGTTGAGCCGGGCGGCGAGGTACGTGGCAAGTGCCGGATCGGCTTTTTCGAGGAAGACCCTGGCTTCCAGGGTCTCCAGTTTTTTATCTTCCAGATCCGCCGCAATGCTCTCCAGTTCCACCAGCGCCTGGCTGGCCTGGCCCGCTCCGTTCCTGGCCTGCAGGAAACGGGTCAACCCGGCGACCACGTCTTCGAGTCGCGGCGCCCCTCTTGCCACATCCCATATGTAGGGCACGCGGCGCGCGAGATACTCGCAAGCCGCGCCGGTGCCCTCGGCATTGGCGCCGGCAACCACGGTGGCCGTGGCGTTTCCGAACGCCCTGGGCACCACGTGGACTGATCCTTCACCGGGCTCGAGGTCGTCCAGGCGCGTCTTGCCGATCTTGACGAGCTGCTGCACGAGCTGGTTGCCGCGCCCGACAAGGATCGGGCTGGCTTCCCGGTTCGGCTCTTTTACGGTGCGGTCCGGCTTGCCGATCGGGAGGGTAATACCCGTCGACTCGAGCCCCAGGCGCGCCGCGATGTGGGCCGCACCCAGCGACTCGCCCGCCTCCCCGAGGATAAGCGAAGTCTCGGTCCGATCCGGGATCAGGTCCGGATATGCGTCGCCATACCAGCCGTCAATCGAATAGCACGAGGTCAGGTCGAAGTTCTTCCCCGGAGCCGAAGGCGTCTGACCGCCGGGCGGCGTGTCCTGCGCCAGTTCGTCGGGATCGATCGGGGGGGTGAGGGTCCGGGGATTGAGTCCGGAACGAGCCACGGCAGTGCGGCTGAAAGCCCTCCCTGCCGCCATCACTTCGCAGTCGATAACCGCGACGTTTGCAAAGTTGAGCGTGCGAGGCTCGAGACCGCGGCGGTGCGCGGCGTCCAGCTCCCCCATAAGCTTCTGCGCCCTGGCGCCGTCCGCATCCGCGACATCGATCCGGAGGTCGAGCCGGGCGATGCCGCGCCGGTCACTGTCCACGATCATCGAACGGATGCTTGCGCCGGCGGCAGCAACTCCCCGGGCCCGGAGGTACCCTAGCGCCTGGTCTTCGATGCCCTGCAGCCGGATCCCCGACATGGACCAGACGCGCGGCAGGCGCACCGACAGCTCATTGGCCGCTGCCAGCGTGCCCGCGTCGTCCCCGCCAACAACGGCAATGCCGTCGGCGCCTCCCAGAGGGGCCGGCACGACGGCGATCAATCCCTGGCCGGGCTTCAGGGACTTGACATCCAGCACGCCTTGTTCCGCCAGCCTCTTGATGGCGGCGTTTTCCCGCCCGACCAGAATCGGGAGCGAAACCTGCTGCAGGCGGGCAGCGGTTTCCCCGCTTGACACCAGCGGCAGGTTCATGGACAGCGTCTCGTATCCCAGCCGCGCCGCGAGGTTTGCGGCAGCGAGGGCATCCTCAACCGCAGGTTTCGCAGCGACAATGATCCGGGCCGCGACCACGTCGGCGAGTCCATCACTATCCG
>JAFNAG010000346.1 GCA_017860135.1 Acidobacteriota bacterium
TCCGCACGGAATGCGCGGATTATGTGGATTACCTGCATCTCGCCAGATCCGAGGGGCAATGGAAGATCGTCAACGTTCTCTGGCTGAATTACGTCAAAGAACGCAAAGAAGTGACCCTGGACCCGAAGATCCTCTCCTCGTACGTAGGAGAATATGAGCTGAAACCGGGGTTCATCCTTACCGTGACGGTTGAAAAAGACCAGCTCTTCACCCAGGCGACCGGGCAGGCCAAAATCCCGGTCTATCCATCCTCCGAAACGGAGTTCTTCCTGAAGATCGTGGAGGCGCAGCTCAGCTTCGTGAAGAACGAGGAGGGCAAGGTCACACAGGTGGTCCTTCACCAGGGCGGCGCCGATGTGCCTGCCAAAAAGGTCAAGTAGGCGGCTCCGCAAAGCTCTATGAGCGTTGCGCAGGACCCATGAGGAGCTGCCCGGAAAATACCGACCTCAGACCTCCGACCACCGAAAATACAACAACCGGGAACGTCGGGGTCGGTATCGGGATCGGGATCGAAGGCACATCAACTCGATCCCGATCGCGACCCCGAGCATCCTCATGTGTTACCATGGGCGTGCAGGTGCATGAGAAGTTGATTCGTAGTAGGTTATAATGACTCCGCATCTGGCGGCGTATCCGCCGAATCCTTACATTAATCAGGCTCTCACAATCAAGGGGGGCTTCCATGACATTTCGATCGCTTCTGATCATCAAAGCCGTTGTGTGCCTTGTCTTCGGCGTTTTTCTTCTGCTCGCTCCGGATGTATTGCTCGGCATGCTGGGCGGGAGCGTGAATGAGGCCGGCAAGTTCACGGCCCGCGAATACGGCGCGGCGCTCATCGGCACCCTTCTGCTCACATGGTTCGCCAGGGATGTCAGAGCAGCTGACGCCAGGCGGGCTATCCTGCTAGACCTTCTGATCTATGACCTGATCGGCACGGTGATCACGCTCGCGGTTGTGCTTTCCGGCGTTCTGAACGCGCTGGGCTGGGGAATCTGCGTGGTGTACCTGTTTTTCGCCGTGGGCTCAGGATATATCCTTTCCAAAGAGAAATCCTTCCAACAGGCTCACGCGAGCGAGTCCTGCTGAGGATGCTAGCAGAATCGGGCTGCAGCCCGGATAAATCAGGGGAGGGCTCGGCAAACGAGTGCGCGACGGCATGCAATGTCGGTAACGGCTCTCAACAGAAAGCTTTCAGGAAACGGAAGAATACGGGCAGGGCTTTTGCCGCCGGCAAAAGCCCTGCACACGGATCCGGTCCGTGTTCATCCGTATCCGCAAACGTTTTGTGATCCTTCCCTCATGAATAATCCGGGCTAATTGGCTATGCTGACGTCCGCCTGCAGGCGGAGGTCGCGCGACGATGCCCCGACGTAAACCGTGCGCGGACCCGTTGCCGTCTGCCATTTTCCTGCCGCCGTGGACCAGTACTGCAGGCGGCGCGGTTCGACGTGCAAAGTCAACGTCCTTGACTGGCCGGGCGTCAGTGTGACGCGGTCGAACTGAGCGAGCGCCTTGAGGGCAAACTGCGCCCCCGCCGGTGGATTCTTCGGTGCGCCCAGGTAAACCTGCGGGACCTCGTCGCCCGCTGTCTTGCCGGTGTTCTTCAAAGTGAAACGTACATCCAGCCCGCCCTCCCCGGCGCGTGTCACGCGGATGCCGGAGTATTCAAAGTTCGTATAGGACAGGCCGTAGCCGAAGGGGAATACCGGCTTGATGTTCTGCTGATCGAACCAGCGGTAGCCGACGAAGATGCCTTCGGAATAGGTGGTTTTGCCGTCGATTCCTGCGTTGGTGCGCTCAGGGTGCCCCTTCGGGTCCTGCGCCACCATCAGGTCCAGGCGCTCCGGCCAAGTGATGGGCAGGCGGCCGGCGGGATTGGCTCTGCCAAGGAGAATGTTGGCGGTTGCCGGCCCTCCCTGATCGCCGGGCCACCACATCTGGAGCACGCCTTTTACTTTATCGAGCCACGGCATGGCCACCGGCAGGCTTACGTTCAGGACCACGATGGTGTTCGGATTGACTGCTGCGACATCCTGAATCAGCCGGGTCTGCTCGGGGGTCAGCTGGAAGACTTCGGGCCTGTCGCGGCCCCAGGCGAAGACCACAGCCTTCTTCGCCTGCTTCGCGGCAGCAATTGCCGCCTCGTAATTGGCTTTCTCCTGTTCCGGCGTCACCCAGGCCAGCCGGAGTTGAGCGGGATTGCCGAACTGCTCGCCGGTTGACGTCACCGTCAACGGATGCGCCCCAGCCTTGAGCTCGAGCCTGGCGCGGGCGTTGTTGAGTTTATCCACGGTGGGTACGATGCTGCCTGAAATCGGATGCTGTCCCCTGAGCGCCGCCACTGCCGGCGGGAGTTGGGGCGGAGCCTGGGCCGCTGCGCCGCCGCCTCCGAATCCACCGAATCCGCGGCCGCCACCGCCGCCGAGGATGCGGGTGCCGTCCAGTTCGACAATCCCGGTTGTTCCTCGGGTCTGCAGGGAGATGGTGTACATGCCGCTACTCGGGACTGCGAGCGTGCCTGTCCAGGAGTAAGAGGATCCTGGCGGCAGCGCCTTTTTGTTCGAGACCGTGAAGTTCAGCTCGGTGTCGATCTGAGTCTGTTTGCTGGCGGTGTCCGTGCGCGTTAGGTTCGAAAATGCCGACGCCGGGATGGGAGTGCCGTCGAAATCGTTGGCCGGCGCATAGGTGAGCTTCCTGCCCGCGATTTTTTCGAGAGCCGGCACCGGACCGACCTGGTGATCCGGGAGTCCCTGCGCTCTTTCGCCGGTCTGGCCGACGGAGACCAGCACGCGTCCCGAAGGCCCGATGAAAGCCGTCGTTGCCAGATCAGCCGTGGCAAGCGGCAGGACGTTGTCCTGGTTTTTCAGCAAAGTGGCGGCATCTTCGGCAGTCTTCTGGAGGACAGGGGCGTTGAAGGCGTGATCTTCTTCGGTGATGGTGTGTTTTTGTTTCCCGTCCAGAAGGCCGAATCTGTCCATCTGGGCAAGGATGCGGCCCACCGCCATGGTGATGGTCGCTTCCTTCACCTGGCCGGTGCGCACGGCTTCGAGCATGCCGATGGGCGGCGGATCGCTGCCGCGTCCCCCGCGTCCTCCCATGCCGCCGCCGCGTGATCCCGTGGATTGTTCCTCAGGCATTCCGGCAGCCATGCCCGGGAAACCGCCCTGCATGCCGCCCGGATTGATTGCAGCCATGCCTCCGGGAACTGCAGCGCCCGCTCCAGCCCGGCCTGTGGCCGCCGGCTGGCCGCCGCGGCCGGTCGGCGCGCCTGCGCCGGCCGCACCCCGGCCGCCCTGTCCCGGTACGGCCGCGAAGAAGGTGCCTCCGGGCATTTCCAGATCCAGCCCTTCATTGATATAGAGCGTGCCGTGCGTGCCGCCCCAGTCGGAGGTGTTGAATCCCTTGAAACCGCTTTCATTCTGCAGGATCCGGTATACTTCCCCATTCCCGCAGGAATACGTGCCGTTGATCTTGTTGTATGAGCACATGCTCGAGGAGACGCCCGCAGTGACCGTATCCGCGAATGGCGCGATATAGATCTCGCGCAGGGTCTGCGGATCGACAGTGACATCGTTGGCGCCGTCGTATGCGACGTAGTGCTTGATCTGGGACATGATCCCTTCGCCCTGTGTGCCCTGGACCTGCGCAGCCGCGATCTGCCCGCTGAGGAACGGGTCTTCGCCGAACGTGTTCTGAGCGCGCCCGAATGTGAAGTCGCGCACGATGTTGACGAATGGTTCCAGCACTACGTCCTGCCCGAGTGCCCTGGCATCGCGGCCGATCACGATGCCGTTCTTCCGGGCATCGTCGCGGCTCCATGTGGCCGCCAGGCCCATTGTGCATGTCATGCCCGTGGACCAGATGTTGTTCGATATTCCAGGAGGCCCGTCAACCAGGCGCAACGAGGGTATCCCCAGCCGCGGCAAGCCGGGCCAGGTTCCCGCTCCGCCAATGCCGCTCGGCTGAGCTTCCGGGCCGCCGTGAATCAGGTTGATCTTCTCTTCCAGGGTCATTTGGGCGAGAAGCCTGTCGACCCGGGCGTTCCCCGTCACGACCGGCGGTGATGAACCTTGCGACATCAGGACGGTTGTGAAGACGGCGAGGATACATACTGCCAGGAGGACCGATTTCAGTCCCGGCTCCCTGCTCGCGCACACGCGACGTTTCGTTCCCGAGTTTTTCATATTGTGCTCCCAACGCGAATGGATGCCTGCAGGACAAAAAGGCGGCAAGACATGGTGTCTTCCTTATTCGATGCGCCCGCAGCATAGCACAGAACAGGCTGACCGCTAAGGATTCCACCGCATCATCGAAAGATCGGGGAGAGGTCGAGCTTCATGCCGGGGAAAAGGCCGGTGCTGAGCATGTCGGTCTCGGCCACGACAGCAGCAGTGCGATAGCCGTCCTTTGGCCATGAGAGTATCTCGACGATTTTGCTTTCAGGATCGATGATCCAGTATTCGCGTACGCCGTACTTCGCATACACATTGCGTTTGATACCCAGATCCCGCTGCCTTCCTGCGGGCGGCTTAAGGGAGGTTTCGCGCGCATTCGCTGCACGAAATGCCGCAAGGAGCATCTGCTGGCATTTTCCTGCCGCACAAGGAATTTCTGCTCCAGCTGTCAGGCCAAACGCTCGGTTCTCTTTGCCGAAAAGCTTGCGGGCGAGATTCTCGCGCCAGTTCCGCACCCGCACTGGACATTTTCGATCCCGCGTGTTCTGCGCGGCCTGTTCGAGCGTGAGCGCAGCTTGCTCGGTCTGCTGCCCCAAACCGCCTATGCCTCGATACTGAAATCCTTTCAGGCGCTGCTCGCCCGCAAAGATGTCCGCCCCGCCTGCGTGTTGTCTCTTCAAACCTTCGGTTATGTTCTGAGTTCCGTTATGTGCTGAGTTTAAAAGAAAAGAGATAAAGCTTTTCCCTTTTTCTTCGCTGTTTTTTATTTTCTTCTCGATATTCATATGCTTCACTGAGGAAACTCCATCTCTTCAGACGGCCCCGTCAGTACGCTAAGGCGAAAGAGCTGGAGCGGATTCGGTGTACAGGTCTCCTGGCGTCTGCTGGGCTCGGTGGATCAAGAAAGTGTACGAAGCAAATTACTTGGTCTGTCCCCGCTGCTCCGGACCTCTCAAGATTATCAGCCTGATCGGAGACGCCCCGATCATTGAGAAGATCCTGCGCCACTTGAAACTGTGGCATCGGCCCGAGCGTCCCCCGCGCTGCGCGGCGATCCATCCAGTGCGATGAACCGATCGTCGAACTTGACGATCCCGGCCAGTGGCCGGACGCGACCAGCTGAGGCACCCCGTCGCCTCCTGGGCTTTTCAGGACCGACGCCCCGGCCTCGGCGGAAGTGTGCCTGCGACCGGGGCGGGGGGGGGGGGGGGGGGGGGGGGGGGGGGGGGGGG
>JAFNAG010000704.1 GCA_017860135.1 Acidobacteriota bacterium
AGCAGGATCCCCCCGGTGCGGCTCACCGCGAGCAGCAGCGGAGCGGGAACAATGTCGATATCCTGGGAGTGCCATACTTCCCTCTGGATTTCCTCGCAGCTCTTATAATCCGCCAGATTGCGAAACGGAGCGATCGTGACCTTTATTTCGTCTTTCCTCTTTTTCCTTCGAACTCCCGGCGTCATCATTGCCTCCCTTCCTTCCGTCTGGGTGACACTCGATATATCAAAGCATTCGTGCGCTTCGCCATGAATTCGCGCAGGGGACGGCTGTCCGCCCGAAGCGCTTCCTCCGGCGTCTGCCCTGTCTTCAGTCTTTTCAGGGCCTCCGCATTTCCCAGCAAATCCAGGACTCTGTCGATGTCAAACTCATTCCTGTAAAGCCGATACAGGACCGATGCGAGCACAAGCCCCAGCCGGACAGAATTCAGCCTTTCCGGATGGGTGACCGTGAGACTCAGCCCCGCGCACCGGACGCCCTGATGCTTGCCTGCATCCGGGGTGAAGAACACGGGAACGGCCTTGACCCCCTCCACATTGGCGGCTTCAAGCTCGGCGGCGAAACGCCTCGGCTCGATCCATGGCGCCCCCACAATCTCGAATGGCCGGGCAGTGCCGCGCCCCACTGAAACGTTCGTCTGCTCCAGCAGGCACACGCCGGGATACAGGATCGCCGCCGCCATGCTGCGCATATTCGGTGACGGGTCGACCCAGAGTTGTCCCGTGTCCCAGTAGTAATCCGCGCGCGACCACCCCTTCATCTCCACAACATGCAGGTCCACGCCGAGTCGCTTTTCGGTATTGAAGTACCGCGCCAGTTCCCCGACCGTCATGCCATGCCGGACCGGCAGCGGCATATACCCTAGAAACGATACCTTGTCCGCATCCAGCATCGGACCCTCAACGCGCACGCCCCCGATGGGGTTGGGGCGATCCAGAACATAGAAGGGGATCTTTGCCTTCGCCGCCTCTTCCATGCAATAGGCCATGGTCGTGATGTAGGTATAAAAACGCGTTCCAATATCCTGGATGTCGAAGACCAGGGCATCGATATTGCGAAGCATCTCGAAGGTCGGCCGCCGCGTGTCGCCATAGAGGCTATGGACGGGAAGCGCAGTCGCCGCCTCCACTGAAGAACCGACTTCCGCGTCCAGGGTGCCGCGGAGGCCGTGCTCGGGGCTGAAGATCGCAACCAGCTTGCAGACTCCGGACCTGTGCAACAGATCGATGCTCGTCGTCCCGTCGGCTGCAATCCCCGTGTGATTGGTGATAAGCCCCACACGCCTGCCCGAAAGGATTTTGAAATTCTGTTCGCGCAATACATCGATGCCGTTCCACACCCGGGGAACCCTGTCCGCCCCCCGCAGAGGGGCGAGCTCCAAAAAAAACAGGACCCACAAGGCAATCGATGCATGCTTCATCCCAGCTCTCAGGTCCCAATAGATGACCCAGCCTGCAAGCATCGCCACCATCAGAAACAGGATCCCCAGGGCGGCCTGGCCGAAGATGATCTTTCCGATGCCGAACAGGCTCATGTAGACAAGCACGCAGCCGCAGGCCCAGTCGAGAAGATTGCATGCGCCGTCGTGCCGAGGGGCGATGTCCGTGGCTTTCCGGGCAATCGGTCCCCAGAGCGCGGCGCTTGGCCTGACCCGGCGGTAGAATGCCAGCAGAACATCGTCTTTCTCCGGAGCGGTCAGGAAAGTCGCCAGCAGCCAAATGATCGTGGAGCAGAGCACGGTGATGATCACGATCCAGGCAAACTGAAGCGGGTCGTCGTCGCTCAGCCCGAAATACAGCTGTAGCAGCAGGGACACGCAGAAAGATGCGACCATGGCAGACACTTCGCTCCAGGCGTTAATGCGCCACCAGAACCAGCGGAGGATGAAGACGCTCCCGGTCCCGGCACCGATCGCAATCAGGAATTTCCAGGCGCCGGCAATCGAGTCCTGGTAATAGGTCACGACGCACGAGATCAGCATCACCAGGACCGTTGCAATTTGGGAGACGGCCACATAATGCCTCTCGCCGCGGTTCCGGATCACGAATCTGCGGTAGAAGTCATTCACCAGGTAGGAAGCGCCCCAGTTCAATTGCGTGCCGATGGTCGACATATAGGCGGCCGCAAAAGCCGCAATCATCAGCCCGCGCAACGCAGGGGGAAACACCTGCGGATCGATGATCGCCTGGATGAACCCCGATTCCTTGTCCGCCAGCGTCGGGTAGAGCACAAGAGAGCAGAGCGCCGTCAGGATCCAGGGCCAGGGGCGGACGGCATAATGGGCGATGTTGAACCAGAGCGTGGCCAGAAGCGAGTTCTTTTCGTCACGCGCGCACAGGATGCGCTGAGCGATATACCCGCCGCCGCCTGGCTCGGCTCCCGGATACCAGGTCGCCCACCAGTTGACCGCAAGATAAACCACAAACGTCAGCATGGGCATCCAGGCTGACCCGATATCCGGAGTAAATGAAAGGATGGAGCCATGTCCGCCGCTGGCGGCGGCCTTTGCCGCGTCCAACCCCAGGAGCTTCTGTTTCAACTCACCCATGCCGCCGACGGCATCCACGGCAAAATAGGCCAGGACGATCATCATTCCCATTTTCAGGACGAACTGGAAGAGATCCGTAACCAGCACGCCCCACAGCCCGGAAAGAGTGGAGATCATCGCCGTCAGCATCATGATTCCGAAGACGATCATCAGCGCCTGCAGCTTCGTCACCCCGAAAATCATCATCAGGATTTTAACCATCGCGAGATTCACCCACCCCATGATAATGCAGTTGATCGGGAGCCCGAGATACAGGGCGCGGAAACCGCGCAGGAAGGCGGCCGGCCGGTCGCTGTAGCGGATCTCGGCGAACTCGACATCCGTCAGGACCCCGGCCCGCCGCCAGAGGCGCGCGTAAAAAAATACCGTGAGCATGCCGCTCATCAGCATGTTCCACCAAAGCCAGTTCCCTGCGATCCCGTAGCTGGCAACGAGCCCGGTGACGGCGAGCGGAGTGTCGGCGGCAAATGTGGTCGCCACCATGGACGTGCCCGCCAGCCACCAGGACACCTTTCTTCCCCCGACAAAGTAATCTTCAGTGCTCGCGGTCGCGCGCTTCCGGTAGTAAAGGCCGATCAGAATGTTGAACAGGAAATAGGCGGCAACCGCCA
>JAFNAG010000106.1 GCA_017860135.1 Acidobacteriota bacterium
ACGTCCCCGCAGTAGTTCTCGCGGGGCAACAGGCCGGTCGCCGGCTCTCGGTTCGCCAGAATCAAGTCCACCGAGGAACGCCAGCTGGGCCGCCACGCGCGCAATGACGCCGCATCGCGCGTCAGCCAGAAGTAGTGCGCGAGGGCCTGGAGCTTGAAACCGGCATCATGAAAACCCAGCTTGTGCTGCTGATAGGCCAGCAACGACGGCATGGCACGCCGCATCTCGTCGCTGAATCCGAACTGAAGAAGTGCGCGTGCCGCATCCCCCGATTCCGCCTCAAACTCGCGCTCATAGACATTTCCCGCGCTGTAGAACATCCGATCCTGATTCATCAAGACGAGCAGGCCCGCCACCAGCGAACGCCACGCTTCGTTCACAACCGTTTCAGGCACTTCGATGCGTCCCCCGCGGCGCAGCGTGTTCTCCCACAGGTCCAGGGCGGACTGCCGTTCCTTGCCGTACTCGGTCCCCCCTATTCCTGCCGCGCCCGCGCCAGGCTCGAAAGGCAGTGTGGCCACGGCCAAAGTGAGCGAATGCCCTGCGCCAACCCGCCCGACAAGGCGAGCTTCCACTGCCTCCCAAACCCATCCCGGGCCGAACCACGCCACGACTCGGCTGCCGGCATCATGCAGCACACCCGGCTCCGATGCGCGCAGACCCGAGGCATGGAATCGTGCCGCGACCCGCCCTTCCGAACGCCCCTCGATCCCGAACCGTACCCATATGAGCCCCTGCCGTGCCGCCGCAGAATCCACCGCTGCGAACGTCTCCTGTGTGTAGCGTGCAGTCCCCTGCGCATACCTGAAGCTCACCACCGGAAGGTAACCACGCTCCTGACGTGGACCGTCCAACCTTCGCAGATCGGCGCCGAAAGACTCCGCTTCCGACCCGACATGAAAGCTCACCGGAACGCCCTGTTCCTTCCAGGTGGGAAGTTTCGCCAACGCGTTCAAACCGCTCCCATTCGAAAGCAGGCGGGCCTTTACCGGCGCGTTTGGGGCACTGAGCACCACCGGATAATATTCGAAGGCGGCATTCACATAGCGCATGGGCGGAAGCAGCCGACGGAAGAAGTCGTAACTCGGACCATTTGGTTGCGCACGCGCTGCCGCTCCCCAGAGATCCTCCCTGGCCGCCAGCGCGACTTCCAACGGAGCGATGGAATCCGGTGGAGCCATCGGGCGGACGTTCATTCCCGCGCAGGCCGCCAGCATGACGCAATACAGCAAC
Source organism: Acidobacteriota bacterium (assembly GCA_017860135.1). GTDB lineage: Bacteria > Acidobacteriota > UBA6911 > UBA6911 > UBA6911 > JAFNAG01. The sequence goes on from JAFNAG010000106.1 coordinate 1,234, forward strand.
CTCATGACAGACCCTCCCAACGTCCCGCATCGGGTCAGGCCGGGGAGACCGGAATCCGATATTTCTCCGACCGCGGTGTGGATCCGAGCGGCCGGCGCGGACATGACGCGCGTCGGCGAAGCGCGTCTACTCCCTCCTGCCTAGTCTCCACCGATGACTGAGGTAATACAGCGGCTCGTCCTTTCCCGGCGGGAGCAGAATAGCACCAGTTGGAGTCGCAGTGCCCGGGAATTGCTCGGCGGAAAGTCCATCCTCATCTCAGTCCGGTTGACAGGCATTTCTGTTGAATTCATATTGGTATCCGCTCTCAACAGGAAGGGGATTCTCACGATGAAATTGCGCATGATCCAGACTTCACTGCTCTTTTGGGTTCTGTCAGCTGCCTGTCTGACTTCGGCCGAGGCGGCTGATCCGGAATTCCGGCGGTTGCCGGTGAAAGTGTACCGCGACAAGATGAAGGCCGGCTGGATTGGCCAGATCATCGGTGTCTCTTGGGGTGCGCCGACAGAAGGCAAGTACCGCCAGATCATGCCGGCCGGTAAGATGCCCCCGTTCTCGGAGGACCTGGTCAATCACGCCTTCAACCAGGACGACTTGTATGTCGAGATGACTTTCCTGCGGAGCATGGAACAGTACGGGCTGGACGTCTCGATCCGCCAGGCCGGCATCGACTTTGCCAACAGCGGCTATATGCTGTGGGTTGCCAACGACGCCGGGCGCAAGAACTTGCGCAAGGGCATCGCGCCGCCCGATTCCAGCCACCCCAAGTTCCATAACTGCGCCGGTGCGATCGATTACCAGATCGAGTCGGACTATGCCGGGCTGATCGCACCGGGCCTGCCCAACACGGTGATCGCACTGGGTGAGAAATTCGGCCGGCTGATGAACTACGGTGACGGCGTCTACGCCGGTCAATTCATGGGCGGGATGTACGCCGAGGCGTTTTTCGAGCAGGACCCGGTCAAGCTGGTGGAGGCGGGCTTGCGCTGCATCCCCGATCAATGCATGTATGCCGGGATGGTACGCGACATGCTCCGCTGGCGGCGCGAAAACCCGGCCTGGGAGAAGACGTGGGAGTTGGTCGACAAGAAGTACCGCCTGGACCGCAACTACAATATCAGCGACCTGGATGTGAAGCTCGAAGGTGCGTTTGTTCTAATGGGCTTGCTGTACGGCAACGGCGACCTGGACCAGTCGATGGTTATCTCCTGCCGCTGCGGATCAGACTCGGACTGCAACCCATCCAGCGCCGGCGGAGTGCTGTTCACAGCGCGGGGCGTTTCGCAATTGCCCGATCGCTACTACAGGAAGCTGAACGAGCAAGCGATCTTCAGCCACACGGCGTACAACTTTCCCAGGTTGGTCGATGTCTGCGAACAGCTGGCTCGCCAGGCCCTGGCCAAAGCCGGCGGACGCGTCGAGAAACATGCCAACGGCGACGAGGTATTCGTCATTCCATACCAGGCACCGGTGCCCAGTAAGTTTGAGGACCTGAAGAACCCCGGCCCGATTGCGGGCAGCGTGTACGGTGACTCTGAGAAGGCTCGCATCAAGCCTTTGCCGCAGCCGTGAAGTCCGTGCGCTGAGTGCTCCCGCGGGTAAGTACGGTCACGTATTCCTGCGGACGAGGAATAACGCAGACGGACGCCGCCGCACGCGGCGCTGCAGAGTCGGCGAACCCCTCGGCTTCAGATTGCAAAGCCGGGGGAGCTCTCATACAATGGCGCGGCGGCGCAGATCCGGCTGCCGGAGCAGATCACTTACACTCGGGATGTCTCAGGAGGATGACTGTGTTGGATGAGAAGCTGGTCGAGCATGAGAGGAACATGGCGGGGCGTTCCTACAGCGGAAATGAGCTGAAGTACCTCGAGGAAGCCCTGAAGTCGGGAAAATTGTCGGGACTGAATGGAGGAACCTTCACCGCCAGATTCGAATCGGAGTTCGCCCGGCTGCTCGGAGCGGGGCATGCCATTGCCATGAACTCCTGCATGAGCGCCCTCCACGCGGCGCTCATCAGCGCCGGGGCCTTCGCCGGCACCGAAGTCGTCTGCGACAGCGAGTTCGTGTTCGGTGCGCTGGCGGCTCTCTACAACAACGCCATTCCCGTCTTCGTGGACATCGACCCGGTCACTCACAACATGGATGCGAGTCAGCTGGAAGCGGCGATCAACGAACGGACCCGGGCGGTGATCGTCACTCACGCCTGGGGTCTTCCGGCCGAGATCGACCGGATCGTGGAAATCGCCCATCGCCGCAACGTCCTGGTCATCGAGGATTGCGCCGAATCACTCCTGGCTGATTACCGGGGCCGGTTCACCGGCACGTGGGGCGACATGGGCTGCTTCAGTTTTCAGGCCAGCAAGCAACTTTCGCTGGGCGACGGCGGCATGGCCACCGCGGGCACCGAGGAGCTCCGCAGGAAGCTCGCCAACCACGCGGGGGCACCGACATTCCAGTCGGTGGCCTACAGCATGGATTTCAACTACCGCCTCAACGAGCCCACGGCTGCCATCGGCCTGGCGCAGCTGGAAACCCTTCCCGGGTTCGTCCAACAGCTGCGCCGGAACGCCCGGTACTTCGACCAGGCGGTGGAAGGGTGCGGCTGGATCCGCCTGCAGAGGGGACCCGAAGCTGCGCACCATTCGTTCTATCACTGGGCGGCGACATTTGCCGAAGATTCGAGCGGGCCGGGATTCGACGAATTCAAGCGGAGTGTCGAAGCTGCCGGTTTCGGGACCCTGTCAATCGGTTATACCGGCATGGCGGCGCACCAGCATCCGGTCATCGCCGAACGACGGGCGCATGCATTTCACTGCACCGAGAACCGGGGGATGGTTCCTTCATACGCGCCTGGAACATGTCCAACAGCCGAAAAGGTCGTCCCGCGGCTCTTGCTGGGCTACGTCATCGTTCCGGAAGAGACGGCAGAGCGCGAAGCCGAAAAGCTTCATCGACTCATCCGTGAATTGGAGGCCAAATGAGTTGTGCCGTCATCGATGCCCATTGTCATCTGGGCTTTGGCCTGACCTGCTCGCGGTCGCCAGATGACTTGCTGAAGGAGATGGACGCCAACGCGGTTTCCCGGGCGGTCGTTGTTCCTGTCGACCGTTTCCTGGCCGTCGACAACTCCGAAGGGAACGATCTCATCCTGGCGGCCGCCCGTTCGTACCCCGGACGGTTTATCCCCTTCACGACCGCCAATCCCTGGTTCGGCGACAGGGCCAAGGCCGAACTGGTTAGGACGTTCGCTGCCGGCTCGGCGGGAGTCAAGTTCCATCCCGGGTTTCAGGGATTCACCCTCTCCGACGAAGTCTTTCTGCCGCTCGTCGAACTTGCCATCGAGCACGGCAAACCGATGTTTTTTCACGCCGGGACTCCCATCTCCAGCATGCCTTACCAGTTGACCGAACTGGCCATGAGATACCCCAAGGGGATATTCATCATGGGGCACATGGCCTACAGCGATTTCTGGTACGAGGTCAGCGCATCGGCCGCTTGCGTGGGAAATCTCTACCTGGAAACCTCCCACCACGTGCCCGGATTTGTCCGGGCGGTCGCCCAGCGAGTGGGCGTGGACAAGATCCTCTTCGGTTCCGATTCCCCTTACGGCTCCATGGAGGTCGAGCTGGAGAAGATCGGAGCCGTGTTTCCGTCCGAGTCGGATCGGGCCGGGATTCTGTCTGCGAATCTTCTGCGCATATTGGAGAGACCATGAACCGGATCATCGATTTTCACGTCCACCAGGGCGCTTGGGGCGGAGTCCGGAGCGAGAGCGACCGTCCTGAAGGCACGCTGGAACGGCTGTCCCGGTTCGGGGTGGAGGGAGCGTTGGTCATGCCGTTTGCCGGCCTCTTCTCCAACTGGTTCGACCATCCGGCAGACAACGACGTAGTCTATGACTATTGCCGGGAGTTTCCCGATCGTCTCTTTGCCGCCTTCACCGTGAATCCCCTGATGGGGGGCGCGGCGCTGGATGAAATCAGGCGCTGCCGGGAATTGCACGACAGCCGGGTGCTCAAGCTTCACCCCTGGCTGCAAGGTTTTTCCGTGACATCGGCGGAGATGGACGCGGTGGCGGGCTTGTGCGAGAAACTGGAGGTCGCCATTATTTTCCACGACGGGACTCCTCCCTACAGTACCCCGCTGCAGATTGCCCGGCTCTGCCGGGACTTCCCGAACCTGAAGGTCGTTTCGGGACACGCGGGGCTCTGCGACCTCTGGCAGGAAGCCATCGCCGCGGCCCGGCGCTACCGCAGTTTCTACGTATGTATCTGCGGTCCGCATCTGTCCGCGGCGCAGGCTCTGGCCGACTCGGTGCCGTCCGGACAGCTCTGCTTCGGCTCTGATCTTTCGACCTCGGACCTCGACGACAGCCTGTTGTGGTACCGCTGGCGCGGATTCCGTGCGCTGCGCATGACCAGCGAGCAGCGGGAGACGGCCGAAAGGATAACTCCATATGAAATAATGGGCAATCCCCGCCCGAAGGAGGTTGACCGTGAAACGCCTTAGAATCGGAATTGTCGGCTATGGACTGCGCGGCCGGATTTTGGGCAGCGCTTGCAGGGGGTTCGACGGAATCGAGGTCGCCGCCATCTGCGACAGGGGCGGAGCTGCCCGTGACAGGGCCCGCGCCGATTTCCCGGGAGCAAAGACCTTCGCTGATGTTTCTACCCTCTTTGAAAAGGGAGATATTGACGCTGTTCTGGTCGAGACTCCTCCCGAAACGCACGCCGCCTGCTCGATCGAGGCGCTTAGACGAGGGATCCATGTGCTCGGCGACGTGCCGGCGGTCCACGCCATTGCCGAGGCTCCCCGACTTTGGGAAGCGGCCCGCAAGAGCAAAGCAGTGTACATGATGGGAGCGACGACCAACTATTGGGCCTTCGTCGACTCCGGCCGTGACATCCTGTCGAAAGGCCTGCTTGGGAAACCGTTCTATTGCGAGGCCGATTACGTGGCCGATCTGGGCGAGATGACCCGCCAGACTCCGTGGCGGAAATACTACGAACCGATCCGCTACTGCACGCATTCGCTGGGTCCCATCCTTCATTGGCTCGATGAGGATCTCCGATCTGTTTCCTGCTTTGATGGGGGCAGCCATGCTCACGGGGATCATAAGGAGCATGACGCCATGGTGGCTATCTTCCGCACCCGATCGCGGGTGCTTGTGAAGCTGTTGACCAGCTTCATCAACGCGCATCCCGTCCCGTATCATCGGTACTTGATGCTGGGAACCCAGGGGTATTTCGAGCGGACCCAGCCGCTGGCCGATGGAGCACAAAAGGTTCTGCTCTCGTCGCGGGAGATCTACGGCATAAGTGGAATGACCGTGCTTCCGGTGGCCGAATCGCGTCCCGAGGTTCAAGCCGGGATCGGCGAGCACGGAGGAGCCGATTTTCTGATGATCCGGGACTTCCTGGCTTCCATCAACGATGGTGCTCCGGTCACGATCGACATCCGCGCGGCGTTGCGCATGACTCTTCCCGGCCTTTATGCCCTCGAATCGGCTAAGCGAGCGGGCGAAGTCGTAGCCATCCGCTATCCCTGGGATCGGGCAGAGTCGAAACGGAAAGCAAAATGAAGACTCAAGAGCCATCCAATCCTCCATCCCATGGCGACGCCGAACAGCGATCCCTCGTGGAGGGCCTCAAGCACGCCGAGGGGCGTTACGGCGGCTTCTGCTTCGGCGGGCAGGTGCCGGACGGCGTGACGACCGTGGCACCGCTGCCGCCTGGCACGGTCTTTCCAAACGGCGCGACTGCCGCGCTCCTTCTGACCTTCGACGTTGAGGGTACATACAGCAACGGCACAGGAGACATGGCGCTCGAGGTGGCGAACTATGAGCGCATCTGCGCCCGGTTGAAGGCCGCGGGTATTCTGTCCACTTTCAACATCGTCGGCCAGATGGCCGAGGAGCAAGGGCCGGCTTTCGTGCGCTGGATCCTGGATGCCGGGTGCGAAGTCGCTGCCCACGGCTACGTGCATGACATGAACCGGCGATACGATGCTGCGAAGGCGTACGCCGGACATTACGGCCCGCCGGAGAACACGGCTCAAGTCCGGGAAGCCCTTGCCGTATTCGATCATATTCAAAAGGGCTGCGTCCGCGGCGTACGCATGCCATATGCCCATTTCAACGAGTATACATACGACGCGATCGCCGCCGCCGGTATGTCCTGGTCCAGCAACCTCGGTATCGATGATTGGGTGGAGCCGGCCAACGGCTTTGGCGGAGCCCCCTGCCACATACGGCTGGGCGACAAGGAATATGACCTCGTCGAGATCCCGCTGGATACGCAGACATATGACTGGCCGATCTGGGTAGCCGACGAGCAGGCCAATGGCGTATTCGTCGAGGCTGTAAGGGCCTACTCACGCAACCGCGGAGTTCGCTTCGTGCGTACGCCGGCGGGCGGCGTGGCCATCTGGCGACAACGGATGCTCGATGCAATCGCGTCCCGGTCGGTCTTCACACTGCTCTGCCATCCTATCAACCTTGCGGTTCTGAGCGACCGCTGGGGCGATCCCGTCGAAGAATTCCTGTTCCCCGTCATTGACCTGCTGGCCGGCCACGCGAGCCGCCGTGAAGCCTGGGTATGCACTTGCGGCCAGATGGCCGACTTCTACCGGCAGACGATGGCCCGGGAATCGATCCGATGACACTGGTGGATCTCACGCTGCCGATGCACGGGCCGGGCCATCCGCGCGCGGTGGCCAGGCTGGAGACCATCACGATCCGCAAATCCATGACCTACGTGGCGACCCGATACGAGTTCGCGCACGACTCGCTGCAGGGCACCTACCTCGATTTCCCCGGCCATGTTGTCGAAACCGAGGACGGCACGGATGCCGATAACTACCCCTTAAGGAAGCTCGCCGGCGTGTCCGCGGCGGTACTTCACCTCGACAGGAGCGACGGGAGCGGCGCTGTGTCGGCGGACGAATTGCAGAGCGTCTGTCCGCCGCTGGCCGGGTGCGGAGCAATGATCCTCAACGCCCTGGGGGCCCGCCGCTTCGACGAAATTGAGGAACGAAGCGTCTGGCTCGCCGCCGATGCCGTGGAGTGGATCTGCCGAACGGGCGTTCACCTCCTCGTTTCGGACATCTACGAGAGCCAGCCGCTGCACGGCGTATTCCCGAAACTGTTCGCAGCCCACATACTGACGGTTTGCTACCCGATCAACCTTCACATGCTGGTCCAGCCGCGCGTCAGGGTCTGGGCCTTACCGATGCGGATTCCCGGAGTCAACCAGTTGCCCTGCCGGGCATTTGCCGAAATGACCGAGGACTAGCCCAAATATGGCAGAAGCACACCTCACGCAACGAGACATCGAAGCGGGCCTGCGTCAGCTGGGCCTGAGCCAGGGCAACATCGTGCTGATGCACAGTTCGCTCGCAAGCATGGGCTGGGTCGAAGGCGGAGCAAACACCGTCCTGAGTGCCCTGCTCAGCGTACTTGGCCCGGACGGCACGCTGGTCGTACCGATCTTCGGCGATTTCGGAGTTCTCACGAAGCTCGTGGAAAATCACCCGCACGCGGTCAGAAGCGTCCATCCGCTGGCGGCGGTTGCGGCAATCGGAAGAGATGCCGCTGCGATTTGCCGAGACCACTGGAAGGCGGAACTTGCCCACGGACCGGACACCCCATACGTGCGCATCGCGGACCTGGGCGGCTGGGTGCTGCTGCTGGGCGTCGACCAGGATCGCAATACGACACTTCATACAGTCGAGGAACTCCTGCGCCTGCCGTATCTGCGGACGACGGAAGAGGAGACGTTCGAAACCCCTGTGGGCGCCGTTACAAAATCGTGGCCCCTCTTCCCGGGCCCGCACCGCAACTTCATCGGTTCCGATGCCCTTCTGCGGGCAAGCGGAAAGATGACCGTGGGGCGCATCGGCACCGCGGTCACACGATTGATCCGAAGCCGGGATCTGATCGACATTATGGTGGAATACGGGCGGACAAATCCGGCATGGGCGCTGTGCGACAACCCCAACTGCCCAGACTGCGTCGCGCAGCTTGCCGCGTTGCGCCGCGACCGGTTGACAAAGGAGTCCTTCCACCTCGCCGCCGGTTCACGCCTCGCTGGCCGATATATCCCGGAGATGATCGATAACCTCACGGCCGCGGGAATCAGGGCCGTCGAGCTGGACTGGGTGCAGGGCCGCCCGGCTTGCAGCCTGGGCAGACGGCTCGCGGGGGTATGCGATGAGTTTCGCGCAGCCGGGATCGTCGTGTCCGCGCTTCGTGCTGAGGCAGTCACCGAGAACCACGAGGCGGTGCTGGACAGCGCCCGGACCGCGGGAATCATGCGTCTGGTCCTGCCGCTCTCCAGCAGAGCAGGGCTCATCGGACGCGCCGCAAGCGACAAACAGATGGAGGTTTCCTTCTTTAATGTTGCCATGAGCAGCGAAATCGCCAGCCAAATGCTGCTGGACATGCAGTCCGACGGTCTGAAGCCGAGGTTTACCTTCAGCGCCGCCGGCTTCGCCCGCGCCGGCGAGGAACCCTTCCTGAAGAGCTATAAGCGGAAGCTTCGGCGCTTCGTGGACCAGTTGGACGTGGCCGATGCCACCTTCGAGGGTGCTGCAACGCCGCTCGCCTGTGGGAACGGCGAGATCAAAGAGATGATTTCCATCCTTCGCTGCGCAGGCTTCGACGGGTGGCTTACGCTGGCGAGCGGAGGGCCGGACGGCGAGGGCCTCCGGCAGACGTGCGACCGCTTTATGTGCCTGCTGGACCACATGTAGCGAGCAGCATGGGGTGACCAGGCTTCATACGGTGACCATGAGCTGGGTTTTCATTTCCGCAATTCTCATTTTGTGTAAGGCTTGCCCCTGACTCCGACGTCGAGACGATGAATCGAATGACTCCCGGCTACCGTTACATAGACGCTCTTATCCCAGAAACACAAATTGGTCACTTTCGTGCCGCCTGCAGGTATTTCTGCGACCAACTTCCCATCAAGGGTGATCACATCGACCGTGCCATTGAGCCAACGTGCCACCCACAGGCGATCGTATTCATCGAACATGATTCCGTCGACAGTAGAGTTGGGGAATTGGTAAAGGGTTTTCTGGGGTCCCAGGGAACCGTCAGGATTGAAGTCGTAAGCCAGAATCCGATTGGTCATGGTCTCAGCCACAAGGAGTTGCTTTTGATCAGGCGAGACAGCCAAACCGTTCGGATACTTTAAACCGTATAGCAGCCGAGTCACCTTTCGGCTCCGGTCAATCCGGTAGACTCCGCCAATCGGCGCTTCAGGGGTTTCATTGGATGGATCCGTAAAGTAGATGTTTCCCGCCATGTCAAGACAGACGTCGTTGGGACTGTGGTACGGATTGCCCTGATACCGGTCGGTCAGGACTTCGATCTGCTTTCCATCCGGATGAATTCGCAACACGCGCCTGGCCCCGGCGTCAGCTCCGATGACAAAACCCTCAGAGTCGACCTTGAGACCGTTCACCTGCCCGCCCGTTTCGCACCAGACTGTTACGGTCCCGTCGGGTGTCATCTTCCCCAGCGTTCCATTCCGCACATAGTTCACGAAATAGAGATCTCCCCGCGAGTTGAAAATCGGCCCCTCGGCAAAATCGATGTTGGCCACAACCGGGTAGGGAATGACTTCTTTGGGCAGAGCCGGAGCTTTGTCCTGCAAACTGACCGTCGCGAAGAGAACCAGACAGAACGCGCTGATAAGCGTCAAAGCTGCCATACCGCACCTCTTTCTCCGGAATGTCCTGAGTGTTTCGAAAAGGCATGACTTCCATCCGATCATTGTTCAGACAGTTACGAGCCGTGCCATCCTGTGTTCAGAGCGATTACGGACGCATCGTTGCGATCAAGGCAAAACCGGCCGGTGACCCTTTCGCACCAGAAACTCCGCAATCCCCGATCCATGCCTGAGTGTCTTTGTAACCCCGTCCATCCGACATTCCCCTTCGGTCTCCATCAGAAGAGGAAATGCCAGGTATTTCCCGGTGGGATGATCGCTGTCGGGGGTAGCTGAGGAGCGGATCGACGAAAGGTCTACGATGCTGGTTCGATAAGATATCGATACGTTATCTCCGACGAGCTGAGCCTGCCATGCAATGGGCAGGCCATCCCTGCCAATTTCCAGCCTGCTGATCTGCACGTCTCTCAGCCAGCGGCTGCTGCCGTCAGGCAGGGTCACGAATCCCGTCGAGTAGGACTCGTCCTTTCTTCCTGAGCCATCCTCTGAGTAATAGCTAACCACAAAGGTTCCGTCCGGGAAGCGGAGAGGAGCATAAAGATACCACCCGAACAGGGGGACATCGTTGGAGCGAACCACCACACGAGGGTGATCATAGACAGCGCCGCCGGTTACCTCGAATCGTCTGCCCCCGATAGAAATACTTCCCCGAACAGCGCCGACTCCAATGCACATCGAGAACGTATTGTTCGGCATGACGCAGTCGGGCCACACTGCCATGTTCGTCAAGGATAGTTGCAGTTCCGCGGCAATCGAGGCGTCCGGACTCCGATACTGCCAGCTCATCTGCGGCCAGCCATGCAGGTGAAACAACTCCAGGTTGCCAGTGCTGAACTTCACCTCCATTGAGGTGGGATCCGACTCGACCGCCACACCCATATGTTGGTCGGAGTACAGGCAAGCGTGCACCACTGCAGGCGTGACCACTTCCAGCCGGTAAGCAAGGGGAGCAGACGAATCCTGCTGCGCTTCCAGGCCGTAGTCCTGCCAATGGAATCTGCCCAACCCGAAACCGATGCGCGCCGCCACGATGTCAGCCTGCTCGAAAGCGCAAAACAGCCAGTTACCCTCATAGCTGTAGCGGTCACGGGCCATCAGAACATTCTCGCAGGGGAATCTGTCAGCGGGCACTATTTCTGCGACGGATCCGACCATCAGGGCGCTTTGCCCCTGTCCCGCCTCGGGTGTGGAAGTCATGGCTGTTGCTCCCTCCTCAATTCCAACCTGCGTCAGGAAAAGGCAGCCACGGATTCCACGGATCGAGCGGACTCAAGCCAACAGCACTGGAGAATCTCCGTGAAATTCGTGAAATCCGTGGTTCGCCCTTTTCAATCGATCGATTTTGCCTAGGTCAACGGATTTGACAGCGGTCCCTGCACCGAGAGTAGCTTCGATTCGCCCGCTGTGCGCGGCAGGCCAGGTTCAGTTTCGCTTCTGCTTCATCCCCTCAAAGATCTTCAGTTCCTTTTCCGCCTGATCCTTATTCCCGAGCAGGTTATAGATTCTCGATTTGAGATAGTGAAATTCGTCATTCTCTCTCCCCAGCTCTTCCGCTTTCTCGGCGAGCTGAAGAGCTTCCGCCGCCCGGGAGCTGCTGAGATAGAGCTTCATCAGACCGAGATAGGCACCGAGATGTTGCGGATCGATCTCAAGGGTCTTTTCAAAATAGGTCCTGGCTGTCCCCGGGTCATTGCCGTTATTGAAATAGTAAGCTCCCAGTGAATAATTGGCGTCGGAGCTGTTGGGATCGATTCTCAGTTCCTGCTGGAAAGATCGCGCTGCCTTTTCGTATTCGTGGAGTTCGCTCTGAAGCACTCCAAGCCGATAGTTCACCAGGGGCAGGTTCGGTGCGAGGGCGATGGCTTTCTCATATTCCGCCAAAGCCTGCGGGAGTTGCGCGCGAAAACGAAAGGCGTCGGCCAATATGACATGGTATTGAGCTTGAGTCGGCGGGTCGTTGGGCAGGCGGCGAAGCACCTTTTCGCTCTCTTCGGTTTCACCATTCAGATGAAGAGCGACGGCCAGTGTGAGAGTGAGGTCTCTGTCTTCGGGATGTAGCCGCGCCAATTTCGCATAGAAGTATACAGCCCGCTCATACCTGCCCAGAACGAAGTTGCAGACGGCCAGGGCCGTCACAGCTCGTGTATCACGCTCGTTCAGGTCGGTAATTGCACCGAGGGTTTCGAGGACCTTTTCGAACTGCTGCTGCTGAAGGTACAGCATGGCCAGGTTTGTCCGGATGTCGGCACTCTCCGGATCGTACTTGAGCGCCTCTTCCAGAGTCTCAATCGCTCTCATGGATTCCCGTCTCTCATAGTA
>JAFNAG010000107.1 GCA_017860135.1 Acidobacteriota bacterium
ATAAGGCGGCGCCGGGGGAGCACCAATCCTCAAAGCCAGATCGTATCTCAGAGCCAACAAGAGCAGGCCAAAGACTCCCAGCATGAAACCCACAAGGAGATCCCGCCCTACCAGGGGGTCCCGGAAGCTCCCCGTAAGGGCGCGGTTCCACGATACGAGTAATCCCGGCCATCGGCGGCGCACAAATGGTTCGAGTCCGAGATACATGAGCCAGATGGTGAAAGCAGTTCCCATAGCCAAGTAATTTGAAACCACGAACTGGGAAAATCCTCCGGTGGTCAAGCGGTGGTGCTCACCAAAAATCCAGGCAGCCATGTACACGCCGTAGCAAAAGAATGCCAGGCGATTGGCGCCACGGCGGTCGCCTCGTCCCATACGGAGATTGCGGCGGGCAAAAAATGCAGCTCCGAGTGAGCCGAGCAGATAGACCACCACTATCGACAAAACTGCGGTGGTGGGGGCCGAACGGGCCGGATGATCCCAGGGGCCGATCAACTTCCACAACACGGGCTTTCCGCGGCACGCAGCCGCTTCGATACGCATGGGGAACCTGGGGAATCCGGGCAAATGTCCGCTCCAGGCCGCGCGTATGTCGGCGGAAGACGGCTGCGTCCAGTCGGGCTCTGTCACAGTCCAGTCCGACGGATTGAGCCCCGAGGCCCGAAACAGCGGAGACCAGTCCGGTGTCTGAGGAGCGCCCGTTGGAAGGTCTTCGCTGCGCGGAATCACCGACAGATAGGTCAGGCGTCCTCGGGCATCAAGCCTGACTATGGATTCCCCCTGCAGGAGAATAGGCGGATCGCTGCGACTGACATTGGCCCTGGTCCAGACCATGCCGGTAAGTGCTCGCCAATGCCCGATCGGCTCGGCTGACTGCCGATACCAAAACTGGACGGCAAGGTCGGGTATGTTGTTCCACCGGCGGGGCGATGCATCGGTTTCTGCCACATGGGCAAAATATCGGGTGTATCGCTCAAATCCGAAAGCGCTATCGCGAGGCGATTCGGTATATCCCGCAACCGCCAGGATGTCGCGCGCAGTTTTCACCAGAATCTCCGGCGGCTGGGCAACCGTGACTCGCTCGAACAGATAATTCCTCTTCCCTACCAACACGGCCGCTGCCATCCCCAGGACGACGAATGTCAGGCAGGCCCAGGCGATCCACGGCTTGAGCCCTTCCTTACTGCCGGAGGCGGCTACCATCTCCGGCGACGGTGTCTCGCCCGCCGCTATTGCGGCCGCAAGCGGATCTCCCCCGGGAAGCGCCCCGGCGACGTGCGCCACCGAAGCCGGGCGCTGGCGCGGATCCTTCTCCAGGCAGCGCAGGATCACGCGCTCCACAATCGGGTCGATCTCGCGCGCGATCTCCGACGGCGCCTGCGGTAGTGGCCCTTCCTTTTTCTCCCTGAGCTCGGCCAGCGTTGCGGCTCGGAAGGCACGTCGTCCTGTGTATAGCTCGTAGAGCACAAGGCCGAGTGCGTAAATGTCGCTTCGCACCGATGCCCCTTTGCCGGCGAACTGCTCCGGTGCCATGTAGGCGGGTGTGCCGGAAACGTCGCCTGCCGGGACCTCGTCCTCCGCTGCAACCGCCAGCCCGAAATCGGTGATGCGCACCCTGCCGCGGCCGTCGAGCATCACGTTTGCCGGCTTCAGATCGCGGTGGAGCACGCCCTTGTCGTGTGCCGCAGCTAATCCGGCGCACAGCTGCTTGGCAATATCGAGCGCCTTGGTGCCGTGCAGGCTGCCGATGCGCTTCAGAAGCGACGCCAGGTCCTCGCCATCGATGTACTCCATGGTGAGAAAGTGCTGCCCTTTGAGTTCGCCGATATCGTAAACGCGGCAGATGTTGGGATGCGACACCTGGCGCGCGATACGCACCTCGGCAAACAGCCGCTCACGTCGCACTGGGTCGTCGGCCAGCGACTTAGGCAGGAACTTCAGCGCGACGGGTTGCCCGAGCTTGAGGTCGTCAGCCCGGTAGACTTCACCCATGCCGCCACGCCCGAGAAGTCCGATGATGCGGTAGCGATCTGCAAGAATCATGCCGGGCGTGAAACCGCCCACTGGGATCGAATCGGAGGAAATCAGACGGCCGACGGGAGAAGCAATGGGCGGCAGTGCCACGGGAGCCTGGGCGGAAGACGCTGCGGTGGGCATCTGCGACGGCGCGCTGGCGGGAACGCCACAGGAAGGACAAAATCTATGGGACTGCGATAACTCCCCACCACACGATGGACACTGCACAAATGTCCTCCGTTCCGCGCCGTCGGCTCTGGATTCGATGCGGTCGATGCTGTCGTGGCCATCGTCGTGTCATCCCAGAAAAAAGTCAACAAGAACCATGGGGTCGGACCGAAATAAATGTTTCCAAAGGAGGAAGATAGGGCTTTTGGGGAGTCAAAAAGCAGGTCCAGACCCGATTTTGGGGCCGATTTTCCTGCTTTAAGGAAAGTCTCAATGATTTGATCCTTCGCCAAGTTTTTGGCAACTGAAGAAAAACTGGGGACGCTGCCCGGTTTCGCATTGCGTGGTGTACGTTCCCTCAAACTGATGCCTGCAAAGTTGAGTGGAATCCGCGGTGCATAGGAAGTTCAAGCTGCCTGCCCGGCCGAGATTCACTCCCGTCCGGGGGCGCCCGGCCGGCGACTTTCCGGCGAAAACCCATCAGAAACGATAATTCTTCATTCACCATAACCCAACTACGCTTTTGGCGACGGCTTAAAATCTGGCGACGGACAGCCCAGCAAAACCGTCTGAGCCGCTCAACGTTGCTCCGTGCCGCACCTTCGGCGCTCGGCTGCGTTCTTGGACATCCACCCCGCGCTTACGCGCGGGGCTATCCTGGTGGCGGCGCTTCGCGCCTCATCATCCGCCACATTTGCCGTCCCCACGTCTTAGCATAATGTCAGGTGACGGCCGGGAAAGCGACGCTGCGCGAGCAGGCCACATTTGCCGTCCCTTCTTGGCATGATGTCAGAGCGCCGAAGGCGCGCCACTTCGGTAGCCCCGGCCGTGAGGCCGGGTTCGACAGCATACCTGAATGATGAGCGCCGAAGGTGCGGCACACGCCGGCTCCCGGAACGGTAGAACTTTTCATGAGAAACTGCATTTCTCAATATCATTGTCATTTTTCGCCGGACCTCCGGCGTCTTCTGATCGCCAGCTTGACTGCCGTGTAATGAATCGAAAGATACATCAGCAGGAGTCCGGCCGCCAGCAGGCTGACCGGCCAGAGCGCATAGTTCTCGAAGAGGTCATGCTGCAAAAATACGATGCCGATGCCGAGGAAAAGCAGTCCGGTGGCGAAAAAGTTTTTCATCTGTTTCGGAATGCTGCCGAAAACGAAGCAGCAGGCCGCGAGCGGCAGCAGGATCTCGAAAAACCTGGTTTCTCCCTTCATGGCGGCGTCACCGTCCTGCCAGGCTTGGTAAGCGCTGATTCCCAGGAAAAGAAGCGAAGTCAATATATGTCCAGGAATCACGAAACGGAAGACCTTGGCAACCGAACGCAGCTGGGCCGAGCCGAAACGCTCGCTGAAGCTCTGAAGCAGGAGGTAAACGCAGGCGTTGATCATGAACAAGTATTCGATTTGCCCTCTTGTCCGGGGGACTACCCTGGCGAGCCAGTCGGCATAGCGGGCATCCTGAGCGGCTTCCCCGGTGAGGGCGACAAAGGTGAACAGAACCGCGATCGGATAAAAATAGCGGGAATCGCCCGGATGACGGCGCAACTCGATGATCGCAGCCATGGCGAAGTATGCCAGGGCGACCGGGATCAGCCAGAGGTAGAATTTTCGGGCGTCGTCCGGGAACCATTCGATGGCGCCGGCGCGCAGCAAGGTGACCAGAGGGAGAAGGGCGGCCATGACCGCAAAAACCAGGGAAAAAACCGACGCCCTGGTAAACCGGCGCAGCCAGACATAGACAGGGAGCGACAACAAAATCGCCCACCACAACTGGGCATTCGTCGGCCGTTCGGTCACGGAGAATTGGGCAATAACCTCCAGGCTCAGTTTGCCGTGGGAAAACCCCGTCAAAAGATCCCAGCGGTTCATGACGATTATCAACGCCACTGGGCATACGAGGCAAAACGCCAGCAGGTACGCAATGGCGATGCGGAGCCGTCCCTGTTTCCAGCAGCGGATCCCGACCCAGGCGGTTGGAACCGCAGCCGCGGCGGCAAGAAGCATCTGGGCATTGTCCGCCAGACGGTTGTATCGGAACAGCACGATGAGGATCGCGGCGACGACCAGGATCCAGCCTCCTGTGTACAGCGTCACCTGCGAAAGCGAAAGCCGGCGCACTTCCAGAATCCAGGCATCCTCGCGGTCAACCAGTCGGTCGTAGAGCTTGCGGAAGCTATCGTGTTCGTAAAGCGACAGGATGCGGTCCTGTCTCCACTCCTCCAGGTCGCGCAGATGCTGTTCGATCCTGCCGGCAATAATCCTGGGGTAGGACGACGGGCTGGCAAGGACGGTTTCCCCGGCCAGGTATCGCGCCAGGTCGTCGGCCATCTCGCCGGCCGTCTGGTAGCGGTCCGCGGGATTTTTCTCCATCGCCTTGAGGCAGATGTTTTGCAGGTCCCCCGGGATATTGGCGTTGATACGTCTTGGCAGCACCGGATCCTGTTCGCAGATCATCCGCACCTGATCGGAAAGGCTGTCGGCGCGGAAGGGAGTTACACCGGTGAGCAGCTGGTACAGGATGACTCCCAGCGAGTAGATGTCGGTGCGCGCGTCGAGCGCGTCCGCGCGCGCCTGCTCGGGGGACAGGTAATCCGGCGTGCCCATGATCTCCCCCGCGAGCGTCAGTCTCCGGTCGGCGCCGGACTGTTTTGCCAGGCCGAAATCGAGCACCTTCGGTTCCAGATCCGGACCCACGATGATATTGCCGGGCTTGAGATCGCGGTGAACAATCTGATGCTGATGCAGGAAATCCACTGCCTGGACGACCTTGCGCATCAGGTCGACCTTCTGTTCGAGGACCAGGGCGCGCGCCGCATCCGTGAGGGGGGCGCCCTCGACATACTCCATGACGAAATGCGGAATCTCCTCTGAGGGTCCCAGGTTGTAAATATGGACGATGTTGGGATGGCTCAGCCGCGCCATCGCCCGGGCTTCCTGCATGAATCGCGTGCGCACCAGCGCGTCATTCTGATATCGGGGATTAAGCGCCTTGATGGCTACCGTGCGCCCGAGGGCTTCGTCGGCGCCAAGAAGCACCGATCCCATACCGCCGGCGCCGATTTGACTGAGGATCTTGTGTCCCGACAACCTCTCGGGCCATGATGGACTTGCCGCTGGTGGCGCCTCCACAACCGGCGTGTCCAACAGTCCCTCCAGGCTGTCGAGGGTCTCGATTTCCGAGCGCAGACCCGGAAGTTCCGGATGAAGCAGGCAAAACGATTCGGCGTCGATTGCCTCCCCGGCTGCGCGGCGGTCCAGGAAATCCGCCAGTGCATTTGCCTGCAGCTGCTCTTTGTCAGGGCCTGCCGGCTCGGGATCGGGCCTGGATGCTGAATCAGTCATAAGTTCCGCTCGCCCATGATCTGCTTGAAGCGCCTGGTGGCCCGATGCAGCAACAGGGAGACAGCTTCGCGCGTCTTGCCCATCCGCTCCGCGACCTCTTTTGTTGACAGCCCTTCGATACGGGCCAGGAGAATCACTTCACGATATTCTTCGGGAAGTCCGTCGAGGGCTTGCAGCACGATTCGCAGGTTTTCGTCACGGGCGATGATCCGGCTCGGGGTTTGGGTATCGACAGGTTCCACGCCGCCGGGAACGCTGTCGGACCGCAGCGATAGCATTTCGCCGGCATTCCTTTTCTGTCTTCCGTGGTAGCGCGCAGCATCGGCGATCACATGGTTCATGATCAGGGAGAGCCAGCCGAGGAAGCTGCCCGGGCCTCGATACGTGAACTGGTCCAGTTGTTGATATGCCTTCAACAGAGTTTCCTGGAGGATGTCATCCACCTCGACGAGGCCGCGCAGATGGGGGCCGAGGCGATAATAGGCCATGACGGCGAGCCTGCGGCGGTGCCGATCGATGAGCACGGAAACAGCGCCACGATCTCCGTTCTTGACACGATCGAAGAGATGAAAGGTCGAAGTTGGTTGTTCCATCCTCGTTTACCAGGAGCGCGTGGGGTCATTCAGCGCATCATCTTAGCAGTCCGCGGCGGCGGGACGGAGAGAATTTTCTCTTCCACTGCAATCCTTTCGTCCTGATGACGCTTGATAGAGGTAGCTGAAGATGAGAGGAGTACATTATGAAATACTCGAAATGCCTGATTGGTGCTGCCGCCATCCTGGTGATCTTCTCCATGTCCGCATGTGTTCCCCTGCTGTCGCTTTATCCCCTTTGGGATAAAGCGCATGCCGTCGATATGCCCGGTCTTGCCGGCACGTGGATCATGCCGGATGAGAACGAGAAGGTGATCATACAAGATGCGGAGGACATTGGATATCTGGTCGAGTATATTGCCAGGGAAAAATCGAAGACGGTCAGCAGCAGCTATCGCATGCATGCCGTGAAGCTCGGAAAAACTTTCTTCTTTGACTTCGAACCCGAAGAGCGGGGACTTCGTCAGTGGAGCGAGGCCGAGGCGTTCCTCCCGATCGTGCGCGCGCACTTTGTGGTCCGGGCGGAACTGACTGGAGATACCTTGAAACTTGGGATTCTCGATGACGAACGATTCGTGAAAAAAGTCCGCAAAGAAGGCATCCAGATCCCCTATGCGGAATTGCACGGTGACGAGTACGTGCTGACGGCCGAAACAGCGGCAATCCAGAATTTCCTGCTGCAATACGGCGATGATCCCGCCTTATGGGAGATGAATGAATTTCAAAGACTCCGGTAGTGGCCTAGAGTGCTGAGTGCTGAGTACTGAGTGACAACCGGAGAATTACCGCAGAAGAGAATTACAATAGTGTTCATCGTGGCGATATCAGTGTACAGGATGTTATGAAGGCGGCTTGATAAGGGAATGCTTGCCGTGCTTGGTGCATAGGAAGTTCAAGCTGCCTGCCCGGCCGAAATTCACTCCCGTCCGGGGGCGCCCGGCCCTCGGTTCAGCTTCCGATAAAGAGAATTAGCTGGGCGACGGAGATTCTGGAACGGCTGCCAGGCGCATTTGTCAGCTAATTCTACTTATCCTCCGGATAATAATTCCATAGAACATCGAAATCGTCGGCATAAAGCCAATCCTCGTTGGTCACATTCGAGGCGCGAGGCCCGGAAATCATGGATTCCCATGCACGAGCGTAGTAAACACAAGATGAGAAGAGCCCCATTGCATTTCGGGGATTCGGGGGACGGCTACCTGCACGACTTGATAAATGAAAATGGGCGTTACGATTTGACAGATCCGGACAACGGTTGTATGCTTATGCGCATAGGCATGTGCATATCAGATTGGAGGGAGCGATGGCGGCGACGCGCCGGACGCAATTGTTGATGGAACCGGAAGAGTTTGGGCGCCTGCAGGCAGAGGCACGGCGGAGAAGGACGAGCGTGGCGGAGTTGATCCGCGTTGCGGTCCGCAAATCCTACCTGTCCCGCGAACCGGACAAGGGGCCCATCGTCGAGGCGATCCTGAGCATGGGCCTGCCGGCCATGGACTGGAAGCAGGTCAAGAAGGAGATCGAGACTGCTCATGCGGACATTCCTTGACACGAACGTCTTTCTTTATGCAGCCGGGGCTCAGCATCTTCAACGGGATGCATGCGCCGCAGTCCTCACCAAGGTCGCCGCGGGAAAGCTTGAAGCCACGGTAAACAGCGAAGTGCTCCAGGAGATCCTCCACGTCCTCTCGCGGCGTGGCAGGCGGGAAGATGGAGTGATTCTCGCGGGACACGTCACGGCATTGTTTCCGGACCTGCTGCCGGTTACGCGCGACGATATCCTCGAATCCTGCAACCTGCTCAGGCGGCATCCAAAGTTGCCGGTGCGCGACGCCATCCACGCTGCGACCATGCTGCGCAACGGGATCAAACGGATCATCAGCGTCGACAAGGACTTTGACCAGATACCCGGAATTCGCCGCGTCTCCCCATCCTCAGCGTGAGGAAACGGTGCCTGGTCATACTGTCCCCATCCTTTGTAACATCCTGCATCACATGGCAACTCTATCGCCTGCCACATGCCTCGAGTTCAGTATGGGAGCCGGTATTGCAATCGATTCCAGAAAACTGGTCGGACGTCCCCGGTCTTACAGGCAGAAGATGCGCATAACATTGTAGGCTTACGAGTGGCCGCGCTTTTTCTCTGTAATGTTTCGCCGGGGTAATGCATATCTTCCAGAAAGGAAGATTATACTGAATTCGCGAAAACCGGACGATGACCGAAGCAGCACTCCGGGGGTTGCGGCGTGAGAGGTCGGACGGGAGGAAACGCCTGTTAGTGACGCGTCCTATTAGCATTTCTATCCTGGAGGGCAAGAGGAAAGGGGGTGAGAAGGGGGATGGGAGGAGGAAAACCGTGCGGAAGACGCGGGGCAGGCAGCGCATTGCCGGGTTGGCAAAGGGGATTTTCAGGGCAGGAGCCCTGGGATGCGCTGCCTGCCCCGTGTCTTGGGCGGGCGAGCGCCGGCCGCGTTCACTCCCGGCAGCTCTTCGATCCGCTCAATGGCCCTGTGGAACAGGCTGCTCACCGCGGCAGTGGTGGTGTAACCGGATCCTCCTAGCGACCTTTTCATAGTGAGAACATTTTGCGGGTCAATCCCGGGCTCCACCCTCTGCAGTCGAAGCAGGCTTTCGACCAGAAGAACCGATCCGATGAGAAGCATCAGAGCAAGGGCAAACTCGCCGACGAGTAGAGAGATTTGGTTGCAGAAACCGCTTCGCCCACC
The DNA here is from genome assembly GCA_017860135.1 of Acidobacteriota bacterium. Lineage (GTDB taxonomy): Bacteria > Acidobacteriota > UBA6911 > UBA6911 > UBA6911 > JAFNAG01. The sequence goes on from JAFNAG010000107.1 coordinate 8,847, forward strand.
CCGCTCTTGAACTGGCGGTGCAACCGCACGAGCCTCTCGGAATCGCGACAGGGCAACGGCAGGAGCAGAACGGAATTGACAACGGTATAAATCGCGCTGTTGGCTCCAATTCCCAAAGCAAGCACCAGAACAGCGACAACGGCAAATCCCGGATTCTCCATAGACTGCGGAGCGCATAGCGCAGATCCTGCAGCAATTGTTCCATTTGCCTTCTCCGATTCTATCTCCCTAGAATTAAGGTTCGTCCCGCAACACGAATTCCTAAAACTGCAAAACGTTTCTATTCTCCACAAAGTTCAACGGAGAATCCGAGAACAGGCGGGCTTTGGAAGTCCGGGCTTTCCCGTAATCCGGCGACCTGATTGCAGCTTGATTTTCCGGCACGGAGTCATTGTGAGTTTTCGCCAAGGCGCAATCTTTCGCCTTCGGGGTGTTTGCTGCCGGAGCTCTGTTGGGTTATAGCTATAAAGAAGCAGTCCCAGCGGAACGGCGTTGGCGACACCAAGATCCAGCATGCTCGCAGCAATCCACATCGCGGTCGAAACCACAGTCGTGATGGCGAACAGCCGGCACTTGCCCTCGAGCCGGCCCTCGCACACCAAAACTCTCCAAACGATGGATGCTATCCTTTTCTCTCGCCCGGTCTTGCCTGGCCCCCCCGGTGATGACTCTCGGGGCGCGCCAGGCAGTATTCCAGGCGCGGCAGGTTACTTTCGGGCGATCATGCGCACGAGCCGGGATCCGGGCCCGCCCCAATCTCCGAGACCATCGACTTCCTCGTACCGTTCGATTTGAAAACCGCTGAAATAGTTCTTTAACTGGCCGGGTTCCAGGGGCCGGACTAAATCCGGATACGGGTGCCTGGCATCGCGGATGAAGTGCTCGAAAACCACAATTCCCTCTTTCCGCAGGGAGGCCCGGATTCTGCGAACAAATCCCGGATCCGCGACCGGAGCCCACGCAAAGGTCATGACGATCAGGTCCCACTGATCGGCACCGAAATCGAAGGTGTCGTAGCTGGCCTTGACAGCATTGATGTGCAAGCCCTGCTTCTCCGCACTGGCACGGGCAGCGGAGATCCCCAATTCGGAAATGTCAAAGCCGGTGACCTTCCAGCCCGCCTGGGCGAGATACAAAGCATTGCGGCCCTGCCCCATCGCAGCATCTAACGCCGCGGCAGGCTTCAGTCCCCGGGCCGCTTCCATCAAAAATGCGCTTGGCGCACTGGCGAATCCGTCCTCTTCCGGATTGCCAGTGGCCGGTCGGGAATAGGTTTTGTCGTATAAAACTGCAACGCCTTCCGGACGCTCCGCCAACAGCCGCATAATGGTCTCCGACTGACGCCGGCTCTCTTCCGGGGAGATCCCTTTCTTTTGAAGCTCCGCCGCATAGGCTTGCACCGGATTGCCTCCCAGGGGAGCAGCCCGGAACCATGTCAGGAAGTCTTTCCATATCTGATCGGAATCCGCGGGACCTTGGACTTGCGGACTCAGCCATACAAACGCGAGAATCAGGAATCGGCATATGTGTGTCATCGTCGTTACTCCCTCATATCGAAGATTAGTGTTTGCGGCGGGGAAGTGTCCGCAATCCGTTATTCTCAAGCCGCCTTCTCCAACGTAGGCGCCGGATTCACGAATCGCTCCCCGCTCAGGAGAGTAGACGTCAGCCTGTGGCCGGGCGGCGATTATAAAGAAGTGGGAAATTACGCAATACCGCTTCCCTGGAATCGACCTGGCGCCAAATTCCGCTTTTTGGGTAGCAGCTTTTGCACCGGAAGGCCTTGTGGGATCGGGAATAGCCCTGCTTGCATGGTTCACCTGCAGGCAGAGATGTATTTCCTGAATCCATTCTGGTAAAAAGAGGCCATGTATACGCCGGACATTCTCTATTTCTTCGCCGTCGCCGCAATCGGCGGGCTCATGGTCCGAAAAGCATACGTTTTGCAATCTACCTACGGGCTGCCGTATCTGCACTCCTACACGTTTTTCCTGGTCTCCTGGAACGCTTACGTTCTGTTCTCCATCTTTCAAATGATCCTCGCTCCCAGAATTCTGCCGGAAGGCACCTGGAATCAGTTTGTGCAGGCTGCGACTCCCCTGTTCATCATGATTATGGCCGTCAGCCTGTATTTCATTTCCTCATTCCTGGCGCACCTGTCCGGAAGTCCGCTGACAAGGCTCTATAAGATTGTATTTGTTGTGATTTGGGTTGCGCTGGCTGCCGGGATCGCGATCGCAAACGAGCAACTGGAGGACTCCACCGCAGCCGTCACGCGGATCATGTCGCTGCTCTTTTTCCTCTTTAAGAGCGCGTCGATCTATGGATGGATTTTGATTGCCCTGATCAGGTTGAGGATGGCAGAGGATCGGATAAAGCGACGATCTCTGCAGATCTTCGTTTTGCTGTTACTGGCAGGTTTCTTTCTTTTCGATCTCGCCGTGAGAATCCCTTTACCGGCCGGGCTGTCAAGATTCGACGATTACTTAATTTCCGCCTGCCAGATCCTCGGCACGTGCCCCTCCCTGATTTACTTGGGCAGGTTCCTGCGCCGGCACGCTCTCGACCGGCCCTTTCAGGAGCCCCGGGCGGACCTGAAGACCGTGCTGGCCCCCTTTGGTATTTCCCCCCGCGAAATCGAAGTCGTGGAATTGATCATGAGAGGGCTCAGCAACAAGGAGATTGCGGACCGGCTCTGTATTTCGGTGGATACCGTAAAAAAGCACAGCTACAACAGCTACAAAAAACTGGGCGTGCAAAACCGTGTCCAACTCAGCTACTTCGTCCAGAACCTGTGCATAGGAAGTTCAAGCTGCCTGCCCGGCCGAAATTCACTCCCGTCCGGGGGCGCCCGGCCCTCGGTATAGATTCCGATAAAAAGAATTCTGTTTGGCTCTCGTGCCGGGCCTGAACCGGATCTTAACTCAAAACGATGCCGCCGCAAAGAGGATTTGGGTACACCTCCACCTTCCGTATGCGGGGTGTGCCAGTTTTCAAGTGCATGACACACCGACAGGTGCTGCGGATTCGGCGATCCCGGACATGTGAACATCATCGCCCGCTGCATAAAAAGGTGCAGGGAGAAATGGGGGATTGCCTTAATATAGATCGACAAGCAAAAGACACTGTTTGAGATTGGGATGAAAATCGCTGAAGACCCCGCTTATATAACCTATTGGAGGAGACTGCGATGAGTTCCCGCGAGCGGGGGCCGCGAACGCCCCCCGAGGTGGTGTCGCACTACGACCGTGCGCCGGAGGAGACGCGACTCGAGAGCGGTCCGTTCCGGCTCGAGTTCGTGCGTACCAAGGAGCTGCTCGCGCGCGTGCTGCCCCCCCCGCCCGCAACCGTGGCCGATGTCGGTGGCGGTGCCGGTGCCTACTCCGCCTGGCTCGCCGGACTCGGCTACCAGGTGCACCTCCTCGATGCATCGCCACGGCTTATCGAGGAGGCGCGGCGACGCCACGCCGCGCGCGAACGACCCATCGCCTCGATCGCGGTCGGCGACGCGTGCGAGCTGCCGTTCGACGACGGCTCGATCGAAGCAGTCCTTCTAATGGGGCCGCTGTACCACCTGCCCGAGTCGGAGGACCGGAGCCGGGCGCTGGGCGAGGCGTGGCGAGTGCTGTCGCATGGTGGCGTACTGGCGGCGGCCGCAATCTCGCGCTTCTCCTCGGCACTCGCCGGGCTCACACTCCGGCTTGCCGGCGACTCTGATTTTGTGCGTCTGCGCGACCGGCACCTTGCCGACGGGCGGCACATAAACGACACGGGACGGATCGAATACTTCACCACAGCGTACATGCATCGGCCCGACGAGCTGCAGGCCGAGGTCGCGTCCGCCGGGTTCGCGGACGCTCGCGTGCTCGGCGTGGAGGGCCCCGGGTGGTTCCTTCCCGACTTCGACGCCCAGTGGGAGGACCCGGTGCTTCATAAGGGGCTCGTGGATGTAGCACGAGCCCTCGAGTCCGAGCCGTCCATGCTCGGGGTGAGCGCCCACCTGCTTGTGATCGCCCGCCGACACTGACGCAGGCCAGCAGTCCCGATCTGGGAAGTTAAGGACCCACTGTGTCGGACCACTGCGGGCGAACAGTCGAGCTCCCATGCAAAACCGACTGGCGATGAAGGAGCATTTCCGGGCAAGAGTATGGAAATGGGGGTTCAACCTGAGGGCGTCGCCGAAACGCTGGACAAAGCTGACGGCGCCGCACCGGGCGCGGCGGTCCGAAGCAGGAATGGCGGCACGGCGTCGGACCGAGGCAAAAATGGCGCGCACGAAGATCTGCAAGACGTCCCTGAGCAGAGACGAGTCGTAGGCAAGCCGGTAGCGTAAGGTAAACGGAAGCGACAGCACCCACTGCCGGACCGGCACATCGGGAAAGACACGATCCACGAGATGGGCGGCAGTGTCGGCCATACGCCGGCCGCCACAGGA
>JAFNAG010000108.1 GCA_017860135.1 Acidobacteriota bacterium
CGGATGGTCCCCCGGAGCGCCGGATACCGGGCCTCCAAGGCGTCCAGGACCGATCGCTGGGTCGCCGGGGCCGTGACCTCAATCTGGACCTCCGCACCCGTGCGCGCAAGGGTTCGAAGATGAAAGGGGAGCATGATCCGGATCATTGCACTGTCTGGACCTCCACGGACAGCACGGCGGGAAGATCGCGGACGATCGGCGCCCAGGAATCCCCGGAGTCACCGGATGCGTATACCTGACCGCCGGTTGTGCCGAAATAAACCCCGCATGGATCGAGGCTGTCGACTGCCATGGCGTCGCGCAGGACGTTCACGTAGCAGTCGCGCTGCGGCAGCCCTTTGGAAAGCGCTTCCCACTCGTTTCCGCCCGTCCGGCTGCGGTAGACGCGCAGTTTTCCTTCGGGGGGATAGTGTTCGGAGTCGCTCTTGATCGGGACGACGTAGATGGTGTCCGGCTCATTGGCATGCACTTCGATCGGAAACCCGAAGTCGCTCGGCAGGTCGCCGCTGATGTTGCGCCATGATTCCCCGGCATCGTCGCTGCGCATGACGTTCCAGTGGAGTTGCATGAAAAGCACATGCGGGCGTGAGCGATGCCTTGCGATACGGTGAACGCAGTAGCCGACCTCGGCATCCGGGTCGGCGATGTACTGGGATTTCAGCCCCCGGTTGGCGGCCCGCCAGGTTTTGCCGGCATCGTCGGTGCGGAACACACCCGCCGCCGAAATGGCGATGAAGATCCGGCCGGGGGCATCAGGATCGAGCAGGATTGTATGCAGGCACATCCCTCCGGCGCCGGGCTGCCATCTCCCTCCTGATTCATGACGGCGAAGTGCAGGAAGTTCCTGCCAGGTCTGACCGCCGTCGGCGCTACGGAAAAGTGAAGCATCCTCCACTCCGGCGTACACAGTGTCCGGGTTTGCCGGCGAAGGTTCCAGGTGCCAGACGCGCTTGAATTCCCACGGGTGCGGCGTACCGTCGTACCACAGGTGGGTGCCGGGGACGCCATCGTACATGAATCTGTTATCTGCGGTCTCCCATGTCTGCCCGCCGTCGCGCGAGCGCTGAATCACCTGTCCGAACCAGCTGCTCCACTGCGACGCGTACAGCCGGTCCGGATCAACGGGAGATCCCTTGAGATGGTACACCTCCCAGCCGCCGAAGTGAGGCCCGCTGACCTCCCAACTCCGGCGCTTGCCGTCCGACGTCAGAATGAATGCTCCCTTTCTCGTGCCTACCAGTACTCGAATTCTGCTCATCGGTGTCTGCCTTTCGTTTTCCCGGCCGCGAAGGGCGGTACTTCCCTGAATTCAGAAGAACCCGAGCTGGAGTTTGGCGGCTTCCGACATCATGTCCGGATCCCAGGGCGGATCCCATACCAGATCCACCCTGGCGTCCGTCACGCCAGGCAATGCGGCGACTTTGCCCTCGACCTCCGGGACGAGCGAACCGGCCACAGGGCAGCCGGGGGAGGTAAGCGTCATGCGCACCAGCACACGGCCAGCCTGGTCCACATCTACCTGATACACAAGGCCGAGCTCGTAGATGTTGACGGGGATTTCGGGATCATAGACCGTGCGCAACACCTCGATCACCGCCTGTTCGATCTCCCCGGAGCCGCTGACGCGGCTGGGTGCCTCTTCTTCCGCGGGAGCTTTCGCCGGAGCCTCCGCGTTTTTCTTTCCCCTGAATAGATCTGCAATGCCCATGCCTGTCATTCCGTCGCAACGGTTTCTTCGCGTTCTTCCATCGCCGCGCGCATCGTGTGCCACGCAAGCGTGGCGCATTTCACGCGCACCGGGTATTCCCGCACGCCGGCAAACACCGCCAGCTTTCCCAGGCCGGACACATCGGAACCGGCCGGCGTCTTTCCCGTGACAAGATCGTGGAACCTCTCGAAGAACCCTTCCGCCTCAGCCTCGGTCTTGCCTTTCAGGCTTTCCGTCATCATCGAAGCCGACGCGGTCGAGATCGCACAGCCCGACCCCTCGAAGGCGATGTCCCGGATCACCCCGTTCTCGATGCGCAGGAACACGCTCACTTTGTCGCCGCACAGCGGGTTGAACCCTTCGGCGTGTTTGTTCGCGTCCCCGGGGCGGCGGCGGTTGCGCGGCTTTTTGTGGTGATCCAGGATCACCTGCTGGTAGAGTTCGCGAAGGTCCGGCATCAGGAAAACACCTCGGCCACTTTCCGGATCCCGGCCGCAAGCGCGTCGATCTCCTCACGGGTGTTGTAAAAGGCCAGCGAGGCCCGCGCGGTGGCCGGTACGTTGAAGTAGTCCATCACAGGCTGCGCGCAGTGATGGCCGGTGCGGATGGCGATCCCTTCCTGATCCAGGATGGTGCCGACATCATGGGGATGCACGCCCTCGACCACGAAAGAAAGCACACCCGCCTTTTCCGCGGCCGTGCCGATCAACCGCACCCCGGGCAGGTTCGAGAACGCTTCGGTCGCATATCGCAGCAGGTCCTGCTCGTATTCGGCGATCCGGTCCAGGCCGATCGCCTCGAGATAGTCGATCGCGGCGCCCAGCGCGATGCCGCCCGCGATGTTCGGAGTCCCGGCCTCGAACTTGTACGGCAGGCGGTTGTAGACCGTCTTCTCGAACGTGACCGAGCTGATCATGTCGCCGCCGCCCTGGTATGGCGGCATGGCCTCGAGCAAGTGCTTCTTTCCGTACAGCACGCCTACTCCCGTCGGGCCGTACACCTTGTGCCCCGAAAAGACGTAAAAATCGCAGCCCAGGCGGGCCACATCCGCCTTCATGTGCGGCACCGCCTGCGCCCCGTCCACGAGCACGGGAATGTTGCGCCGGTGGGCCATCCCGATCATCCGTTCCACCGGAACCACGGTGCCGAGCGCATTCGACACGTGCGCGACGGAAACAAGCCGGGTGCGCGGGCGCAACAGGGATTCGTATTCTTCCAGCAGCAGTTCGCCCCGCATGTTCATCGGAACGACCCGGAGCCGTGCGCCTTTCTCCTCGCAGAGGATCTGCCACGGCACGATGTTGGAATGGTGTTCCAACGCGCTGATCAGGATCTCGTCCCCGCGCTCGAGAAGCGGCCGCACGTAGCTCTGCGCCACCAGGTTGATTCCCTCGGTCGCGCCGCGCACGAAGACGATCTCCGATTCGTCGGCCGCGTTGATGAAGCGCTTCACCCGGGTGCGGGAGTCTTCGTAGTTCCTTGTGGCGCGCTCGCTGAGCAGGTGCACGCCGCGATGGATGTTGGCGCAATCGCAGGTGTAGAACCGGACCATCGCGTCGATCACCGGCTGCGGCTTCTGGGTGGTCGCGGCGTTGTCCAGGTAGATCAGCGGCTTGCCGTACACTTCCTGGTGCAGGGCCGGAAAGTCGCCGCGGATCCTGCTCACCTCGAACCCCAGGCGCTCCTGGCTCCCTGGAATCCCGCCGGCAACACTCATCGCCGCACCTCCACTGCGTCAGTTCTGGACAAGCGCGCCAGCAGGTCCAGGTCGAGCCGGCACTGCAGAGGCTTGATCTTCACCGCGCCGAGGATTTCGGCGGCAAACGCGTAGGTCAGCAGCGTGCGGGCCGCATCTTCCCCGATGCCCCGCGAACGAAGGTAGAAGAGCTCCTCCTCCCTGAGCCGGCCGATCGTCGCGCCGTGCGTGCATTTGACGTCGTCGGCGAAGATTTCCAGCTGGGGTTTGGAATTCACAAGCGCTTCCTTCGAGAGCAGCAGGTTCTTGTTGGACTGCTTGGCATTGGTCTTCTGCGCGTCCGGACGGACGACGATCCTGCCGTGGAACACGCCTGTGGACCTGTCGTCGAGGATCCCCTTGTACACTTCCCGGCTGTTGCAGCGCGGCCTGGCATGAACGATGCTCGTGTGGTTGTCGACGTGCTGCCGGTTCCTGGTGACGTACAGCCCGTTGAGCGCCAGTTCGCCCCCCTCCCCGTCGAGGACCGCCGTTATGTCGTTTCGCGTCAGCAGGCCGCCGAGGGAAATGGAATGGGAGGAGATGGTGGAGCTCGCCGCCTGCTGCACCTGGAGAGCGCCAATGTGATATGCGTTCTCGCTTTCCTGCTGGAGCCGGTAGTGCGCGAGCGTGGCGCCGTCCCCGGCGACGATCTCGGTCACGGCGTTCGTAAAATAGGCGCCGTCGTGAGTGCTGACATAGCTTTCGATGACGCTGGCCTGGCTGCCGCTTCCCAGCACGATCAGGTTCCTGGGGTATGTTACGGTGGATTCGCCTTCCAAAGTGGATATGAAAAGCAGGTGAATGACCTTACTCAGCAAGGTCTCCGGAGGTATGCAGACGTATCCGCCGTCCATCATGCAGGCCGTGTTGAGCGCGGTAAAAGCGTTCTGCTGGAAACCTGCGTAGCGTGCGAGGTGCGGCTCGACATTCTTCGGCTCGGATTCCAGAGCTGCCGCCAGGCTGCCGGCCCTGACCCCCCTGGGAAGCGCAGCCGGGGTCGATAGCTCCCTGGAATAGAAGCCGTTCACAAAGACCAGGTTGCAGCAGTCCAAGTCACCAAGAACAAACTCGCCAAGCCTGGCGGCCGTAATCCCGTTGGTGCCCGGCTTCGACATCCGGAACGGGGCGGCGGCGATCGGGGCTACATTCGTCTCCCGCCACTCTTCGTCGCGAGTGGTCGGGAATCCCGATTCTTCAAACGACCGGATCGCCTGCCTGCGCAGGGTGCGCAACCATGGATGTCTTCCGCCCGGGCCGTCTTGATCCAGACCGGCAAAGTCAGTCAGCCAGGCGCTGTTTCCGTGTTGGATCCCGATCATTCTATGTCTGCCCTTTCAGTCCGGCTTCATTACGCCGAAGAACGCTGCCTTCGGACGCCGCCGGTACTTGCGATCAAGCCGAGCGCAAACTCGACCGGAGCTCGCCGGCGGCACACCGCCCTCCTGTCCAATGCGTTACATTCATGGCTCTCGCGTCATTGCCCGTTCAGGTCTTTCACGACATCGCCACACGGCTGTCCGCAGCGTTGTTTTCCACCCAGCCGTAACCCTTTTCTTCCAGCTCGAGAGCCAGCTCCTTGCCGCCCGACTTGACGATCCGCCCGTCCACGAGGACATGAACCCTGTCAGGGACGATGTAGTTCAGCAGACGCTGGTAGTGCGTGACCAGAAGGATGGCGCGGTCGGGGCTGCGCAGGGTGTTGACTCCGTGCGCGACGATCTTCAGGGCGTCGATGTCGAGCCCGGAATCGGTCTCGTCGAGAATAGCGAGCCGCGGCTCGAGGATGGACATCTGAAACACTTCGTTGCGTTTCTTCTCGCCGCCCGAAAACCCTTCATTGACCGCCCGGTTCATCAGGCTCTCGTCCATCTCCACCAGCCTCATCCGTTCCTTTGCCAGCTGGAGGAAATCGATGGCGTCCAGTTCCTCGAGACCTTTGTGCTTGCGGATGGCGTTAAGCGCGGTCTTGAGAAAGTACATGTTGCTCACTCCCGGAATCTCGACCGGGTATTGAAAACCGAGGAAAATCCCTGCCCGCGCGCGCATCTCCGGAGGCATCTCCAACAGATTTTGCCCGTCGAACACGATTTCCCCTTCCGTGACGTGGAAACCCTCGCGCCCCGCCAGGACGTTGGCAAGAGTGCTTTTGCCGGACCCGTTCGGACCCATGATCGCGTGGACCTCACCAGCTGCCAGACTCAGGTCGATCCCGCGCAGGATCTCGTTCTCTTCAATCCTGGCGTGTAAATTCCTTATTTCCAGCATATAACCTCTTCTTCACCCAACCGGGAAGCGCCCGGAATCGGTGTTGTTCCGTGTGCCTGAATCCACATCCTGATAAGCGTGGGAACGTGCGCCTAACCGACGCTCCCTTCCAGACTCACCCCCAGCAGCTTTTGAGCTTCGACGGCAAACTCCATGGGCAGCTCGCGGAACACTTCCTTGCAGAAGCCGTTTACGATCATCGAAACGGCGGCTTCGGAATCGATCCCCCGCTGCTGGCAATAAAAGATCTGGTCTTCGCCGATTTTCGATGTCGAAGCCTCGTGCTCCATCTGAGCGGTCGGGTTTTTGACCTCGATATATGGGAACGTGTGCGCTCCGCACTTGTCGCCGAGCAGCAGAGAATCGCATCGGGAGAAATTGCGGGCATTCTCGGCGCCTTTCAGGATCTTGACCATCCCGCGATAGGTGTTTTGCCCGTGCCCGGCGGAGATCCCTTTGGAGACGATCGTGCTCCGGGTGTTTTTCCCCATGTGGATCATCTTCGTCCCGGTATCCGCCTGCTGGTAGTTATTGGTCAAGGCGACGGAATAGAATTCCCCGACCGAGTTATCGCCGATCAACAGGCAGCTGGGATATTTCCAGGTGATCGCCGACCCGGTCTCCACCTGAGTCCACGAGATCCGGGAGTTCACGCCCAGGCACTTACCGCGCTTGGTGACAAAATTGTAGATGCCGCCCTTGCCGTCCTTGTCCCCCGGGTACCAGTTCTGGACCGTCGAGTACTTGATGCTCGCGTTGTTCAACGCCACGAGCTCCACAACCGCGGCGTGGAGCTGGTTCTCGTCGCGCATCGGCGCCGTGCAGCCCTCCAGATAGCTGACGTTGGCGCCCTCATCCGCAACGATCAGCGTTCGTTCGAATTGGCCCGTCGACGCGGCGTTGATCCGGAAATAGGTCGACAGTTCCATGGGGCAGCGTACCCCTTTGGGAACGTAGCAGAAGGAGCCGTCCGAAAACACCGCCGAATTCAAGGCGGCAAAGAAGTTGTCGGTGTGGGGGACCACCGTTCCCAGATATCGCCGCACCAGGTCCGGGTGATGATGGACCGCATCCGAAAAGGAACAGAAAATGATCCCCAGTTCCGCCAGCTTTTCCTTGAAGGTTGTGGCAACGGAGACGCTGTCGAATACGGCATCGACCGCCACGCCTGCGAGCAACTCCCTTTCCCTCAGAGGGATGCCCAGTTTTTCGTAGGTTTCCAGCAGTTGTGGGTCCACCTCTTCGAGACTCTTCGGTCTCGATCCCGTTTTCGGAGCCGAGTAGTAGCTGATGGCCTGATAGTCGATCGGAGGGTAGTGGACATTCCCCCACATGGGCTCCTTCATGGTCAGCCAGTGGCGGTAGGATTTCAATCGCCACTCGAGCATGAATTCGGGTTCGTTCTTTTTCGACGAGATGAGCCGGATGACGTCTTCACTCAAACCGCACGGGACGGTATCGGCTTCAATATCGGTCACGAAACCGTACTTGTATTCCTGGCTCGTGATCGCCTGGATTTTTTCCGTCGTGCTGCTCATGATGCATCTCCCAATACCGTGCCCGCAGGCACATCCCGAAGCCCCGGCATGGCGGGACCGGTGAGGTTCACCAGGGACTTCGCCAGCGGACGCGCCATTTCGGCAAGCGTAATCGATTCCAGCGCCTGATCGATGGCCCGATTTATCTGATGCCAGTTCGTGCGGACGGGGCATCCGGTTTCCAGTCCGCAGTCACCGCGGATCTTGTCGGTGCATTCGGTAACCGCGATCGGCCCTTCCAGCGCCCGGATGATCTGCGCAACCGTAATCGCCTCAGGCTTTCGCGCCAGTCCGTATCCTCCCTTGACACCGCGCCGGGATTCGAGCAGTCCGCCCTTTGCCATCAGCTTCAGGATCTTGCTCACAACGGGCTGCGGAAGGCGAACGTCTCTTGCCATATCCCTTGCATTACAGGTCCCCACCCCCTGGCCCGCAAGGCGCGTCAGAATAATGATTCCGTAATCAGCCAGTTTGGTAACCCTGAGCATATAAACTTCTTATCAAAACAGTACTAATCTGGTCTTCAATCATTACAAGTATAGGAGCGAGCTCATGAAATGTCAAATATTCGAGGAGATTTTCGGGCTGCGAAATCAGGCGGATTCACAGACCGGACAGTGTGCTGGCTGCTTTGGTTTCGTGAAACTCCCTGATTGTCCGTTTTGGACCCGGACGCGGCAAAACTGGAAAACATTCTTAATAATAGCCGCATCCACAAAAAATGCTCGAACGCCGGGGTCCTAGTCCACGTCGAAGTCCAAATCCGGGACCGGAAATGAGCCGGCACCGGTCTAATCACTTGTGTCTGGGGCAAGGAGAGGGCGCGCGGGGTGTCGTCTATGGCCCGGCGTTTTCAATCTTGATGGGGATCATCACCATGACGGCTGCCGTGGCGATGAGGAGCAGTGTCAGAACCGGGAAGCCATACCATACCACGCGGAGCAGAAGCATGCTCCGTCGATCCCGACTGCGGTCGAGCAGGGGATATGCGACGGCAAGCAGTCCTGCCAGAACGGCAAAGCAGGACGAGATCATGAAAGTAATCCCCTGGGCAACCATTTGAATCTTCGCCGCGGAGAATCCTTGCAGGGCCTGGCCGATTCCAAGAAAGGACCCTAATATTCCAGTAAATGCAAATCCCGGCACCAGGGCTGTGCCGATGAAGGAGCTGCCCGAGAGAAGCGCAAGCGCGATCGTTCCGCCCAACACGACCAGCCAAGCAGGCCAATGCACGAACCAATCGACAGGCCGGTATGGTCCCGCCGGGACAGATGAAAAAAGGATCCAGAGGAACAGTCCAAGGAACAGGATGTATCCCAACCCGTGACTCCAGAATCCTGAGCTTTGCGGAGCCTGTTCCCATGTCTCTGCAGGGTCTGGAGTATCGGCAGTAGGGATTCCCAACCGGAATTTCAGGGAAATCATGCCGAAGATCGAAGCCAGGACAATTCCATAAGTTGTTGAGAGAAGTGCCCTTCCGAAGGCCGCCGGGAATCCGCTCAGCCCTCCGGTGTCCGAACAGACCTGGGTCACGAATCCGACCAGAGTTCCCAGCACTCCCAGGTTCACTGCATTCCGGGCCGCTGCCTCCCAGAAGTAGCAGGACCGGGCAGAATCACCGGCTTCGACGCTCCGGTTGGCTGCACGAGCGACAGACCGTCGGATCTCCGGCCATGGGAAGCCCATCAGCAAGAGCGCGATTTCCCCGCCGACCAGCAAAAGCACCCATTGCAGATCAAGCCAGTAGCCGGGGCCCCCGGAGAACGCCAGCACTGCAATCAGGAAGGCGGGCGACAGGATACTGATGAGCAAAGCATTCGTGTTGGATCGGCCTATGGAGGATAACATCGCTTTCTCCTTATCGGGACTCCCTGTCGGGAATCGAAGCCTGCTGCCATTGAAACTTGGCGGTGAGAAGCGGCCGCGAGCGGACAAGCAACCCAGGTGAATCCGAATGGTATACCACCAGGCTGGCGGGAAATAACGTGCTCTGGTCGATCCGCACCAATGCACCCCGATCGCCGCCGCGCAAAATCACGGTGTAGTCCCCGGAAACCTTCTCTCCTGGCCCGGCAGGATCCGGTGCCAGCCATGGTCCTGAGAGGAGCCGGGCCAGCGCCGCCGGAGAGAGAAAATCCGCAACAGGTTCAAGCCTGGCATCCCGGGCTGGCGTCCCGCGCGGTTTTCCGGTCGGGATTAGTCCGGGCGGGCTGAGGACGCTGGTCCGGATCCTATCTGCCGCTACGGACAGGATCTCCATGCTTCCCGCAGCCCCGATTTCCACAATTGTGCCTGTGCCTTCGGCCCACGAGATCGAAAACAGAAGTGGATTTTCCCCTCCGTCGAACCTCTCCAAGCGGCAATGCATTTGGTTCGCGACGCGCAGCCTGCGAGCAACTGACGAAGCGGTCTGCTTCAGTGCGATGGAGTCGGCCAGGTAACTCGATGATTGTGCGATCCGCAGCGCTCCTCCGGTAATGAGCAATACGAGTGCGCTGCCCGCCAGAAGGAGTTTCTTCAGGCCGGGCGCAGTGAAAAGGTGCGGGAGGAAGACGTGCCGTGCGGACGCGATTCCATCGCGGGGCGCAGCGCTGGACTGAGATGCATGGAACCAGAGAGTCTCGAAGCGCCGGAGCATTTCTTCCTCGAGCCCGGCCGGCATGTCGTCCCGGAAAGTGCGGCGCAGCATTCCCTCCACGTCTTTTCCCGACAGCTTGCTCCGGCTCATTTTGTTGCCCCTTTCGCACTCTGCATTGGTTCGACAAGGTACGCCAGCATCCGTCTCAGTCTTGTCCTGCCGCGCATGACGTGAATCCGCGCCGTCGGCTCCGAACAGCCCAGAGATTGAGCAATCGAGGTATACGGCTGCCCATGGACGATGCGTAAGAGCACCGCCACAGCCTGCTTCTCGGGCAGGGCGGCGATGGCCCTGCGCATTTTCATTTCGAAATGAGCGGTCTCAAATGACCATGGCCCCGGGTCCTGCAGCTGGATTGCCGATTCTCCCTTACTCTCCGGTTGCTCCCGCCGCTGGAGTCGCAGGCTCTTGCGCAGCGCATCACAGGAGATGTCCGTTGTGATTTTCAGGATGAGTGCCTGGGGATTCGGATGACTGCGTATCTTCTCCCGGATGCGCCAGATCGCCGCCAGGGCGTCCTGAAGCGTGTCCTCTACGAGCTGGGGATTGCGCACGACCTGCCAGACGGCTCGCAGCATCCTGCCCTTCATGGGGGCAAGGATAGTTTCATAGAAGTCGTCATCTTCGTCCACGCGTTCCGCCTTGTCCATCTGGCGCGCTGCCGGCATCAGGCTCATGCTGGAAAGCATCATCGGGTATTGCAGCCCCGTCCCGGCATCGCAATTGCTTTGCCTGCCGGAGGCGCCGCCGAGGAGTGAGCTGCGGCGGTATTGTAACGCGAAGGAGGTCAAGGTAGTGAAACCTCAGAACGAATGAATGTCCCCGGGAACGTTCCGGGATCGGGCGGGGGTTCCAACCCGGCAGGTCTCTCCTGCAAGACTCCATGATTGGCCAACCTGGACCCAGACCTCGACCTGGACTTGGACCATCCTGTCCGAACCAAAGTGAGGAGCGCATGACATTATGCCTGTCTCACTGATTCATGCCAAATTCGGGTTCAGATCCGGGTCCAGGTCCAAGTCCAGATCCGGGAAATGTGGAGCATCGCAAGTGACACCTGGCTTATCTGATCACAGGGGTGACGACCAGCAAAACGAATGAGAGGATTTCGTCCGCCGCCTGGCCGGATTGCCCGGCTTCGATTTCGCGTACGCTCCGGTCGATGTGCTCGCGGGCAATGCGGGTGATTTCCTCGATCTCGCGCACTCCTTCGGGAAAAGCGAACTCCTTTCCTCCGTGAAGCGTTCGGTACGCCGCCTTCAGGGCCGATTCGCTCTCCGGACCGATGCGGTTCCCGGCAAATGTCCGGGATGCTTCCTGCATCTTTCCGCGGAAACCGGCGGGCAGCTTTGTGTCTTGATCTGCGATCATGCAGACAGCGTCGATGAGGGCGCTCAGGCTTTGGTGCACGTCTTCGGTCTTGGGGGATCCGGATAACAGCAACTTTGCCGCGGACTGGACTTCCGCAGCCAGGCCGCTGCGCTTCTGGGCTGCTCCGGCGGAACTTGATATCACGAAGAAAAACAAAATGCTGATCAGGATCGGGATTCGCAGTTTCATTTGTTACCTCCTCCCATATAACCGTTTGGGCTTTGCTCTGCGTTTACTCTGTTTTAGAGCGAGCGGGCTAAAGCCCGCTCTCACAGGAGAATAGCGCGGCCTTAGCCCGCTCTCTTTAAAACAGATGATTTCCCGATCCCCGGCCAATCCACTTCCCGCGCCTTCGCCCCCCCGGGACCAGAATGTATAACTGGCGCCGCGGCACGACTGGTACTGAGTGGGGAGGATAAAGAGTTCTGAAGCGTGGAGACCAAGGCCCGCACTCACTTGGCCGAAGCCCGCGCTCACCGGCTGGATGGATCGAGGGGATGGCTGATATGATAGGGATTGCCAAAAGGAGACGCGGAAAATAGAATTACGCGCTCAACCCAGGACAAGCAGGGCGAAGGGAGAATCGACGTGGAACAATCAGCTTCCCATACCTCCAGGCCGGTGGTTCTTTCGGGGATCCAGCCATCGGGGAACCTCCATCTCGGAAATTACTTCGGAGCGGTGCAGCAGTACCTGGAGTTCATCGACAAAGGGTTCCGCTGTTACTACTTTCTGGCCAACTATCATGCCCTCACGTCGCTTCGGGACCGGGACCGGCTGCTGTCGCTGACCAGGAGCACGGCAGCGGATTATCTTGCGCTCGGCCTGGTTCCAGAGCGGTGCACGATCTACCGGCACAGCGACGTGCAGGAAGTCTGCGAGTTACAGTGGATCCTCACGACGGTCACTCCGATGGGCCTCCTGGAAAGGGCGCACGCCTTCAAGGACAAGGTCGCGCAGGGCATCCCGGCCGATCACGGCCTCTTTGCGTATCCGGTGCTTCAGGCTGCGGACATCCTGATCGTGCGCGCCGATTTTGTCCCCGTCGGCCAGGACCAGAAGCAGCACATCGAGATCACCCGCGACATCGCGCAGTACTTCAACACCGCATACGGGGAAGTGCTTACCGTGCCGGAGCCTTATATCCCTGATTCTGTCGCCGTGGTTCCTGGGCGCGACGGGCGCAAGATGTCCAAGTCCTACAACAACACAATTGAGTTGTTCGCGCCCGAGGAGGAAGTCCGGCGCCAGGTTTTCTCCATTGTAACCGACTCGGCGACTGTCGCCGATCCAAAGGATCCGGAGCGCAACGCGCTCTATGCCATCCTGAAGCTATTCTGCACGCCCGACGAGCAGGTTCAGTGGGCAGATCGGTTCCGCAGTGGCGGCATGAGCTATCGCGAGGTCAAGCAGGCGATCTTCGAGCGCTTCATGGAGCGGTTCGGCCCGGCTCGGACGCGTCGGGTGGAACTCGAGAACCAGCCCGAGTATGTGGAAGATGTGATGCTTCGCGGCGCCGAACACGCCCGTCTGGCAACTCTTCCCCTCATGCGCCAGGTGCGCGACGCGGTCGGCATTCCCAATCCGTAACCTCAAAGGCTTCGACAGGATTTTCTCGGGAGATTCTTCGAGGTCCAGTTCTTATTGCAGGATAAAAGCACGGCCTTTGGTCGTGGGGCCCTGGAAGGCTCCGCCGTTCCCGCGCTCTGTTGAAATGGCAGGATGTGCGCAATACGACAACCCTCGGGATCGGAGTCGGTATCGGGGTCGCAATCGCTATCGGGAATCGATCTCGATATTTGTCACAGGTGACTTCAATGGGGCGGATTATGAAGCTACCTCGAATTCGATGCCGATTACGATCCCAATTCCGATGCCGAGCGTGGAGAGGATTTGACCCGCTTTGCGCTGGTTGTTGCCCACACGTGACACTGTGGGAGTGCACCGCCTGCCGGGTCCCTGTGAAACCCTGATGAGGCGCAGAGGGACGGCAGTCAGCAGCCA
>JAFNAG010000347.1 GCA_017860135.1 Acidobacteriota bacterium
CTTTCTCGAACGTCCTGTTTTGGAGATGACTCCTGGGTCTGAGATGGCGAAAAAACCGTCTCTCATCGGGAGGCAACTCGGGTCGTATCACGTCGTTTCCGACCTTGGTAGAGGCGGAATGGGGGAAGTCTATCGGGCAGAGGATCAGAAGCTTGGCCGGGATGTTGCGATCAAAGTCCTGCCTAAGGAGTTCGCGGTCGATCCCGAGCGGCTGGTCCGCTTCAGGCGCGAAGCGCGCACGCTGGCGTCGCTGAACCATCCCAACATCGCAGCGATTTACGGGCTGGAGGAGTCTGAAGAAGTGGACTACCTCGTGCTCGAGCTGGTGGAGGGGGATACGTTGCACGGGCCGCTCCCTCTTGTCACCGCGCTCGATTACGCCTGCCAGGTTGCAGAGGCGCTGGAAGCGGCGCATGAGCATGGGATCATCCACCGCGACCTGAAGCCGGCAAATGTCAAGGTCACCCCGCAAGGCAGAATCAAGGTGTTGGACTTCGGTCTCGCGAAGGCGATCTGGGGGACCGAGGTGAAGCGGGACCTCTCACAGACGGCGGAGACCGGCAACGAAATCGTGACGGGCCACATCCTCGGTACTCCCGGGTACATGAGTCCCGAGCAGGCGCGAGGTGGGGAAGTCGATCAGCGGACCGACATCTGGGCATTCGGATGCCTTTTGTACGAGCTGCTCGCCGGAAAACGCGCGTTCCATAGCGAGACCGTGTCGCAAACCATTGCGGCTGTGCTCGAACACGAGCCGGAGTGGAAGGCTCTGCCTGCCAAAATCCCGGCAAAAGTCCGTGATTTGTTGCGTCGCTGTCTTCAAAAGGATGCGAACCGCCGGCTGAACAACATTGCAGACGCGCTCGCGACGATTCAGGAGGTACGGAGCGCACAGGCGCGCCGTACAGCGCAACACGTGGCAGCTGCGCCCGGCCGGGGGCGACGCCCGGCCGCCGGCCGCATCCATGCGCTAGCAGTGCTTCCGCTGACGAACCTCGCGGGGGATCCCGAACAGGATTACCTCGCCGATGGCATGACAGACGCGCTGATAACGGAACTGGCGCAGATCCGCGCTCTTCGCGTGATCTCGAGGACGTCCGCCATGCACTACAAGGGCACGACGAAGACCGTGCCCGAGATCGCCCGCGAGCTGGGGGTCGACGGCATCGTCGAGGGCTCGGTGATGCGCGCCGGCGACCGGCTCCGTATCACCGCCCAGTTGATCCATGCGGCCAGCGACCGGCACCTGTGGGCTCACAGTTACGCGCGCGACTTGCGAGACGTGCTCCAGTTGCAGAGCGAGGTGGCGCAGACCATCGCCGATGAAATACAGGTGACGCTCACACCGCAGGAGCGGGCTCGATTGTCCCGAGTCCGCCAGGTCAACGTGGAATCACATGAGGCCTACCTTCGCGGCCACTATCATTGGGGCCGCGCACAGCCGGACCGTAGCATCGAGAACTTCCAGCGAGCCATTGCCATCGACCCGGACAACGCTCCAGCCTATGCCGGGATGGCCGATGCGCAGTGCATGCTGATTAGTGCGGTACTGCAGGCGGCCCCGCCCGCACAGATCGCGCCGCTGGCCCGTGCCGCGGCTCTCAGAGCGCTGGAATTGGACGAGAGCCTGGCGGAGCCGCACGTCAGCCTGGCCCGCGTGCTCTTCTGGCACGACCGGGACCCTGTCGGCGCCGAGCGCGAGTTGCGCCGCGCCATTCAAAAGAATCCCAATTGTGCGATGGCTCATTTGCAGTGCGGAATTCTGTTCGGCGATCTCCAGCGGAGCAATGAGTCCGCCGCATCGTTTCGCCGCGCGCTGCAACTCGACCCTGTTTCCTGCTGGAACAGCTCGATCGCTGGTTGGTGCCTCTACGAGATTGGCCAAGAAGAAGCGGGCAAGCAGCATCTGCAGAAGGCGATCGAGCTGGACGCAAACTTGTTTTTGCCGTGGACGGCGTCGTCTTTTGTCCATTGCTACGAAGGCAAATTTGCCGAAGCCATAGCCGAGGCCGCCGAAGGAGTCCGATTGTCGTCTGGTCTTCCCTTGGCACGATCTTTTGCTGCGTATGCCCTGGCAATGGCCGGCCGTCACGCCGAGGCGCGCGCGATTGTCGACCAACTGGAGGAGCTGTCACGCGAACGTTACGTGCCGGCGTCCGCCAGAATGTGGTATCACGTGGGCATCGGTGATTATGAACGCGCTATTGAATGGCTGGAGAACGGCTACCCGCAGCGGGATGGCTGGCTGCCACACCTGGGCATGTTTCGCGCCCTTAAGCCCTTGCACGCCTACCCGCGATTCCAGGACCTCCTGCGCCGCTTAGGCCTCGCCCACTAGCACCGCCGTCCCCACACATGCGGATGAGGGGGCCCTCCGAGCCCCCTCATGCACCCCCTCGCAAAGATGGCTGATATCCCCGGGGCAAGCCCTGGGGGCTTACGCCACGAGTACTGAGAGCTTTGGTGAACTCGTTGAGCAACTCCAGGGACACGCGCTACTGCTCATCCTGCTGGCGCAATCCGCGGAACAGCTTCTTCCCGTTGGACGTTAGAACCGCCGGCAGACTCACGCCATTCGGTAGCACCAGCGATGTAAGAATCCCCCGGACCTCTCTCGCGCCATCAACATACACCAGGGCCCAGACCGCCATGCGGGCCAGGGCTCCCTTGTCGTAGATGCCGACCGTCAGTGTACCGGTACAGTCAGAATTCACTGTAGCGGTCCCAGTGAGCATATCCTCGCTGGTGGTGCCGCCCAGGCTACTGGTCTGCGTCCCCGAGACATTTCCCTCTGCGTCCAAGGTCCATCTCCCGACGATTGCAAAGGGGACGGGGGCGGGATCGTTCGGAGGGAGGAAGAGCGTTCCTGTACCGCTGTATCCCCACTCTCCTGCCACACGGGAGTCTGAGCAAATGCCACGATCTTCCGCCAGCGCCGCGGCAGCAATGCTCAGCGTGAGCACGGCGAAACAGATTGTCTGTACCATGTTGCGTTTCATGTAAGTTCTCCTTTCTTGCCTAATTTCGTTGGTTCCATATCTGCCTAAGATCCCAAGCCTGAGCCGCAGACATTACTGTGAGAGCCGGCGACCCCAGGAATTTCCTCATTGTTGCGATCTGCTATCCTGTTGATCTGATGAGCCTCACCAGTGTCTCTCCTATAAGAAGCTTCTGTATGTATAAGGCGTAAACCGCGGCCGCAAATAAGAACGCCATAGTTGTCTTTCTTGCGGAAAGTAGTGGAATCGCCAATGCAGTCGTCGTCTCCAAATCGGCAGCGACCTGCTGCAGAGGAATCGGTGCCGTCCCGAGCGGAGCGGTCAGCCGGATCCGCAGAGGCGGTCTTGCTTTCGCATCTGTCTGGGACAATCCGACTGCTTCCGGCACGATCCAATTTGCGGCAAATTGGAGCATCTGCACTAGGTTTCGTGTTGACGTTCGACGCCGGATAAGGAAATTGCGCCTGTGCAGCCATGGGGCGAAGTGTGCCCGGCATGCCCCGGTGGGACGCTCTCAGGAAGTTGCTGGTGATCGAATTCGGCGATGAGTGCAGGCGTTATCAGTACCCACTCTTCTGCGTCGAGCACGAGAAGCGTCTTCTGCTCCATGCTGTTCTCTCTTCGTACCCGGCACGAGTCCCTGGAAGATCCGGTTGATAGTCGCGGCCAAGCGGACTGCGGACTTCGCCAGTTGCATCTGGATGACGGGCAGGGCGAACCGGCAATAGCCCTCTCCGAGCCTCGTCCCGAACCTGATCAGCCTGCCGGTGCCCGGCAGGCAGTAAGCCAGTCTGCCTCCGCCAAGCTTTCGTTTGCCCAATCCTCCGGGTTCCCTTTCGCCCACGCGGCCGCCATCCGGGGAGTCGCACAAGAAAACAGCCATGGCGTTCTTACTCGTGGCCGCGATTTACGCCTTATACAGTCAGAAGCTTTTTATAGGATGGACACGAAGAATCAGGAGGGAATATGAAACCTCGTCTCTTCATCGCGTACTTCATCATATCTGCCGGCCTGGCCGTTATTGCGGGCGACTCCATCCCGGGAGTAATCAGCACTATCGCGGGCAACGGGACCGCCGGATCCGGCGGCGACGGCGGACCTGCAACCTTGGCTCAGCTGAACGGTATTATGGGCATAGCAGTCGATTCGGCAGGTAACCTCTACATCGCCGACGAGCTCGCCCACACGATCCGCAAAGTGACTCCGGACGGTGTGATCAGCACTGCCGTCGGTAGCTCGGCAGGCCTGCGGAATCCCTCGGATGTGGCAGTCGATTCAGCGGGCAATCTCTACATTGCCGATTTCTGCAACCAGCGCCTTCTAAAGGTGACGACCGCAGGAGTAGTCAGCACCATAGTGGCAGCCATTGATCCACCTATCACGATTGCAGTCGACCCCGCGGGGAACGTTTACTATGGCGACTCATGGGGTTGGGCTCCTGGATCGCTGCAAGTCCACAAGGTCAGTCCGGATGGATCGGTCAGTGTTTTCTGCTCAACGTCGAATGACCCGACCGGCCTTGCCTTTGATTCTGCTGGGAACCTGTACATCGCGGACTATTCAAAGGTTTTGAAGGTGGACCCTAACGGGACCAAAAGCATCGTGGCCTCTGGAGGCTATCCTTTCGACGTTGCTGTCGACGGTGCTGGCAATGTTCTTATTGCAGATACCGGAAACTCCACAATCCGCATGCTCACCCCGGCGGGGATAATCAGCACGGTAGCTGGAAATGGAACCGAGGGCTTCAGCGGTGACGGCGGCCCGGCGACTTCGGCGCAGCTCAACATCCCGAAGAGTGTCGCTATTGATGGAACAGGTAACATTCTCATCGGGGACTCCGAAAACCATCGCATCAGAAAGGTTACAAAGGTCACCTTGACACCAGGCTCTGAAACCTATTTCCCTCACATGACTGTCGGCGGCGGATATTACACAACCATTGCTCTCAGCAACACCGGTGATTCCCCCGTCTCAGGCAACTTGATCCTGACGGATCAGCAGGGTCAACCTCTCACCGCCTCGGGTACAGCTATGGGCGCAGGCTCATCGTTTCCTGTTTCCATCGCGCCCGCAGGCACGATGTTTCTGACGGTCAATCCCCTCGACGCGAATCAGCCGGTAAGGAGCGGCTGGGCGAGAATTGTGACCGCAGGCGGAGTACTCAACGGCGTCGCAAGCTTCCATTTCATGCCGGGGGGAACACGACAAGCCGTGGCCGGGGTCCTTCCATCTCAACCGACGCGCTATGCGACGATTCCGGTCGACGACGACTTCAGCCAGGAACGTCTCACGGCCTATGCCGTGGCCAACCCGACCAGCCAGAACGTCGTCATCAGGCTCGCCCTCGTGGATCAGGA
>JAFNAG010000348.1 GCA_017860135.1 Acidobacteriota bacterium
TCCGCCGAAGATATCGCAATAAGGGGTCACATCTGTCCCGCCGCCGGCAAGCCCCAGGCGCAACGGTGCACGAGCGCGAATCGCCACAGCCGACCTCCCGTCTTCAACTGTCCATACGCCGGCAGCGGTCGCCGGCGATCTCTCCGTTTCCAGTGCTCCATCCGGCAGGCTGCTCAGGCCCTACCGGTTCGATCTCCGCCGGCTCCCTGGGCGCCGGAGTCCCCGGGCACAACCAGCGCACGCAGGAACGCCTCCCGGATGCCATCGAGATTGTAATGTCGGGACACATATTCCCGTTGCCGCCTGGAAATCTCCGTCAGGCGGGACGGGTCGTGGTACAAGGCCGCAATCCCATCTTCGAGGGGTGTGCGGTACTGCAACGGGTCGAGAATCTCCTCCACCCCTGTCATGCCTTCGACACCCCAGGAAGTGCAAACGACGGGAACCCCGTGCGCCATGGCTTCCACTGTCTTTCCCTTGACGCCGGCGCCGTAGCGCAAGGGGACCACCACCAGCCTGCTGGTCCGATACAGCTCGGCAAGCCGTTCATCGCTGACGAAACCCAACACCTTGACGTCTTCCGAGGCCAGGGAGAGCACCTCATGCGGCGCGGCCGCACCGGCAATCTGGAAGGCGGCACCGGGCAGATGTTGCTTCACCTTCGGCCAGATTTCACGCACGAACCAAAGTACGGCGTCGGCATTGGGCGGGTGCGAGAAGCCGCCCACGAACAGCAGGCCGGTGCGCTCCTCCGCCCTGAAATCCCAGGTAAGGTCCACATCCACAGAATAGGCCGGAACCTGATGCACCTCGATCCCGGGGCACGATTCGCCGATCATGGCAGCCTCAATGTCGCTGCAGGAAAAGATCACATCCATCTGGCGCATCAACTCCTGTTCCTTGATCTTCGCGCGCAGCGCGCGCACCTTCAGCGCCGGATCTTTCTTCAGTTCGGCCATCTGCAGGTCACGCAAGTAATGCAGATCGTGTACATAATACAGCACCCTGGATTTGGTGTTGGCACGGACGGAGCGCAGATATTTGGGAGCGATATGGGGCCGGTTCATAAATACGAAATCGATCCAGGAGCCGTTGTCCGCCAGCCACTCCCTCCAATGATCTGCCATCCAGGGCCCCGCGAGAACCTCCACGCCTGCCTGCTGCAGAATATCGGTATACGGCTGATGTGGGAAGAAGTTGTCGCCCAGGAACTTCACGTTCATCCCCAATGAGAGGAAGGCCTGGATGAACGACCAGACGGTGCGGCTTCCAGCATCCCGGTCGAACTGTGGTATGTAGTGATCAATGACCAGAATGGTCTTGCGACCTGCCGAACGATCGCGGGCGTGGAAAACCCCGGCCCCGTTCGGAAAGTGGCGCGTCAGCTCCATCGCCCACTTTGCTCTTAAAGCTTCCGTGTTCCTGACCTGGTACGCCTTGGTTTGTTGTGTGACATCGGTTCCGTGGGAGGTGCCTTCGTGGTGAACAACCACTGACTGGGGCTGGTAGACGACCCGATAGCCTCTCTTCCGGGTTTCAAAGGCAAGATCGGAATCCTCGCAGTAGGCTGGGGCATATCGTTCGTCAAATCCGCCGATGTCTTTCCAGAGGTCGCTCCGGATCATCAGGCTGGCACCTGAGATGTAGTCCACATCCTTGAGATAGTTGAATGCGGGCAGCGCGGGATCCTGTCCCTTTCCGAAGTTCCAGCCGCTGCCGTCAACCCAGAGGATCCCGCCTGCCTCCTGGAGACGGCCGTCGGGATACACAAGCTTCGACCCTGCGATTCCCACGGCCGGATCCCGGTCGAGCAGGGAGACCAGAGCCTGAATCGCTCCCGGCCGGAGCTCCGTATCGTTGTTTAGAAAATACAGGTATTTCCCCCGGGCCTCCGAGGCAGCACGATTGCAGTTCCGCAGAAAACCGCGATTTTCGCCGTCGCGCAGCACTCTGGCGCCGATGAGAAGCTCACCGGCCAGCACTGTCGTATCCGTCGAGCCGTCATCGGCCAGGATGATTTCGGATGGAACGCCGGTCATGGTCCGCCGGATGCTCCTCATGCATCGGATTGTGCTATCCCACTGATTGAAAGCCGGAACGATGATCGACACTTTGGGCGAGTCCACCCTGTCGAATGTAACCGGCTCGACTTCCGGGACTGATGTGCCCGGAGCGGGAATCTCCTCCTGCCCGGGGGGCATGACAACCGGTGTCGGCTGCGCGGACTCCGTTTTCAAGATGCGACCAGGAGCCTGCAGCGCCCTTTTCAAGAGGCCAAAGGACGCCCTGAAGGCACGCCTGCGCCGGCTTCCGTATGGCAGCCATTTGTCCCGGAATTGCCAGTAACCGGTCGCAAGCCGCCAGAAATCGCTTTGTTTGATGTCCGAGAGTTCCTCTTCCCTCTCTTTGATGGTGTTCGACTGGGCAGCAATATGGCGATCCAGGAACGCGATGTGCTGGTCGAGCGAAGCAATGTGTTCGTGTGCCTTGGCCAGCCGCGGTTCAAACTCGGCAACCTCCTTTTTATAGTGCGCAACAGCCTGCTCGAGGTCCTGAATCTCCTGCTTCAGGGAGCCGATCCAGGCATTCTTCCCTTCCACTTCCTCTTGCAGTTCGAGAACACGCTGCGCAGTGTCCCCTATTTCCGCCTCCAGCGCAGAAACCCACGCGTTTTTGCTTTCCACTTCGTCCTGCAGCGAGACGATGCGCTTCCACATGCCTTCGAGCTTCCCCTGCACATCGACAACGACCGAGGAGAGGTCGATGGTGTCCGCCAGATCGCCAGCGCTGCACACGGCCACGACATACTTCGGCGGGAGCGCCGCCCGGTCCAGGGGGCGCAGGTTCTCGAAGCGCAGCGACGAGGACCGTTGCATGACGGAGGACAGAAACCATCCCTGGCCGAACAGCGATACCCGGGGGAAGAGCTGCCGGAGGAATGCCTCGAATTCATCCACGTAAAATTCCTTTTTGTGGAATTCGTTGTGGTGATTTGCATAGTCCGAGTAGACCGCCTTGTTCGGGGTTGAAACGACCAGGATCCCCTGTTCGCGCAGAACCCTCCTTGCCTCCCGGAGGAATGCGGCCTGGAGCCGTTCCTCCAGATGCTCGATTACCTCAAACGACACAACAACGTCGAATGAACTGTCCTCGAAAGGCAGAGCATCGATGGATCCGATCCGGTATTCCAGGTTTGGGCGCTGATAGGCGGCACGTGCATTATTCACAGCGTCCGGGTAGATGTCGACCCCCACGACCCGCAAAGCCGTTCCTGCCAGTATGCTGGCCCCATACCCTTCGCCGCTTCCGGCATCCAGCACGATCCTGTTCCGGACCAGTTCGCGGAGCGATTGATACCGTTGCAGATGTTCCACCGCAATTTCGTCGTAGGGATCCGCCTGCTGGGGAACAAACCGTTCACCGGAACGATCCACGCTTGCCTCCTGATGCACAGGGCGGTGATTGCCCCGGCTCCGGTTTCGCATCATGCCGCGATTACGTCGACCGGGAGCCCGAGCCTACCCATGCAGAGAGCCTCTATTTCTATCGCCGCGGTTCTGCGGAAGCAAGTCGAATCTGGGCCGTCCGCGGATCAGGCATTGGCGGGTGCGTGAGTGACCTCAACACCTTCTCCCGGCTTTCTTCCGCATCCGATCACCCATCTTCCATCCGAGTCCAAACCAGGTTCACAGACAATCCGGGCTAGCGCCGGCGGGCAATTTAGACGGAGTTGCCGTAAGAGCCGGATTCGATGCCCACGCCGATCATCGCTCCTGTCCACGCCCCCAGGCATGCGATCAGCATGTCCGTTACTCCGGGGTGACGTGAGGGAAGATAGAGCTGGACATATTCGATCGCGCCGGCAAGAACCAGCGCATATCCGACGACCAACGCACGACTGCAGCGCGTGCAGGAGAGCTTTAGCAGTCCTCCTGCCAATCCGAAAGAGAGGAATCCCAGGATAGCGTCATATAACGCCGGCGCAGTCGTATGACGGTAATACTCGACGAGCGGAATCCACTCAAAGGAAGACACTCCCCTCCCGGAGGCAAACCGATACGGGCTCAAACCCGAGGCAACAATTGCCAGGGACACCAGAATGAAACCACAGGCAGGGCGGGCCAGTCGCGGGGCGTAGGCTCCGACAGCAAAGCCTGCCGCCAAACTACCTGTTGCCATCGCGAGGTCCCGGAACGAAGGGGTGTGAGACTCAACGAGCAGTTGCGCGATCTCCAGAGCCGGTGGCATGGCGAGTACGGCAGCTGCCGAGCCCCAAAAGCCCAGTTTCCTCGTGCCCGGTCCTCCGGTACGGGCCATTCTGCCTGCAAGAGCACCCAGGATTGCAAACTCCGCAATCTGGATCCAGGCATCCCCCAGGGGAAGACCCGATTCCCAGGGATTGTTGTAGAGCATCCTCATGTCCGCGCGGATGTGTGCGATATCCAGGCTCAGGTCGAAAGGGCCCAGCATCGTCGTCGCCAGAATCCCTGTGAGGATCCAAAGACAGGTGCATTCCCGACTGCAGATCGTGCCGCTGAGAAGTCGCAGCAGTCGGGTTCCTGCAATGCACGCTGCTGCCGAGCCCGCCAGCACCCCAAATGCGTTGTTGCAGGCATCCGTAATGCTGGAGGAGCGGGACGGAATCGCCAATTGCAGGGTTTCCGCGGCCACTCCCAGGACGAATCCCAAAACCCACCACCTCCACATTGCTCCGCCGCGGCCGTCGCCGCGATGAAGGGCGCCAAAAAACCCCAGTGGCAGCGTCAGCAGGATGTTCGCCACGATGTCCGGGATACTGTGGATGCGTCCGCGATCCAAGTCCCAGTACGGAAGGAGACCGGAGCGCGCCCAGGCCTCCGACAGCTCGCGACCGGAAAAATCGAACCAGAAAGGAAACAGGGTGCCGTAGAAAAACAGCAGGATGGAAATGTAGAAACCATATCGTGCAAGTGACCGGGAAATGTCGCTTTTCTCTGTCATCTGTTAGCCTCATCCGAAGCAAGGCCGGCGGCAAAAACCGGCACAGGCCGGCAGATGCCTGACTTGCATTATTCTGCAGCGAACTCCCGCGCCCAAACGATCTGGGAATCTTCCGTCAAGAATGATCGAACACGCCTGGAAGGCGTGGCATTGGCCTGCCTCGCACAGCGCTGACTGTTGCCCACACGTGACACTGTGGGAGTGCACTGCCTGCCGGGTTCCTGTGAAACCCTGATGAGGCGCAGAGGGACGGCAGTCAGCAGCCACCCACGATCTGTGCCGTTTATCGGATGTTTCGCTGGCCTGCCAGGATGTTTCGCTGGCCTGCCAGGATGAGACGCGGATACTGAACGCAGATGACCCTGAAAGGGTCG
>JAFNAG010000109.1 GCA_017860135.1 Acidobacteriota bacterium
CAGCCAATCCGTTTCGCGGCCTCCCAGCGGCGACTCGTTCGACAGGTCGGTGGACAGAGCGCGCACCCCATCTACCCGAATACCCTCAGGCGAGCGAATGACCCGCATCCCTTGATTGGAACGGCGGAGCTCTTCAATCAACCGGTTCGTGGCATCTTCCAGGGACAGTCCCGAAGCCTGCCCGTAGCCTTCGGACTGCAACTGCTTCTGGTAATTGCTGTCAGTGCGAGGCTCATACATATTCACGATGACGCCGTAAGCCAACGCCTGGTTGCCCCTGCCATCAACTACCATGCCCTTGTCGGGCGAAATCGTGGCCGCAATGTCGCCCTGCCCGTAGGCCTGCCAGTTATCCGGATGCTCAATGCGCAAAACCGAGTTTTCGAAAGCCCTCACACGGTCTGACGGCCACGCGGGTCGAGTGTCGCCCGATGCGGTGGTTTCCGTCCGCTGTTGTTCGGTGGGAATGGAAATCCACTGATTCTCCGGTACAACTCCATCATAGGTCTCGCCGGCCCACTCATAGCTGATAAGGAGCGCCTTCCTGCCTTTAATGGGGTCGCCGCCCATCGACGCATTGGTCACCTGCAAGTTCAACCGGTCGTTCTGCACGCGAGACTGTAACAACTGACGGACGTCGGCGAATCTATCCTGGGCGCCATAGCGCGCGGACAGAATCCGTAATCCAGGCGTGCCGCGCCGCCCGCGATCAGCACCGCCGGTGTTCCCCGTCAAACTTCGCGTTCCGCCTTCAGCCCGAGGCGCCGGAAGTGACATAACGTAGCGCTTAATGTCCTGGAACTCCCGGGAATCAGTCTTACTGCCGCGCATCGGCGCGCCGAGCAGGCCAATCTCCTCGTCGACGCGCTCGATACGGTTGTCGGGATTTGGGTGGTTGCTGAAGAATTCCACCTGGCGCCCGCTCCTGTCTTCCGCCTGGATTTTTTCAAAGAACTGGCCCATGGCGCGCGGGTCGTAGCCCGAATCGTAGAGGATTTGCGTGCCCATTTCGTCCGCCTGGCTTTCAGCTGTCCGCGAATACTTGAGCAACAAGGAGTTTGTCGCAAAATCCGCGCCCAGTTGCGCCAGCATGGCTCCCATGGAGTCTTTGTTTCCCAGCACGCCGCCGAGGATGGCCAGAGGCACCTGAGCAACATAAGCCTTGGAGGCCTGGTTGGTTCCGTGGCGGAGAGCCACGTGCGCAGTTTCGTGCGCCATCACGCCGGCGAGCTGGGCTTCGTTGTCGGCGGCTTCAATCACGCCTCGGTTGATGTAGATAAATCCGCCGGGCAGCGCGAAAGCATTAATGGCGCGGTCATTCACACACTTATATTGATAGGGATATTTCTCGCCGGGCGTATGGCCCGCGAGCGTGCGCCCCAGATTGTTCAGGTAATTATCCACGCGCGCGTCGTTGAGCATCGGCACTTGCTTTTCTGCATCGCTGGAGACTTGTTGGCCCATTTCTACATCTTGCTGCGGCGAGAACATATTCCAGCCCGGCTTCAGCTGCGTGCGCTGCGCCCAAGCCAGCGGAGCCAAAATAAGCGCAACGAGCGCCACCAGCATGACTGGACGCCGCAAGCCCCAAACGGGCGGCCTGGCACGACCGCCGATGGAGCAGTCTGCATTATGTGTAACCATTTGAACCTCCATCCCTGAAGAGCCGGCATGTCGCCGGCCCGCGTTCATGAAAATCATGCTCTCTGACATCTCACCTGTTCCTTAATTCAGGGCAGCATCATCCGCTCTTGACGCATACCACCCGACGTCCGCGGTCAAATCAGGACTCACTCTTTATATCCCCGTATCATTCGCATGTCAGTTCAGTACTGCTCAACAATCTGTTCAAAATTGCTCATAAACGTTGTGCGCAATTGTGAACAGCAGGTTGTGCAATTGTGACCAGGCGCATGAGCCATACTGAACTGACACACGATTTGCTCCAGAGTATAAATGAATGAGGATTGGTGATTGACATGCGGTTAACTTTCGGATTGGGAAGATAGAAAAAAGGAGATTCAGTCATGTTGTGGACAATAGTAGGAGTCTTGCTGGTGTTATGGCTGTTGGGTTTTGCCACGAATGTGGGCGGCGGTTTGATTCACGCCCTGCTGGTCATCGCGATTGTAGTGTTTGTTTTCAATCTGCTCAGCGGCCGTCGCTCTTCGATCTAGCTTGTGACCGGGGCGGATGGAAACCGGCTCACAGGTGGAACCCTGTTCCACGTGAAGTCATCCCCATCGACCGGGATGAGCAACTGTGATCAATCGAGCCTGACGAGTTGGGAAGGTAAAGGGGGCAGTGATGCAATGCCGGATCAAATTCAATGATCCGGCGCGGATGCATGGATCATTTTAAGGCTGATTTTTGCAGTAGTGACGATGGGGAAAAAACCAACGATCAAGACCAGGAGAAGCAGGGCAGCATAGGTGATGATCCTCAGCGCCAAAGTAGCGGTCCTGGTCGGCTTGAGGAGCCTATCTTCGTTCATGGTCGATTCCTTTATCAGCCTGCATCTGCAGTTCCAGTGCCTTAGCCGAAATCCTGTGCGCGCGGACGATAAATCTCTTGGGGGCGGGGCCCACAAAGTAGAACGGGTAACAGGTCACCAGGGTTAGAATCTCAGCGTCGGAATTGTCGAGCACTGCCGTGTTATCTGGCTCGACCACTTTAATGGAGTCGACGCGATAGCCGTAGGATCCGGCCAGGGTCGTCAACATGATTGCATCATTCTCGCGGATATTGCGCAGCGCTCTGAAAAACGTGTCCCTGTGACCTGCAATTGCGGTATTCCCCTGCTGGCCCGGCAGCGGAGTACCCGATATATGGCCGACCGCCCTGCGCAGGGTCTTGGCATCGGTGCCTTCCATAATGATCGCGTCGAGGCCGATGGCGCTGATCTCGATGCGCCCCAGCGCAGAGCCTGCGCGGTCGGCGCTGCCACTACTCCCGGTTCGCGAATGGTTTGATGCCGCCTCGGCTGCAGGCAGGGAAGACAGGTGAGGGTTCTCCGCGCTGCCGTTCACGGCCGTCAGACTCTTGAATGCTCGTTGAAATCGCCTGCTTTGATAGGTCGCATAGAGACGCGCGTCGAGCAGCACAAAGCCGCAGTATCCCAACAGGAGGACGCCGAGAGCAAGACTGAGGAATCGACTCCAACGGAGAAAAGGCGTGCCTCGCGTCGGAGGATGCGTGGACCGTCTAATTCGGATTTTCATGGTAGGTCGCTCCGGCTAAAGGCAGTAGCTGAGAATTCCGGGGCGCGTAGTAACCGGCACGCGTGCGTACGGCCAAGCGTCCCCGCCCCGGCGCCACGGCCTTCACCTGTATGACTCTGTAGGTTCCATCTTGCTTCCCATTAGCGGGTATGTAGGCAATCGTGTACTGGTTTCGGATATCATGAGCGATCCGTTCGCATATAGGAACGACATCCCTTACGGATCCCGGCAGAAAAGCCTCCCCGCCTGTAGTTTTTGCGAGCTCCTTCAACGCACCAGGGTTCCGGTCGGGATCGAACTCATCAAAGAGACCTATGGTATAGATGATGGCGTCGGATTGCCTCGCCATGGCCATGATCTGGGCTAGTTTTTGTTTGCTGGCGTTATCGCCCCCGTCGCTGATTACGATCAACACCTTTTTATCCCGATTCCCCTTCTTCAGGTGCTCGAGCGCCGAAGCCACAGCGTCGTAAAGCGCCGTCATGCCGTCTGCGGCGATGCTGGACATGGCCACTCTCAATTGAGCGGCCTCGTCCGTAAACGGCGTGTTATAGGGCAGGCCGAACGAAACCCTCTCGTTGAAATTGACCACGAACATCTGATCCTGAGGATTGCTGGTGCGGGCAAACGCCAGGGCAGCAGCAATGACTTCAGGGCGCTTCGGCCCCATGCTTCCGCTATTGTCAACAACCAATCCGACCGTCACAGGAATATCTTCCTGGCTGAAAGAGTCGATCTGTTGCGCGACTCCGTCTTCGAGAAGCTGAAAGTTCGTTTTATCGAGTCCCGAAACAGGAGTTCCCTTAGAATCCAGCACGGTTGCGTGCAAAACCACCATGCTGACTTTTACCGCAATCGTGAATTGGCCGGCCTGGCTGCTCGGCGACATCGGGCACTTTTGAGGCTGGCCGCCGCTTGGCGGCATGATCAGGAGAAACAGCAAGACCAGCAACAGACTCGCGAAGGCCGGCTTCTCCCCGGCCCGCAATTCTCCGGCACGGGAGTGATCTCTCATAATGGTCCAGTCCCCTCGAGGAATCTGAGCGCGAGCGACCACAGTAGGGCATCCCGGATGTTCGCAAACCCGGCTGCCCCGGAGGGCAGGTGATACTCACCTTCCCTCCATAACCTGCATACTCATCCGGGGCCGCCCGGGTATGGAAACCGCCTTAACCCGTGTATTCTCAATATGATCCCTACTTGGTGGCCCGCGCATGCCCGGCTTTCTTCCTCAAGCACTTCCCTTTAGAACCAGGGAAAGAGCAATGCCAGCAGCCAGCGATAACATCCCAATCAGGCCCAAGAGCGGCATCGGGCTGGCCGTGTTGGGCACGCTCCTCGTGGCATCCGACGCGTTCACCGCAGTCACGGCTTCTGTCCTTGCAGGTGGAGGCTCAACAACCTCGGTTATGGGAACCACCTCTCCCGTGGGCTTCACTGCCTCGAGAGGCACCTGCTTTAATGTAGCAACGACCGGGTCGTCCACCGATTTTATCGGCATGATGATTTTTTCTGCCAGTTCGGTGGGCATCGCGAGAACGGGTTGGCCGACCAGCTTGGCCAGCTCGATAGCCCTCCTCTTGGGATACACGAATTCCTGGCCAGAATTATCACCAGGATAAAACCAAGACCTGATGGCTTGCGGCTCACCGGATGCTCTTTCCCGGAACGTTATCACCGTCCTGGAAGTGGGCTGCAAACGGTAATTCGGTATCGCAAGGATGGTTGCAAACACGTGGTCTTCGGCTTCGTTGAAGATTTGGACGATGTGGCGATCGCTTAGCGAGTCCAGCAGCCTGAAGTAATACGTTCCGGCCGGCAAGACCTGAGCGCCCACACCCGGAATCTCCACCGGCGCGCTGAAGGTGACTTTGGTCCTCTTGTTCCAGGTCTGGCCCTTCATTCTGGATGGAAACGCCAGAGCCACCAGGCCCAAAACCAACATCATCATCACTACTACTCTGAATCGGGTCATATTGACCTCCTCTTAACAAGCGTTGTTTTCAGTTGCACGAGGGTGAACGCCTCGCAGCAGTCGAGGCCAATTCCCTCCAGCTGAGCTTTCCATTTTCGGCGAACATGCCGCTCCTCTTTGCCGGCATCCGCCGCCACCAGATCCCCGCTGACAGCTCATACATTACACGTGGAGTGATTCGCGTGTCAGTTCGGTTCAGCTCACCACTCTGGTCAATAATGCTCATCACCTATGTTGTATGCCATTATGTTGAAAGGTCCACAGCGCACCGGTCCCTCGACTCCACTACTCGCAGATAACGGGAATCGTGTGGGATGTATCGTGGAGACGGGACATGCATAATGGGGTATTCCATTATCTGTTCCTTATCTGAGCAGTCGGGACAGAGAATATTCCGTACCAGAAGCCAGTGATTCTTGCCTTGTGGACTGTGGACCGCAAGAATCGCCTGAGCAACTTGCTCTGTGCTATTCATCCACCCGCTCAGTTCTTCAAATCCGTCCTCGCGAACAATTCGTATCTGATATTCATTACCGTGGTTGTGCGCCATGTGCTTTCCCCTTAGCTCTGGATCGATTCGGATTCTCCATGGGAGTTTCACAACTCTTTCATGCTTCGATTGCCGGCTTGGCACCGTGGAGTTCCGGTGTCAGCACAGCCGGACAGGTCGAGGTCTCAGATCCTCACACCCGGCTGCCCACACTCACCAGCAAAAACGACTGAAGCGCAAATCTCGCCTCCGGTGCCGAGCTCCTGACGGTCTTTGCCTTGTCGGGGTTTCAGAAGAAACCTCAAGTGGAAAGACGCAATCCGCCGAAGAGGTACAAGAGCACCAGGATGATCACCACCAGTCCGACGATTCCGATGCCTCCACTCGAACCCCACCTCCGATATCCGTAATAACCTCCTCCTCCGCCGAACAAGAGCAGCAGGATAATGATCAGAACGACGAGTGACATGGGACTCTCCTTTCAGCTCCGGGCTGTCTTCGCTCGCGACTCAGACGCTTAATGAGGAAGGCCCCGGCTCGCTGTATTCGGGCCAATCAATTGTTCGATGAGGGGATTTCCCTTTTCAACCCCCTGATCCTTGAAAAATCTAGCAGGTTGCGATTTGGGCTGTCTGTTCAAAAGTGATCACCTGGTTGTTCAAAATAGAACTCCTTGGATGCCGTGATCTACCTGAGCGCAGCCATCCTGAGCAATTTTGACCAGATGCTTGAGCAAAACTGAACTGACACTGCATTTACCCCAGGGTATACATCAAATGTCGAGCGGTATAACGGGTGATGCTACTCATACGAATCTTAGCCAATGCAGCCGGAAGAGGAGCAGAGAAGTTGTAACGACTTCAGCTTATGTACTAAACCCTGACGCCATTCCTCCGACGAACGAAGCGGAAGCCGGCCGGCGTATTGTGAGCAACGATGAGAGGGTCATGAAGTCAAACAGGCTTTGGAATCAAAAACAAAGGAGAGATTTATGACATCGCAAAGATTGAGGAAACTTGGAATTACCTGCGCAGCTGCAGGCGCATTATCCGCGGGAATGATGTTTGCGGAGGAGAGCGCATCATCGCGCTTGAAGGCGTCAACCGATGTCATGAAGCAGATCATGGCGACACCGGATAAAGCTATCCCGAAGGAGTTGCTTCAAAGTTGCCAGTGTATCGTGATCGTTCCGGGAATGAAAAAAGGAGCGTTCATCGTGGGTGCCAACTACGGCAGGGGCTTCATGATGTGCCGCCTGGCTTCAGGCACCGGTTGGTCCGCACCGGCAGCCATAAAGGTGGAAGGCGGGAGCTTTGGTTTTCAGATCGGAGGCTCGGAGACGGACGCTGTCATGCTCGTCATGAACGCCGGAGGCGTTGAAAAACTCCTTTCGAGCAAGTTCACACTTGGCGCGGATGCTTCAGTGGCAGCCGGGCCGGTGGGCCGCACCTCGTCGGCCAATACGGATCTCCAGATGAACGCGCAGATCCTATCCTACTCCCGCTCACGAGGCGTTTTTGCCGGAATCTCGCTGGACGGCGCCACCCTCCGGCCCGATGACGACGCCAATGCTGAGCTGTATGGAACGGAAGTGACGAACAGGGAAATCGTCACGGGCACGAAGACCAGGAAATCGGCGGCGGGAATTAAGCTGACGGCAGACATGAACAAGTATTCACTTCGGAATAGATAGACATGCCAATGAGGTTATGGCTGCAACAGCCAGGCTCAAAACCGTGAGAAAGGACAACGCCATGAATTGGGATCAAGTGGAAGGGAAGTGGAAACAGTTTGCCGGCTCTGCCCGGGAGCGCTGGGGCAAACTCACTCATGACGACTGGCAAGTGATAGGCGGCAAGAAGGACCAACTGGTCGGGCGGATTCAGGAGCGATATGGGATCGCGAAAACGGAAGCCGAAAAGCAGGCCGATGAGTGGTCCCGGGCTCTGAATAAACTTTAGCGCGAAGGGGACGATGCAAGCCGTCATTATTATTGGTTCTGAATCAAACACTCCGCGGTTCAATCCGCAGTTATCTCCGCAAATGTCCCTCCACCTCGAAGGGAAGGAGAGCATTTCTCCTTCCCTTTCCTCCCGCATTTGCCTGAAGCAGAACAGTTTTTGCGGAGACAGAGAGGATGGACGCGATGGCACGAATCGACTGGACAGGGCCTGCACCTTGGTTTTCCGCTGATCGATAGAGCTTAAGTCGGATTCACGGGAGGAGGGGACGCGTCCAAGCCAGACACTGGGGTTGCGACCTGATTGGTTAAGAGTTTGCTTTTAAACAAGGAGACCGACTTGAAGGCGAGCAAGACGATCTTTGCGAACTTGCTGGATTTCCGGGCGGTCCTCCGCGGAAACGGTGCGGCTCGGGAGTATGGCCTCGACGAGCCGCCGCTGCGATCGGAACTGTTCAGCCGCGCCCAGATGGAAGAGCATGGCAAGACCCTGGCTGGCTGGCACAACTTGAGTGCCGGACGAGCTTCGGACCGGCTTCTGACGCGGCTGGCCGAGAATGAGGATGTCCTCATCGGCGTCCGGGACCTGATCGATGATGCGGTTAAGGCGAACCGCCGGATTTCGCCGGCCGGGGAATGGCTGCTCGACAATTTCTATCTGATCGAAGAGCAGGTTCGGTCGGCCAAGCGACACTTGCCAAAGGGCTACAGCCGGGAACTGCCGCGCTTGCTGGACGGCCCATCGGCCGGGCTCCCACGGGTGTATGACATCGCGTTGGAGGCGATCTCACACGGCGACGGCCGGGTGGATTCTGAGAGTCTCAGCAGTTTTGTGGCGGCCTACCAGACCGTGACGGTTCTGAAACTGGGTGAACTGTGGGCCATTCCTATCATGTTGCGCCTGGCACTAGTGGAGAATCTCCGCCGCGTTGGGGCACGGGTCGCCGCCGACGGGGCCGACCGAAACCTCGCCGGCTTCTGGGCAGACCGGATGACGGAGATCGCCGGGAAAGACCCGAAGAGCCTGATACTGGCCATCGCGGACATGGCGCGTTCGAACCCTCCGGTGTCGAGTTCGTTTGTCGCCGAATTCGCGCGCCGGCTGCAGGGGCAGAGCCCCGCTTTGGCGTTGCCGCTCACCTGGATCGAACAGCGGCTCTCCGAGTCCGGCCTTACGATTGAAAAGTTGGTGCAGTCGGAGAATCAACAACAGGCTGCCGACCAGGTTTCGATCAGCAACAGCATCGGCAGCCTCCGGTTTTTGGGGGCGATGGACTGGCGCGAGTTTGTCGAGACTATGAGCGACGTCGAGCAGGCCCTGCGCGCGGATCCCGGCGGAGTTTACGGCAAAATGGATTTTGCCACCCGTGATCGTTACCGTCACGTGGT
Source organism: Acidobacteriota bacterium (assembly GCA_017860135.1). Taxonomy (GTDB): domain Bacteria; phylum Acidobacteriota; class UBA6911; order UBA6911; family UBA6911; genus JAFNAG01. Next base: position 9,036 of record JAFNAG010000109.1, read on the forward strand.
GGAGCGGATGGCGAAGAGCAGCCGGCTATCTGAAAGCGAGGTGGCGCGCAAAACGATCCAGTTGGCACATGATGGCGCGGCCAGGATAGGCGGCAACGATCAGGCGGCACATGTCGGGTTTTATCTGACCGACAAAGGACTGTGGCAGCTGGAGCGAACGGCGGAGGTGCGCCTGTCTGCCGCTGAGGCTCTGCGGCGATTGAGCGGGCGGTTTCCTTTGTTCCTCTATCTCGGGACGATCACGCTGATTACGGCGCTGGTTGCCGTGGGCTTAATGACGAAGGCGCATGCCGGCGGGTCCCATGGATGGCCGACCGCTCTGATGGGAGTCCTCTCGCTGCTGGGCGGAAGTCATCTGGCGGTAGCGCTGGTGAACTGGCTCGCGACGTTGCTGGCGAAGCCGCGCTTGCTGCCGCGCATGGACTTCTCCGGAGGAATTCCTCCGGAATCGCGCACGCTGGTTGTGATCCCCACCATGCTTACGAGCGCTCAAAACATCGAGGAGCTGATCGAGGCGCTCGAGGTCCGGTTTCTGGCAAATCGCGACCAGCACCTGCACTTCGGCCTGCTGACAGATTATGCAGATGCGCACCAGGAAACTCTTGCGGAAGACGAGCTGCTGTTGCAGCTGGCCCGGAAGCGGATCGAAGAGCTGAATGACAAGTATGGGCGCGTAGAAGCCGGCAGTTTTTTCCTTTTCCATCGCCCGCGCCGCTGGAATCCCCGGGAGCGCCTTTGGATGGGCTACGAGCGCAAGCGGGGGAAGCTCGCAGAATTGAATTCCCTCCTGCGCGGCGGCTCGAGGGACCGGTTCGCCCTCATCGTCGGCGAGACTTCAGTTTTGTCGAACGTGAAGTATGTAATCACCCTGGACACGGATACGCAACTGCCGCGCGATTCGGCGCGGCAGTTTGTCGGAACCATGGCGCATCCGCTGAATCGTCCGCGCTTCGACGAAGATAGCGGCCGCATCCGCGAGGGGTACTGCATCCTTCAGCCGCGCGTGGCAATTAGTCTGGCGGGCACAAACCGGTCGAGATACGCGCACTGGTTCGGGAGTGAGCCGGGCATCGATCCGTATACCCGCGCCGTCTCCGATGTGTATCAGGACCTGTTCGGTGAAGGCTCGTTCATCGGCAAGGGGATCTATGATGTCGACGCGTTCGAACGGGTGCTTGCGGGACGCCTTCCGGAGAACCGGATTCTCAGTCACGACCTCGTGGAGGGATGTTACACGCGGTCGGGGTTGTTGAGCGATGTGTTGCTGTTTGAGGAATATCCCTCAGGCTACGACGTAGACGCACGCCGGCGCCACCGCTGGATTCGCGGGGACTGGCAAATCGCACGCTGGCTGCTGCCACGCGTTCCCGGCTTCGGCCGTCGCCATGAGAAGAATCCGCTCTCCGGCTTGTCCCGGTGGAAGATCTTCGACAATCTGCGCCGCAGTCTGGTGCCTGCGGGGTTGACGTTGATGTTGCTGCTGGGCTGGACCATTTTGTCACCCTCCTGGTTTTGGACCTTGTCGGTGACCGGCATCATCCTGATTCCTGCGCTGATTCATTGCATCCTGGATCTGCTGCGCAAGCCGGCTGATGTACTTCTGGGGCAACACCTCACTGTTGTGGTGCGTTGTTCTGCCCGGCACTTTGCACAGACGGCATTTACGTTCGCTTGCCTCCCCTACGAGGCATTTTTCAGCCTGGATGCGATTATGCGCACGGCGGGGCGGATGCTGTTCACGCGCAGGCGGCTTCTCGAATGGAGTCCCTCGAACAACCTGGACGGCAACAGCCGCATGAGCCTCTTGGCCTCCTGCCTGTCCATGTGGATTGCCCCGGTTCTGGCCGTGGTTACGGGCGTCTATCTTCTGCTTTCGAGGCCTGCCGCCCTGGTGGTGGCTGGACCAATATTGGGGCTCTGGTTTGCCGCCCCCGTAATCGCCTGGTGGATCAGCCGGCCGCTCGCCCGCCGGGCGGCCCGGCTGTCCATCGGCCAGACCATGTTTCTCCGGGAGCTTTCCCGCAAGACCTGGGCGTACTTCGAGACCTTCGTCGGGCCGGAGGATCATTGGCTGCCGCCTGACAATTTTCAGGAGCATCCGGTTGCCGCGATCGGGCATCGCACGTCGCCTACCAACATGGGACTTGCGTTACTCGCAAATCTGTCTGCATACGACTTCGGCTACATTACGCCGGGGAAACTGATCGAACGCACGGCGAATGCATTCCACACGATGGACGCATTGGAACGTTACCGAGGCCATTTCTACAACTGGTACGACACGCAGTCCCTGAAACCGCTGCTGCCCGGGTATATCTCCACGGTCGACAGCGGGAACCTCGCGGGACACCTGCTGACCTTGCGGCCGGGCCTGCTCGCACTTCCCGATCACAACATCCTGGGAGAGCGCTTTTTTGACGGTCTGCATGACACGCTGAGAATTCTCGTGGACACCGCGGGAGGAGCCGCTCCGGCCCGGCTCGCTCAACTTCAGAAGGATCTTGGGTCCGATGCCCGGCCGACCACGCTCACGGCGACGTGGCAGTGCCTCGACCGGCTGGCGGCATCCGCCGCGCAGGTGATGCGCAGCCTCGATGCCGAAGACCCCGAGAGCCAGGCCAGCGGATGGGCAGGCGCCTTTGCCCGGCAGTGCCAGGACGCCCTCGAAGAGCTCACCTTCCTGGCTCCGTGGACCCCGATGAAGCCGGCCCCGGCTGGACTCGGCGATTTTCGCGGGTTCGATGCGATCCCGACGTTACGCCAACTGGCAAGGCTCGAGCTGGAGTTGCTGCCCGTAATCAATGCGCAGCCAGGCTCGGACGCAACTCCAGAGGCCACTGAGTGGCTGGGTGAGATTCGACGGTTCATCACGGAGGCAAGCCGGCGTGCCCGGGCAAGGCTTGCGGTCATAGAACGCCTTGTGCTGCAATCGAGCGAATTCGCCCGCATCGAGTATGACTTCCTGTATGACCGGGCTTCCCATTTGCTGACGATCGGGTACAACGTTGCCGAGCGCCGGCGGGACTCGAGTTCTTACGACCTGCTGGCTTCGGAAGCGAGATTGTGCAGTTTCGTTGCGATTGCGCAGGGACAGTTGCCGCAGGAGAGTTGGTTTGCGCTGGGACGCCTGCTGACTACCGCAGGCGGACAACCGGTCCTGCTTTCATGGAGCGGGTCGATGTTCGAGTACCTCATGCCGCTTCTGGTCATGCCGTCGTATGACCATACGCTGCTTGACCAGTCCTACAATGCGGCTGTGGACCGGCAGATCGCGTATGGCAAAAAGCGCCAGGTGCCGTGGGGCATTTCGGAATCCGGCTACAACGCCATCGATGTCCATCTCAACTACCAGTACCGGGCGTTTGGCGTTCCCGGCCTTGGGCTCAAACGCGGGCTGGCCGAGGACCTGGTCATTGCGCCCTATGCCTCGGCGCTTGCGCTGATGGTGGCGCCCGAGGAGGCTTGCCAGAATCTCGAGCGAATGGCTGCGGAGGGATTCGAGGGGAAGTATGGATTTTATGAAGCGATCGACTACACTCCGTCGCGCATGCCCCGCGGGCAATCTCGAGTTCTGGTCCGGTCATTCATGGCGCATCACCAGGGCATGAGCCTGCTCTCGCTGGCCTATCTGCTCCTGGGCCGTCCGATGCAGAAGCGCTTCGAGTCGGATCCGTCGTTCCGGGCGACCATGCTGTTGCTCCAGGAACGAGTCCCCAAGGCTACGGCGTTCTATTCGCAAATCGCCGAGAGTTCCGATTCGCGCCTGAGTGCCAACGGTCCGGAGACGCCGGTTCGTGTCTTCAGCAGCCCGGATACGCCAGCGCCTGAAGTGCAGTTGTTGTCCAACGGCAGATACCACGTCATGATTACGAACGCAGGCGGCGGTTACAGCCGCTGGAAAGACATGGCAGTTACGCGCTGGCGCGAAGACAGCACCTGCGACAACTGGGGCACGTTCTGTTACATCCGCGACGCGGCAAGCGGGAAGTTCTGGTCCACCGCATATCAGCCGGCGCTCATAGCATCCCACGACTACGAAGCAGTCTTTTCGGAAGCGCGGGTGGAGTTCCGCTGCCGCGAACAGGAGATCGACACCCATACGGAAATTGCGGTTTCCCCGGAGGATGACATCGAACTGCGCCGGATGCGCATCACCAACCGCTCCCGGACACGCAGAGC
>JAFNAG010000349.1 GCA_017860135.1 Acidobacteriota bacterium
CTGATCGCAGCCGGAATCGCAATCTCCACCCTGGGATTCCTGAGCCAGTCGATGTTGACAGCCCCGCGCGTCTATTACGCCATGGCCGGGGACGGGCTGTTCTTCCGGAGCGTCGGCTGGGTCCACCCGCGCTCGCGCGTGCCGGTGATCGCGATCCTGCTCCAGGGAGTGTGCGCCATCGTTATCGCGCTTTCGGGCAAATACGAGCAGATCCTGAATTACGTCGTGTCGGTCGATTTCATCTTTTTCGGCCTGAGCGCCACATGTATCTTCGCACTGCGGCGCCGCGATGCGAAATCCCCCGGCGCAGCCTCCCCCGTCTTCAAAGTCCCCGGGCACCCGGCCACCACGATCTTTTTCATCGCCGCCTGCTGGCTGGTGGTCATCAACACCGTCTACAAGTACCCTGCCAATACCCTGATCGGACTGGGAATCATGCTCGCGGGAATTCCCGCTTATTTTTATTGGAACCGGAGGAAGAAATCTTGAGTTATCGGCGTGATACGATCATCTGTGAGTACATGGAGTGGGCGAAGACACGCTCGCACGCGAGATTCAACCTAGCAACCAGCGGACTGCTGCATTATCCTGCGCGAGACCTCGGGATCCGCATCGAGGACGTCGAACTCAGCGGTCCCAGTTCCTATGGTTTTGAGCCGCTGCAGGTCGCGCTGGCCGGGAAATGCGCCGTGCCGCAGGACTGCGTCGTGGCTGCCATCGGCACGTCGATGGCCAATCATCTGGCGATGGCTGCGCTGCTCGAACCGGGCGACGAGGTCCTGGTCGAGCATCCGGCATACGAACCCCTGCTCTCGGTTGCCCGCTACCTCGGCGCCGACGTCAGGCGCTTCCGGCGGCGTTTCGAAGCCGGATTTGCCATTGATCCGGCGGAAGTGGAGCGCAGCGTCACGTTGCGCACGCGCCTGATCGTCATCACCAACCTTCACAACCCGAGCAGCGCGTTGACGGATGACGATACACTGAAATCCCTGGCAGAAATCGCCCGCAGCGTCAACGCCCGCATCCTGGTGGATGAAGTGTATCTCGAGGCGGTGGCTGTTCAATCCCCTCAGAGGAGCCCGCGCTCCGCCTTTCATCTCGGACCGGAATTCATTATCACCGCCAGTCTCACAAAGGCCTACGGATTGAGCGGGCTCCGCTGCGGCTGGATTCTCGCCCAGCCGGATCTGGCACGCAGGATCTGGCGGCTGAACGACCTGTTCGGCGTGATCCCACCGCACCCGGCGGAGCGTCTGAGCGTCGTGGCGCTCGAGCGGCTGGGTCCGATCGCCGACCGCGCGCGAACAGTCCTGGAAACCAATCGCCTGTTGCTATACCGGTTCCTGGACACCCGGGCCGACCTTGAGTGTATGAGGCCCGAGTTCGGCACCGTGGTTTTTCCGCGCTGCAAAAACGGCAGGACAGAGGAACTCTGCTCCCTCCTGCGGGACCAATATGAAACCTCGGTCGTGCCCGGACGTTTTTTCGAGATGCCGGATCATTTCCGCCTCGGCATCGGCTGCGCGACAGCCACGCTGGAGGCAGGACTCGATCGTCTTTCATCCGCCCTGGACGCCATGATGTCTTGATTAGGCGCCGGCGGGAATGGTCCGATGGTTCACCGCATTGGAACCACGAAAGACACGAAATGGTTTCGTGTATTTCGTGGTTTACGCCGTAAGCCGGGGTTTGCTGGTTTCCTGTGTCCGTTCTCTGCTACACTTCCCCGGTCATGAGCGAGGACAAGCCGCTATCATCGAGTCCCGAGAGGATTCTGGTGGTCCGGGTGGGGGCGCTGGGGGACACTCTGATGGCGACTCCGCTGCTGCGCCGGCTTCATGAGCTCCATCCGCGGGCGGAAATCGACTTTTTTTGTTCCCGGCTCGCGTCGCCGCTGCTGGAGCTGAATCCCCATCTGAGCAGCATTTTCGCACTCCGCGGCCGGAACTGGCCACTGTGGCTTTCCCTGGAAAAGCAGCGTCTGGTGCGGAGTCTTCGCGCCCGTGATTATGATTTCTCCGTGCTCCTGGAAAGCGCTCCCCGCTATCGCGCGCTCCTCGAGCGGGCAGGCTTGAAGTCGATCCGGAGCTTCGCGGAGGTCCCCTTCGACGCGAGCCGGCACGCCATCGTCAACAACCTCCGGGCAGGCGGCATCCGGGATCCCGAAACCGGCGCCCTCGACATGGAGCTGGCGCTGTCACCCGGGGACGAGACCGCCGCCGGCAGGATCCTGGCATCCTTCCCGCGGCCCCTTGTCGGCGTGCACATCGGTTGGGGTCCGCGCGGGCGGAAGCGGAACCAGGCGCAGCGCCTGCGAGGCTGGAGCCACGCCGGTTTCGTCGAGCTGATCCGGAGAATCCGGAACCGCAACGATGTCGGCATCGTCTTGACGGGGTCTTCCGAGGATGCAGCCGACACGGCCAATATCTGCCGGCAGGTGCCGGACGGAAGAGCGCGTTCGATCGCCGGGCAGACCGGGGTCCGGGAGCTGGCGGCCGTGATCAAGAGGCTGGATCTGCTGATCTCGGTGGATTCGGGGCCATGCCACATGGCGGCGGCTGTCGGCACGCCGCTGGTCGTGCTGTGGGGGCCCGGCAGGCTCGAGCAAACGCGGCCGCTTTCGAGTACCACCCCTATCCGGATCGTGCGGCAAGCGGTCCCGTGCGCCCCCTGCCAGAGCACTCCCATGCAAAAAACCTGCCGGCGCAACCTGTGCATGGAGCAAATCACACCCGGGGAGGTGTTCGAAGCTGCCCGAGACCTCGCGCCCTTCCTAAGTTAAAAGTTCACGGAATTAAAGAACACGATCATATATGTTCAAGGACGCGGAAAAACACGGCCCTCGGATGCCACCGGGATTTCTGTGCAAGTCCTTATTGCTGTCCTGAACAACGCGATTGTGTGCGGATGAATCCCAGTGCCAGGCAAATCCCGGAAAAGCAACGCGTTGCAATGAGGAGGCGCCAGTTGAAGAGAAACTTCGTGCAATTGGCGAAATCTGTTGTTTAAACTTCGGGTGACAGGCACCGCAACCTCGGAATTCTCGTGTGGCTTGGTTGGCGGGTAGGATGGCCGAGGCTTTCACGGGCGCCGGTCGGATTTTTCTACGTTCATTCTTGAAGGACATTTACTGATTCTAGAGTGTGATTCGCTTGCCAAAGCCGGGAGGTGAGTGTGCCTGGATGCAGCAACCGGCTTCGGTAACCCCGAGTCTCTATCGAACCAATGACCGCTGAAAGGCAGAGAATCCTATGACTATTCCGTCCTCCACGTTCTTTCCGGCGCTTCAAATCACCACAACCGGTTCGCACATTACGCCGATCGACTGGTTAATGATCGCTCTCTATTTCAGCGTTTTGCTTTGCGTCGCATGGTGGGTAGTCCGCAAGAGCAAAGATACCGCCGCCGATTACTTCCTCGCCGGCCGCAATCTCGGCTGGTGGGTGATCGGAGCGTCCATATTCGCTTCGAATATCGGATCCGAACACATAGTTGGGCTGGCAGGTTCCGGGGCCACGGACGGCGTGGCAATGGCCCACTATGAGTTACATGCCTGGTGCCTGCTGGTGCTGGCGTGGGTGTTTGTTCCCTTCTACGCCCGGTCACTCGTCTTCACCATGCCGGAGTTCCTCGAAAAGCGATTTTCCACGGGCTCCCGCTACGTCCTATCGATAGTATCCCTGATCACCTTTGTCGTGTCGAAAATTGCCGTTGGCATCTTCGCGGGTGGTGTCGTGTTCGCCACGCTTCTGCCGGAAATGCGTCTCAATGTCGGGGGCTACGAGATCGACAGCTTCTGGATTGGTTCCGTGCTGGTGATTGTCCTGACAGGCCTCTACACGATGCTCGGCGGCATGCGCGCCGTGGCCTACAACGATGCTGTGCAGGTTACGGTGCTGATCCTGGGCTCGGGCCTGCTGACGGTATACGGGCTCTACAAGCTGGGCGGCTGGAATGAATTGCGTTACTGGTGCGGATCCGACATGTTCAACCTCTGGAAGCCGCTGACTCCCGCAGGCGTGGAGGGCACATGGGCTCCGGTCCTGGTGAAGGATTCAGTCGGAAACATCGTGAAACAGGCCTGGTACTTCAACGGCCACTACCCCTGGCTGGGCATGCTTTTCTGCGCGCCGATCATCGGCCTTTGGTACTGGTGCACAGACCAGTACATCGTGCAGCGCGCGCTGGGGGCGCCGAATGAAAAAACAGCACGCCGCGGCAGCATCTTCGCCGGATTCCTCAAGCTGTTTCCCGTATACCTGTTCATCATTCCCGGCCTGATCTGCTTCGCTTTGGCCAAAAGCGGCAAAATCCCCGAACTCCAGGCCATCCTGATCGGTACTAACGGCCAGATAACGAAAGAGGCGCAGGGAGCGTTTCCCCTGATGGTGCAATATCTCCTGCCACCCGGGCTGCGCGGCATTGTGGTGGCAGGGTTGCTTTCCGCTCTAATGGGATCCCTCGCAGGTGTGTTCAATGCGTGCTCCACGCTGTTTACCGTCGACCTATACGAGAAGTGGAAGCCCAAAGCCACGCAGCACCAGCTGGTGCGCACAGGGCGCATCGCCACCGGCATCATGGTGTTGATCGCCCTCGCGTGGATCCCGGTCATCAAAGGCGCTTCCGGACTCTATAACTACCTGCAGTCCGTTCAGAGCTACCTGGCGCCGCCCATTTTCGTGGTGTTTTTCTTCGGTGTGTTTTTCAAACGCCTCAATGCCAAAGGATGTCTGTGGGCGATGGTGGTGGGCTTTGCCATGGGCCTGTTCCGGATGCTGGTGGATACGCCGGTTACGCTGGGCCTCGCGGGATTTGAAACCGGCTACACCCCCGGCACACTCCTCTGGATCATCAACAACATCTATTTCCAGTACTTCAGCGTTCTGATCACCATTGTTTCGGCGGTAGTAATGGTGGCGGTCAGCTATATGACTTCTGAACCGGACTACGAAAAGATCAAGAGCCTGACCTACGGCACGGTTACGCTTGAAGACCGAAAACGCACCCGCGCCAGCTGGACCTGGCAGGATGTTGCGGCTTCCGCCTGCATCCTGACCTGCATTATCGGCGCGTATCTGTACTTCCGGGGCTAGAAGTTATAAAACCACGAAATACACGGCGCGGCCGGCGGCCACAAACACCAGAACGGTAAGGTGATCACGGCTGCGCGGGATCTTGGCTTTCCGCTCTTCCCTAAAAGCGGTTGAACACAGGATTTCGATCTTATCAGAAGTAAACTGTGTCAAAAAAATACGAAGTTGGAGCGAAGTACTGCAAAAACATGCTTGTGTATTCAGTGACTTGTCACTCGGGGATCTGCTCGCGCCACTTCCTCAGGAGTTT
>JAFNAG010000350.1 GCA_017860135.1 Acidobacteriota bacterium
CGCATGGATCTGAACGGCGGAAGCAACAACGAGTTCACGCCGACGATCGATTCGGTAAGCGAGTTCAAGCTGCAGACAGGCGCTCTTTCGTCCCAGTACGGAAACACCCAGACTGCCATGACGAACTTCGGCATGAAGTCGGGAACGAATGCCTACCACGGAGGCGCTTTCTGGTTCAATAATCAACCAGCCTACAATGCCAACTCCTGGTCGAACAACGCCCGAGGTATCAGCAGGAGCGGTTCGATGGAGAACAACTACGGCTGGACGGTAGGCGGGCCGATCTGGAAGGATCACACCTTCTTCTTCTTCTCGCAGGAATACGAACGGCAGACCACCGAACTTTACCAGGCTACTAATGGGACCCTGCCTCTCCAAGCCTTCAAGAACGGCGACTTCTCCCAGCTGCTGAATCCGGCATTCACGCAGGATACCAAATCCGGTTCTGTGGTCGGTACGGATGCGCTCGGGCGGCCCATCATTTATGGGCAGATCTACGACCCGGCGACATCGCGGCAGCTCCCTGACGGCACCTGGATCCGCGATCCGTTCGAGGGAAACATCATCCCCACGTCGCGATTCAGCAGAGTCACGGATATCATCCTCAAGAACTACGACGTCCCGGCCCCACAGTTCAGCGACTTCAGGCGCAACCAGCCTTATATCAGCGGCTGCTGCCCGAATCTGAACATCGACAACATCAGCCTCAAGATCGACCAGGTCATCACCAACAAACACAAACTGTCCGGGACCTTTGTGGACAATGATCGAAGCCGGAGGCGGTACGGGGACGGCCAGACTCCGTATATCCCGGGGCCGATTCCTCAATCTCCCATGGCTGCGACCAAACTGCAGGCGACTCCGGGCAAGATCTTCCGGTTCGCCGAGGACTGGACGATCAGCCCGACGGTGATCAACCACTTCGCTTACGGGTACAACCGTTTCGTCAACAATAACCAATCTTATTCCTACCTGCAGGGCCAGGACTGGGCTACCCTGCTGGGCATGGAGAACGTGGGCTCTAACGCTTTTCCGGTCATAAACTGGAGCGGCTTTGGCACGTATGCCCTGGGGAATGGATTGTATCCAAGGATGGGTGGCGTAGGCGGAGCCGGCTTTGGAGTCAACGGAAGCAACATCATGAGCGACGACCTGACGTGGATCAAGGGAAGTCACAGCTTCCGCTTCGGCTGGGAGGGCCGGTGGTACTACTACAATTCCGGAGATCAGCAAAACACCGGAACCTATGCGTTCAGCAACGAGAACGTTGCCCTGCCCGGTTACAGGACGAGCACCGGCTTCACTTACGCTGCCTTCCTGCTCGGCGAAGTGCAGAGCGCCGGTCTGGGCATCCCGGTTGTTACGACGGGAACTCGCTCCAGGGTGTATGGGATGTATTTCCAGGACGACTGGAAGCTCCGCAGCAACCTGACGATCAACATGGGCATGCGCTGGGACATTCCGACAGCGCTCACCGAGGTCCGTCAGCGCCAGTCGGGCTTTGATCCGACCCTGGCCAACCCCAAAGCCGATGGTTATCTGGGAGCACTGACATTGCTCGGGACCTGCGCGGGATGCAACGGCAAGGGACGGTTCGCGGATCCTTACTACAAGCAGTTTTCCCCGCGGATCGGATTTGCCTGGACCCCGGAAAAGACCAACAACAAGATGGTTATCCGGGCCGGGTATGGCATCAACTATTCTCCGCCGATTCAGGACGGGTGGTACTACAGTTACGGAACCGGTTTCAACGGGAGCAATCCAATCGAGGCTTACAGCAACAGCAGGTTCACAGAGGACGCAAGCTATAACTGGGACAACCCGTACAAACCCTACACTGCGACGCTACCAAACACGAATCCGTCGCAGTTGAACGGCTCAAACATTCCCTGGTACGGGACACACCTCACCAAGTACCCGATGGTTCAGAACTGGAACTTCGGCATCCAGTACGAGATGCCATGGCAGTTGAAGGTCGAGGCTAACTACGTCGGGAACCGGGGTACACGGCTTAATGAGCCGCAGTATATAAACTATCGCAACCAGGTGCCCAGCCAGAACCTGTCGCTGGGCGATACGCTTCTGGACAACATCAGTGCTCATCCGGAGATCGAGAAGCCCTACCCGAGCTTCACAGGCACGGTGGCAATGTCGCTGCAGCCGTTCCCGCAATATCGATCTGTGAGATCTCACCGGACCAACGGCGGGTTCTCGACCTACAACGCGTTCCAGCTGACGGTGACCAAGCGCAGCACGTATGGGCTGAGCTTCCTCGCCGCTTATACTTTTTCCAAAGCACTTGCTACCACCGACTCGTCAGGTCCTGGCAACTACTATGACTACACGCAGGACTGGTACAACCGAAAGTCAGATTACTCTCCCACCATGTACAACTACCCCCAGGACCTGAAGATCACCTGGATATACGATCTGCCTTTCGGCTCTCAGGGTCGCTGGCTCAAGAGCGGCCCGTTGAGCTATATCGCTGGCGGCTGGACGGTGAGCATGATTCAGAGGTACGTGACTGGTCCGCCGATAAGGATAACCACTGGTACGCCCACGACCCAGGCTCTCTACAACCCGGGTTTTCGTCCGGACGTACTGCTGCCTCGGGATCAGCAGACACTGGCCACACCCACAACTGTCATAGTCAACCAGGGTGTTCCGTACCTCAACCCGGCGGCGTTTTCGGATCTGCCGAAGACTTCTCGCGGTGTCCCGCTTCGCATGGGCACCGCCCCCCGGTTAATGCCCGACCTGAGAGGGTGGGCGGACTACGGCGAGGATTTCTCGCTGATCAAGCGGACGCCGATCAAGGTCACCGAGAGTGCCTATTTCGAGATGCGCATGGATGCGATCAACCTCTTGAACCGGATCAATCTATGTAATCCGAACACCAACGCTGGCGCTCCCGCTGACTTTGGCAAGGTCTTCGGGAAGTGCGGAGGACCGCGCACGATCCAGTTGGGTATTCGCTTGTCATTCTGATCCGAACTCGGAAGAGTTACGGGGAATTCAATCATGGCTCCGGGGCGCTGGCCCCGGAGCCATTTTTTTTGTGGCGCCGCTGGGCGTCTCCACCACCGACGCAGACGTCGCGCGCTTCCGCGAAGCACCACCACTCATGGCCGATGCTACGCCCCCCTCTTTTTCGCTTGACGCAGGAATGATGGAAGTTGTAGCCTCACATTAAATATTCTCCCAGAGACTTCTGAGAGGCGAAACGTGTCGCGCGATCACTACATCGCGTTGGTGGGCAAGATCGTACGTGTGGCCGAGAATCTGCGGGATGAACCCGGCGGGCTCAGCCTTCAAGATCTGGCCTTGAGGACGGGTTACGTCAAGAGTTCCGTCCACCGGATCCTGCAGAGCCTCAGGATGCATGGGTACATCGAGCAGGATGCGAGCGGGGGAAAGTATCGCCTCGGCATGCAGTTCCTCGTCCTGGCAAGCGGTTTCGTATCTCATATCGAGCTAGTGAAGATCGGCCGTCCGTACCTCGAGGAACTTGTCGAGAGGTTCGACGAGAACGCATATCTTGCGGAGCTTCGAGGAGGGAAGGGAATCTTTGTTGATGTAATTGAAGCGCCTCTGGATCTCAGGCTGGGCGGTGGCCCACGGCTGGCGGAGGTGCATTTCCACGCCACTGCGGCGGGGAAGGCGATGGCGGCCTTTTTGCCTGTGGAAAGCCGAATGGCGATCGTGCATTCGGCCAGTTTCCCCGCCTTGACGGAGCGCACCAGGACGGATCCATCCGAAGTGGAGAGGGACTGGGCGGAGATCAGGGAGCGGGGATATGCGACCAACGATGAAGAAACAATAACCGGGGCGGCTTTCCTGGCCGCTCCTGTTTTCGATTCACGACTCCGCGTGTCCGGCAGCATCTCGGTCGGAGTACCGAAGGTGCGCTTCACCCCCGCTTTCGCGGAAGACATAGCCTCACATCTCATGGATGCCTGCCACCGGCTTTCGGAGAAGCTCGGTGAGACAGGCTACGTCCATCCACATCACGGGGAGTTCACGCTGATCGAGTATTCAAAGCAACCTGTTTATCTTTCCAAGGAAGGTTGATATCCGGCATCCCGGGCGGCCGTGAGGTACCTCAGCAAGTACGCTCCACAGATGAACTGCCCACCGTCACTGATTTCCTCGGTTTCCCTACCGGCGAGAAGGCGCAAGGAGTGAGCCTGGTTCCCGCCCTTCTGGAAGGGAAGGCAACGCGAAGCAACTACCGCTACATGGAGACTCTCTACCCTAAGAGCCGGATGGGTTGGTGCGAATTGCGCGCCATGCGGACTGACCAGTGAAAGCTTATTGTCGCGCCAAAACCCGAGCTATACCGGCTAGCCGACGACCGCGGAGAAACGCATAACGTTGTCGATAGATTTTTGGCGGACGCGGATCATTTCCAGAAGAAGGTCTGGGAAATCGCCGGTGCACCTAAGAGCCTTGAACCGCTGATACCGCAACCCATGGATGATAAGCGGAGGCGCGAGCTGGATGCGCTCGGCTATGTCGGCTCCGGCCGACGGATAGTACACGCGGACATGTCCGGGCCGGATCCGAAAGACCGGGCCGCTGTGCTTGCCATTTTAGAGCGCGCCGGCGGGGAGATGAATCACGGCCGCTGGAGGGATGCAGCCGTGTTGCTCGAGAGGGCACTGGCTGAGGATGCTTCGAATCCGCTGGTCTACAAACACCTGAAATTCTGCTACGAGCGGCTGGGAGATTTCGACAAAATGGAACAGGCAGGGCTCCGCGCGATGGAAAACGGTATTGAGACCAACGAAATCGTGGCCAAGCTCGCTGAGATTTACGTCAGCCACCACGACCTCCCGCGCGCAGTCGATTTCATGGAAAGGGCGGGAAAGATAGATCCCTCAAACCTTCAGAACATGGAGAACTTGGCAACGGCCTATCTCCAGATGGGACGCGGGAGTGACGCTGAGCGGGTGCTACAGTCGATCCTGGTGCGGAGTCCACGGGACGCGACCGCTCATAACCTCTATGGGAACCTGGAAATCGGACGGGGCAGAGAAACCGACGCCCGGCGCCATTTCGAACAGGCCGTCGAGTGCGACCCCGGCCTGGCAGAGCCCTATCTGAACCTGGGACTGATCGCTCAGAACAGCGGCGATGCCCGCAAGGCCATCGCCTGTTACCGGCACTTTCTGAACAAGGCCGACCCCGACAAGTACCGCGAGTTCATTCCGAAGGTGAGGACTGCCCTCGCCAGCCTCGGTGCCAAGCCGGGAGAGTAGCGAACATCGGAGGACTCTGGTCCGGCCTGGGGAGGCTATCTCAAGGTTCTATGGAGCGGGCCTTCAGCCCTTGGTTCCTGC
>JAFNAG010000351.1 GCA_017860135.1 Acidobacteriota bacterium
AAAGGGCGGTCCCTGCCTCTGTGCGGGGAGGCTTTCACAGGAATCTCCTGACCGCCCTCCTCCACAGCCTGTGGTATGCCTGCACGAAGTCCCCTCCCTCCGCCAGCACCGTCCTCCCCTCCCACTGAATCCCGACCACGCACCGCTCGCCCATCAATGTCGGCGGCAGGAATGACGTACCGGGAAACGTTTCGGCCAAGTCGTGCCGCAGTTCACTCATGGCAACCCTCTTAGCTCCCTCATGGCCAATCTCATCCAGAACCGGGTACCGATCGCCTGTGCCTTAGATGATGGCCCTGGTCCGCGAAAATACGGTGCAGTTGCAGGGCTGACGGAGGATTCGGATCGACCCGTACGCGATAGTGATAGAGTAGGCCCATGAGAACACATACTCGATTTCAAACGGTTTTGGCAGTGGTCGCCGCTCTTGTTTTCCCTGCCTTTTTGTCAGCGCAGGTCAAGATCTATATCATGACCGACCTCGAGGGCGTCAGCGGAGTATATAAGTTCGCGCAAACCCGCGAAAAAGACACTCCCCTCAACCTTCAGGCATGCGAGTACTTTATGCAGGATCTTGCCGCTGTCGTCCGCGGTCTCCGCGACGGGGGGGCAACCGAAGTTCTCGTCGTCGACGGACATGGCTCGCAGGCGATCATCCCCCATATGATGGCGCCGGGGGCGAAGTACGCGACCGGCAGACCAAAGCCGGGAATCGGACTCTGGGGGCTGGATGCGTCTTTTACCGGGATGGTTCAGTTCGGCGCACACGCCATGATGGGCACTCCCGATGGCGTGCTGAATCACACCCAATCGTCAATACCTGAGAACCGCTACTGGTACAACGGAATTGAATCGGGGGAGCTGGCTCAATGCGCGCTGATTGCCGGTCATTTCGGCGTTCCTACCGTCCTCGTTACCGGAGACGAGGCAGCCTGTCGTGAAGCGACAAAATTCTTCGGCCCCGCCTGTGTCACAGTGGCCGTAAAGCGGGGAATTTCGCGTGAGGCGGCTGTTCTCTATCCATTCGAGGAATCGCGCAAAGCGCTTTACGAGGGGGCCAGGAAAGCCGTAGCCGCCATTCCCCAGTGCAAACCCTATGTCCTGAAACTGCCGATCGAGGCCAAAATGCAGTACCTCGATCCGAAGTCGGGCTTGCCGCAACCGAGACTCATCACCAGAGAATGGACGATCCCCGACGCCCTTCATCTATTGGAGAGCAGGTAAAAGTTGCAGAAAAGGCTGCGACGAAGCGTCCCGCGAGCTTGGAGAAGTCTCGGGCTCGCGTCGGCGCCGGTCAATAATGAGCGACGCGGGCCGCCCATCTTTCCGCCGATCCCCGGGGGAAGGCGGCACAGCCGTAACCCTGCAACGGCAGGGAGGCAGGAATGCGCATCTTCGATCACGTGGGCATTCCAAAAGCGTCCTGTCCGCGGAACCGCTCCATGGCCAGTTCCCATGCGCTTTTCGGTTCGTCGTCCGTCGTGTGATCCCCCGTGTCCAGGGTATGATCTCAAAATCCGCCAGGGGTTACACTGACTTGAAGTTCACGGTTTGGGGCGCGCGGCGTCGATCCTGAAGACATGCCGCCCGGCACCGTGCGCCCAGAATGCTTCGCCTTCCACGGGTGCCTCTCTCGTGCCCCGCTGCTGATATTCCGTCCCTTCGGGCATGTTTGGCAGCTCAAAGCTCGCCCCCAGCTCGAAACGAGTAGCATCGATGACGCAATACTCGTACGCCCGCCCACTAACCCGATCCACCTTGTGTGTTATGAATGTCGCCGGATTGACGTCGCACGCCTCGAGCGACGGCGGGAGGCTACCCTGGTTGGCGTAGTACCGTTGCACCTGTCTCGTTATCAACGCAAGGTCTTGGACGCGCAGACGGTCCTGCATCAGCAGCCGCGCCCTCATCGGACTGCCTGCGAACCAGAATGCAACTCCGAGCACCAGCACGATTGCACCAACCAGGGCAGCCACGCCGACCCTGGCCGAGCGCGTGAAGCCGGGCTCGGCCGGCCGGACCACTTCGTCCCGGCGAAGATCACGCAGGTAATATGCGAACGCGCCACCCGCAAGCAGGGCGACAACGGCGACCTTGAGACCGAACCGCGGCGTGACATCGCCTTCGAGGAAGCGCAGGATAAGTGCGATCAGATCGATTACAAGCGAGGTCGAGGCCACAAACAATGTCAGGTACGTCAGCCAACGCCGCACGGGCGATATCCTCTGCCCCGGATTGCGGACGTTTTCCCGCGCGATTACCACGGACATAAACAGGAATATCGGGAACGCCACCACCGTCGAGGCGATGCCGTACCGCAACGAAACGATGGACGATTGTGCCATCTCACCGGGCTGCGGCAGCCACAGGTCGATCAGGTTGAACAGGACAGAGCCGAGCTGAAAAGCAGCCGTGTACAGGGTCGAGAACAACATCAGGAAAAGGAACGCCTCTTTGGGTGAACTCGATATCCGCTTGCGTGGTACGGGCACCGGCAGCTCGCTCTCCACGAACGCGTCAAGCGCTGCAGTGATCTCCTTCTGAGCCCAACCGCCCTTTTGCAGGGCACGGGCAATCTCTTCCCGGGAAATGCGCTGCACCAGCGCGTCACGAACAAAGTCTGCGATTGGCTGACCCATAGCCTGCCCTCCAGTCCCTGTACGGCATGATCAACGGATTGAATTCCGGAATGATACACTCGCCGATCATGAAAAACACACTCTTCGGCGCACTGGTGCTGGCCTGCCTGACGGCTGCGGCCCGGCAGAGCGGCGGATCATGAGAACACCTCTCGCGCAGGAATGGCGATCTCGAACCGCCCAACAACGGCACGGAACAGACATCGTGCGTGGTGTACGACGTCGACAGGAACGGCATCAACGACTTTATCGTGACCGAGCGCACCTGTTTGCGGACAGAAAGCTGGCTCCCAATACCGTAGACCAGCGACTCGCCGCTTTGCGGTTCTCTTTCGTTAAGACTCTGAGGCGGCACTGGAACGCGGACGAGGCTCCCTACCCCAGGAAAGTGATTCATCTACGAGTGGCGCTGAGCCGGGAAGATGTTGTACGACTGATTGATTCGGCTGTCATCTCTTTTCATCGTGTCATACTGATGACCCTTTACGCGACTGGAGCACGTCGGGCCGACGCGGCCCACTGCTGCCATTCTTAGCAGTTGTCACCTTTCTTAGCAGCCGCCTGTTCCACATGCAGCCAACATGACGCCCATCGCGAGGCCCGCCACAATGCCGGCCACGATGGCACCGGTAGCCCAGGCAGGGAATGCCTTGCCCTTGATTTCGGTCACCTCGCTAAAACTTACCACCCGCGGTTGGCCGGCACTGGAACTCAGGATGGTGAAGTTCTCTCTGTCTATCGACTGAATCTTGCCCTTCAGCCGCTCGCCCCGCGTCCTGACCATCGCATTATTCCCAAGCCCCAGGTTTACCACCGATTGGCGGACCCGCACGGGATCCGTCGCACCATTTGCTTTATAGTTCGGTTTAACGAGCCTGATGCCACTCGCCGAACCATAAGAAATGGACTTGGTGCTACCACGGTGCAGGAGCTTGAAGGTACTGTCAGAAATCTCGGTGATCTGCCCCTGCTCCTTGATGCCATCCTCCCGGTACACGGCCACTACCGCTCCCACGCCCAGCCCCTCAACTCTCGACTTAATCTCAGCAGCGCGTTTCTGCTGCCTTTCTGCCTTCGTCTCGCCGTAGCCTGATTGGATGCCAATCGTCTGATGCACCAACAAAATCATCAGGAAGAAGGAAACTGTCATTTTGCACATATCAATCTCCGCAGATTTCAGGGTGAACTGCGATCCAAATCGAATAAAAGCTCCTTCGAACCTAAATGCAAACGGCGTACCAGAACTACGTTCCCGTGTTTGCAGGGGCTCATGCGCACGGCAGGCTGAGCAAGGCAAACAGCCACAAGGCTCTTACGTTCCGGTTTCATATCTGCCACCGTGCGCGGGATGGAAGCGGAACTGAAGCACCGGGGGCGGACCGTCACCGCCGCCGACCTGGAGGTCATCCGGCGGCTGATTGCTGAGAACCCGGGACTGAGCCGCCGGGCCCGCTGCGGCGCGGTCACCTTTATTCAGCGCTACCAGAATTGGCCGGGGAAGCAGGCTGGTCACTCGATTTTGGCCACGCCACCCCCGGGCTTCGGAAACCGCTCGAAAACGGCTGAGTCGTGGCCGGGTACGATCAGGCTGGGGCTGGAAGCAATGCTGAGCATGCGTGTCTGAACTCGCAGGTCGGCGTTGCGATCTCCTGTAGCACCCAACGGCAGGCGCTTTTCGAGGTTTTCGTATAGGTAGAGGCTGTCTGAAGCGACAACGACGGTTCCCGCGGCGGTAGCGACTCCAAGGTATTGGGATGCGTAGGTGTGTTTTCCCCCTGTGTATGCCACGATGCCCGGGATAATCTCTTGCGCATCACCGTCGACGAACATAAGCCGTCCAGATTGCCGCAGGCTTTGTAGCATGGAGGCGTCGTCGGGAGCGATCTCATCGGAACGCGGCTTTCCCTGAGCATCGATGTAATGGTCAAACTCAGCGTGCTGGATCCACACGCGCGCCTTGGGGAACAGATCTACGCCGCCGACATGATCCCAGTGAATGTGCGTGATGATGACGTCCGTGATCTCATCGGGTACGAGCCCGACTTTGCCAATCGCGATTGAGGGCTTGACGAAGTCGCGAAGCTTCCACTGCTCGAAGACCGGACCGCGGTATGATCCGGCATCGACCAAAACGTTACGATTGCCGGCGCCTTTGAGAACCCAAACCATGAATGGAATATCCAACCTTCGCGCGGGATCGGCGCCAGCGACAAGCAAGGATACTTGGAAGCCGGGGCTTGTTGCATAACGTATGGCGTAGACCTCGTAGGCGGGCGCTGCCGCGCCGCGCGTGAATAAAACCGCGGCCTGGCCCTCAGTGGAGTGAATCAGGGCTCCGGCCAGGAGAGCTGCCATGCCGGCCAGAGTCGCGAACTTCATGATCCTAGGTCTATTGGCTCGCGTGTTCATCGGTCACCTCCTTGCAGCGGACAAAGGAAGCAGGCTGCCCTCAGGTCACAGCCCTTGTGTGTTGCCTCCCCCACCCCCAATTGTGTAGGCAGTAGTCCGGAAGCAGCGGTACATCGCTTTTTCTTGTGGGAGCAGAGTAACATCGGCTGCGGCGGGAAGCATCTGGAATCACTTCACAATGCAAGTGAGATTGAGTTTTCGCTGAGCTTGGTAAATCCGATCGGCTAGGAGGCGGAAATCCTCGAGGGACTGAACTTGCACGAACCAGGCAGCACAGAGCTCCGAGCATTTCCTTATCTCCCTGAATCCGGAGGCATTATAATGCCGTCAACTCCTAACCCGGCATAGCCGGAACCAAACAAGCACTTGATGAAGTAAGATGCTCGAATGAGCGTCGAACTTCTGACTGAACGGTACTCTCAACAGATCGCT
>JAFNAG010000352.1 GCA_017860135.1 Acidobacteriota bacterium
CAGGCACTCGCCGAAGCCGGGCTTGTCGAACAGAATAAAGAAGCCGCGCTCTTTCACATGGGGGTCTTTGTCAACGAGATCTTCCGCTGTTTGCGCCACGCCTGCCGGCACACCCGCTCGTTGGAGCAGACCCATTACTTCTTCGGCGGAAAGTTCCTTGGTCCACGCCGCTATCAGGTCGTCCAGCTCGTCCTCGTGCGCCTTTCTTCCCGCCAGCGTGCTGAATCGTTGATCCTGCGCCCAGGCAGGATTACCCAAGGCTTGTCGGAAGCTCTCCCACTGCCGGTCGGTGAGTACCGTAATCGCACACCAGCGGTCATCGCCCCGGCAGGGATAGGCCCCATGCGGCGCCGCGTCCGGAGATCGATTCCCATGCTTCTCCAGTACGCGGCCATTGACCGAATAGTCCAGCAACGGTTGCGACAGGAAAGTTACGCCAGTCTCGTGTTGGGACAGGTCGATGTATTGCCCTTGCCCGGTCCGCCTCCGGTGATCGAGCGCAGCAAGGATAGCCACCGTGCTAAACCAGGGCGCGATCACATCTGGATAGGCCGAGGTCGGCGGCACCGAGATTCTGTCAGGCCATCCCGTGATATAGGTGAACCCGCTGCGGCCCTGAACCTCGGTGCCAAACCCGATCAGGTTGGCAAGCGGGCCCGTCTGACCCTGGCTGCTGGAACTCATCATGATGATCGACGGGTTGATCTTCCGCACTCCGGCGTAGCCCAGCCCCCAGCGTTCCATCACGCCCGGCCCATAGTTCTCGACCACCACGTCGGCCCAGCGGATCAACTTCTGGACTATCTCTCGTCCCTTTTCTGTCTTCAAATTCAGCGCCATGCAACGTTTTCCACTGTTCATCATGACGCCAAAGTAACTCCCATCGATATCGCCGGGGACGTCCTTGTACGGCCCGGTCGTTCGTGCATTATCCAGGTTGGCCAAGCTTTCGATCTTGATCACCTCGGCGCCGAAGTCGGCAAGGTACGAAGCAGCCCAGGGCCCGGCGATCGCTCTGGAGAAATCCAGAACCTTGAAGCCCACAAGCGGACCGTCACGATGCTCCGCCGCATCGTCACCTTCGGGCATCGCCGCCGTAACCACACCCGAGCGGCGAGTAGCCGACGCCAGCTCGGCGCGTATCTCCGCATTGTGCTCGCCAATGCGGGGGGCTGCCGTCGGCGGCGTACACGGCGTCTCGCTGAGTTTGAATGGCGCCCCTGGATAAACAATCTTCCCGCCTAGAGCGGGATTGTCGACTTCCACCAAAAAGTCTCTTGCCCTGAGTTGCTTATCAGCAAAGACTTCTGCCATGTTGCGTACCGGGGCCAGCGGGAAAAGCCTCTTGAACGCCTCATCGGCCAGCTCTTCCTTGGTGTGTTCCGCGAAGAAGGCAAGAAACGCCTTCTCGTTGGCCTCCAAATCCTCAGGCGAGAGCGTCATTACATCCATCTTGTTCCAGTTAATGTTCTTCAAGTGCCCGGCAGAGCCGGACTCGTCCATCCAATCGACCAGACGCTGCACCAGCCTGCCGAACACCCCGCCCCACATATTGAACATGATCTCGCCACCGCGGCAGGGCCAGACAAGTAATGGCGCGAGGTGGGGGGGATACCCTTGGCGATTTCCACTGCGTTTACCGAGGTATCTCTTGTGCAACCACTGCTGGGGGGCCGTCACGGGCACTCGCAGTAGCGCCTCCAGGATCGACACATCCACGTGCTGACCCTTGGAAGTCAGATTCCGCCCATGCAGGGCAAGCGCCGTGCCCACTGCTCCGTGCAAAGCACCGTGCAAATATGACTGAGGGGTTCCGGGACCGACAGGGGCACGGTCGAGATAACCACAACTGATCATCGTCCCGCTAAGGGCCCAAAGGACCAAATCTGAGGCCTTGAGGTCCCGGTACGGCCCTGTCTGTCCGAAAGGCGTAATTGAAGTGACGATGAGTCCCGGGTTGATTTTGCTTAGCACCTCGTATCCCAAGCCCAATCTATCGAGATACCCGGGGGAAAACGACTCGATCAGAAAGTCGGCGGTCTCAACTAGCCTTTTCAGCTCCTCGCGCCCCTCGGGTGTTTCGATGTCGAGCGTGATACTTCTCTTGCTGGTGTTGACCACATGCCAGGATAGGCTTCTCTCCAGATCGGGGATGTCGTCCGGGTAAGGACCGATGTTGCGAGAAGGATCTCCGCCCGGCCTTTCGACTTTGATGATGTCGGCGCCCAAGTCGGCAAGCAGCTTCCCGCAATACGCTCTGGCATCTTCAGTAAGATCCAGACCCCGATATGGGCCTAATGACCCAGATCTGTTTTCCCTAGTCACAATCTACCTCTAACTCGTAACATTGATCGACAGACGCACTGACTGCACTGTTGTTGCAATATTCGCATGCTTTCAACCACGTCTATCGTGACCCATATTTTCTAGCCTTGAAACCTACTGTCCGCATACCTGAACCGAAAGGAACAGGTCGGTGCAGTGATTTGAGTTCAGCCACTGCACCGACCTGCCGGTGAAAGCCATGGCTCGCGCCCCCTGCTCATGCAAGCATGAACTGCGCTTCCAGGTCTGCTGAAACACGCCATCACCGGAAAATATTTCGAGACAAAGCCAGTGAATCACCAGCTCATCAGTTCCCCGTACAACTCGAGCGACGAGCCCCCGTCGGGAGAAATCATGATTTCGACGACCGACGGCTTGTTCCGTGCAATCGCCTCTTTGATGGCGGATCGGATTTCAGTAGGCTCCGTGACGCGCCGTCCCTCAATGCCGAACTCCGCAGCCAGCTTGGTGAAGTTCAAACCGCTGATGTCATAAGACGCGCAGTCTTCGGGGGTCATGGGTGGCGGCGTGGTCATGCCGTACATCATAAAGAGCCCCCGCATACAGCCATAGCCGCCATTATTGAGGATCACCATCACCGCCGGTATCTGGTAACGCGCCGCTGTCCAGAATGCCTGGATGGCAAACAGGGATGTCCCGTCACCTAGCACACCGATCACGGGTTTTCGCGGACTACCCAGCGCAACACCCAACGTCGCGGGCAGGCCCCATCCTAGGTGGTCTACAACGGTGAAATAACTTCCCGGCTCCCGGAATGCGGCGATTTTCGAGAATTGCCCGTAAAAAGTAGCCAGTTCCTCAACCACAGCAGCGTTCTCCGGCAAGGATGCGCATATCTCCCTGAAAGCCGCTCCCCAGCCGATAGGAACAGCCTGCCAATCCTTGTTCAAGCAGGCCTCCAACGAGTCCTTCTTTTGGCGGTATGAGCTGGTTACCCGATCCCATCGTTCCTGTCGCGCGGTGCTGGATACCGAGCCTTCAACCGCAGCGGCCAGAGCGCTCAACGCAGACTTGGGATCCGCGAGCAGCGCTACCTCCGTCGGGCAGTATCTCGCCAGCGCGTGTGGCTCCAGGTCTATCTGAATCACCTTGGTATTTGCCGGAACGACAGGCGTTTCGGAGCAGTCGGTATGCAAGAACAAGTTGCTACCGACGGTCAGCAGGACGTCGGCAGAGGCGGCCATAGTTCGCAGTGCGTCAGCACCCAGGGTTTTCCGCCCGCCATACAAGGGATGACTTGTCGGAAAGATCAGCTTTGTTTCGAGGCAGGTATACACCGGCGCTGCGAGTGTTTCGGCAAGCTTGACCAGCTCGCCGACAGCGTCGGCATCGGCAACGGCACGTCCAGCAAATATCAGCGGATTCTTGGCCGAGGCCAGAAGTTGCGCGGCCTGTTTCAACGCGCCGGGCTCCGGACTAATCGCCATGGCGACACGACGGCCTTGCGGCGGCAATGGGAAGTACGTGATCGTCTGCGCCTGTATATTCGTGGGTATGGCAAGGAACACCGGGCCGGTCGGCGCGGTATTGGCCTCCTTGATGGCACGATTGACGGCCAGCGGAAGGTCTTGACCGCGGGTCACCACCCAGCAGCCCTTGGTTACCTGGCTCATCATGGGCCGGAAATCCACATCCATATAACGTTCGCTCCATTCGATCGGAACGTCGTTCTGTCCGGCGATGACCAGGATGCGACTGCCCGCATTGAATGCATTGTGCAAGTTTCCAAGCGTGTTGGAGGCACCAGCAACATTGTGCACCACTACGACGGCGAGCTTGCCCGTTGCCCGGGAATAGCCATCAGCCATGCCTGTTGCCGAATCTTCGTGTGCAGCATGGATGAATTTCAGGCTCGGCATCTGCTTGAGCGCATGCAACAAAGGGACATTCGTAATCCCGGAGACGCCAAATACATACTCCACGCCTTCTTCTTGCAGCATGGTCCAAACGATCTGGGAGCCAGACATTTCCTGGGGTGTTCCGATGTTGGGTTCCATGTCGATCCTCCTTAGTAGCCTATGTCCCGGCCGTTTCCCCGCCAGACACTCACCGCCTGCTCGTTCAAATCCTCATGTCGGCTGACACACCATTCCGGTGCCGCGCTGTATGGTTTCGGCATCGAAGTTCTCGACCACCACCCAGCGCGCAATGCGCCGGTTTACTTCCATCCCGTCATGGGGAGCGCCCCCGCCTTCGAATGGCGAGCAACCCAGCGTGGTGAGCCGCTGGCCGCCATGCATCGCGCATCGGTCGCGTAGCCGTTCCTTGAGCGACTCCGGATAGATGCCGATCGTCTGCGTATCCGTGGTCACCCATTGCAGCGCATCCTCGATCCGGTCGACGGGAACCAGATTGACGACACGGAAGTTGAGCAAGTCCTTGAAATCAACCGGCTTGCTCACCTGCGACACAATGACGCCGCCTTCCGATCCCTTGACGCCAATCACGCGAAACTGGTCACTGTTCCGGATACCCTCGATATCCTGCCGCAACGCCTCGCTGAAATCCGGGCTGTCCGAACTCACCTGCACCGGCAATTTCTGCACCGCCGCATAAACCAGTTCCCCAAGCTGACAGAGTTGTTTGAGCCCGGCCGCATCCGTTCCAGATTCGACGAATGCAACCCGAGAACTCGAGCAGAACGCCTGGTTGAACATGCCAACATCTTTGGCAAGCTGATTCGCCACGTACGCAATCGTGTCTTGCGACGCGAAAGCCTCGCGCCCGATCATCGAGGCGCTGGTCTTGGGGTCAAGCGCTATCAGGTCGATGCCAGGCACCAGGTAGCTGCGCACCTGCCGCATCGAGGCCCAACCTCCCCAGGCGATGATTTTTTCCAAGTTCGCCGGCTGGTACAGTTTCTCCTCGACTTCCCGGTCCCCCCCTTTCCAGTACCCCACCGAATAATGCTTGGTGATTGGGTGGTCCGGCGCCA
>JAFNAG010000353.1 GCA_017860135.1 Acidobacteriota bacterium
TGCCGACGGCAAAGATCGGCGACATCCAGAATCTTCTGCCCGCGAACTGGAAACCGCTTACAGCCAATGCCAGTTGGGGAATGGTCCGCTTCTGTTCCGCTTACCCCAAGATGTATCAATAAATGCCGATCGATCAGAGCGGGACGATGGTGTGCATTTTGGCAGCGTCGCTCGGCAGCGACAACGCTGCCCACGAATGTGCCTCGCTTACTGTTAATCGAACATTGGCTCCCTGATCGACTCCTGATACTTCGGCCAATAGTGGCTGCCGCGCAGGCGGCAAAGCGGTGAGGACTGCAACCGGCGCATTGTCTGACCCTTGTAAGCGGGATGTGCCGACAACCACTGTCTCACCTGGTTCGATAACGAAGGTGCTGTCGAGAATTACCGTCGACTCACGGCTTTTCGGAGCCACAGGGTCCCGGCTGAAGAATTGCAATCACCAACAGCCCAAGCGTAGCAAAGGCAGGGAAGGGCCGGAGTAGCTGCCGAGCGTGGTGCCGAGTCTCCTTTTTCCTGGTGATGAAACGAGTGGGCAGGATGCCTGGGGAGAAGTACGGGTGCTGGAGTCTGGTAGTTTGGGCTGTGCTAGCCGCCCTCTATGCCGAGCAAAACGCGCAGGAATGATCGGTCGACTTCATCCTTTGCGCGTGGGGCCTGCTTCAGCTTCCATAACAACTCGGCGCCTGCAAACGGGATGGGAACACCTTCCACGTTTTCCCACTGAATGCCGGCGCTGGCCTCCCGATAGGAAACGCCGTATGCTGATTTCATCAGGTCCACGACGATCACATCCGCGATCCTGACAACCTGATATTCGTCGAGGTCCTTGTCGGTCATATCCCGAACTGCTTGATCGGGAAGCGTCATGAGGGCTTCCCGGAGTCTACGCTGGTTTTCGGGAGCGGCATCCACAAGGAGGTCAATGTCTTCCGTGGCCCGCGTGAAGCCGAGGTGGATGATGGCCATGCCGCCGATGACAACATAGTTGGCGCCGGTGCGATTGCGTTCGCGGCAGAGGTGAAGGAGGTCTTCTACCGTGGGTGGTCGGGACTGCCCTTTCCCGCCTGCATCCGAATCGACCACTGCTGGCCCTCCTCAAAGCAGCAAAACCGATGCACACCTTTCGGAATGAAGGGGCGACCGGATCGCAGCTTTACGACTAGATGCAACAGGGAGTTTGTGTGCATTAATCCACTGGCAGCCACCTGCCTGCCCAGGTGCTTTGTTTTCAAACTGTACATTCCGGTCTCGTTCGCTTTGCGGCTCGGTCCGGCCGGTGAGGAGGATCGAGCGAACCATCACGTGCAAGTCCCGTCCCAGAATATCATGATTCAGAACTGAAGAGGATATCGAGATTCGTTTCAACAAGCCACGCGACCACATCCAGCCGCGAAACGGCCGATGTGTAGGGACGCCAGCGCTGGCATGTTCACAAGGGGACATGAACCCGCTCGCCCACGCCCGCGGCTCTGATGGACGCGCACAGAGCCGCAACCGTGAGGGGGGGCGGGCCCGTTGGTGGAGGAGCCCAACGCTTCGGCTTGGGGGCACGCTGTGCGCCGGATCGACGAATTATGAAACCTGCCGGTCTAGATAATCCCGAGCTCGCGCGCCGCGCCCACAACAGGTTGCAGGCGGGCTGCCCGCTGTATCGCCTGCAGCTGGGTTTTCTGGTCGGGTGTCAGCAGTTCCTGGAAGCTTGCCGCGAACCGCTGATGTGCCTCTCCCACCTGCTTGCGCAGGCCGTCGATGGCAATCACAGTCCTGCCTACCGACGCAGGATCCGTTCCCGCCGCGATCAAATCCCGCAACTCCTTCTCCTTCGCTGCGATCTCCTGGGTCAGAGGCTCGACGACGCTCCTGCGCGCTTCCAACAACCCCCTGACGCCTTCCGCCTGTTCGGGAGTGAGCTGGAGAAAGCGCGACATAACCCGAAGAGGATTTTCCGGCATGGGCGCCGGCGGCTTAGGAAAGGGCTGAGCCTGCATCCCCGGCGGTGGACCGGCCGGCAGTGGCGTTCCCACCTGCGCCCATATGCCTGCCGCCGTCAGAGCGACAATTACTATCGGAATCAATAGCATAGATCGTCGAATCATGTGAGTCTCCTCTCGGAAATCTGCATATAGCCTATCAAACTCTCGGATTTCCGAAAAGTTGCAAATGTTTACGCCCAGTCCTTCCTTTTCAATCCTGGGGCAGATTGAGAGCATTTTCGAACTAATCGCGATATCGATTCCGATCCCTAAGGGAGCCCGGAATCGCCCAGGCTGCAGGACACACTTGACACTGTGGGTGGCTCACGCCTTCCAGGCCCGGTCGATTACTTGACGGGTCCTCCCTTATTGACCTGCGGCACTCCATCCACCATCCATTGCGGCGCCGGCTTGCCCATCAGGTAGTGGTCGAAGAACTGCTTCATGCGGATCGTAAAGTCCTTCTGGTTGTCGCGGTTGGTGAGGTTGTGCGCCTCGCCGGGATAGGACAGCAGGATGACCTGCTTTCCGTTGACCCTGGCGGCGTTGAAGAACTGGAGTCCTTCGACATAGTCCACGGCACCGTCTTCCATGCCATGCAGGATCATGAACGGCGTCTTGATGTTCTGCACATGAAAGATCGGCGACTGCTCCTCGTAGAGCCTGGTCGAGTTCCACGGTGTGACGCCGGCGCCCATGCGCACCTGCCCGACTGTCGTGATGCCTTGCTGGACTGTGCCGGAGCTCTTGTACAGCTCGTTGTAGAAGCTGAGGAGATTGGTGGGTGGTGCGCCGGTGACGACGGCGGCGAACATGTCGGTCTGCGTGACGATGTACGACGACTGGTATCCGCTCCAGCTATGGCCGTGCAGCCCGATGCGCTTCGGGTCGGCGTAGCCAAGCTCGATCACCTTCCTTACCGCGCTCGTCATGCAGTCCACGGCCGACGTGCCGGGTTTGCCGATCTCGTACACCATATCGGGCTGGAACACGAGATAGCCATTGCTCGCGTACGTCGACAGTTGCGGACTGTTGCTGTATCCCGGCGTCGAAAAGTTGTGATGCGTGTTCGACATGATCTCGTAGAACGAGACGAGCATCGGGTACCTCTTACCCGGCTCGTAGCCTGCGGGGAGCATCAGCGTGCCCTGGAGTTTCCTGCCCTTTGAATTCGTGTAGTCGATCAGGACTTTGCCGGGCGACCATGCGTATTCCCTGAGGAATGGATTTGCGTCGGTCACTTTCTTCGGCGCTGTGAACGACGGAGTGCTCACCCAGTAATCGGGGAATTCGTTGAAATCCTGCTGCGTGAAGAGGATGCGATCGGAGTTCTTCGCCTTCACGACGCCGCCGACGTTCTTGTCGGCCCAGATAACCGGCTGCGGCGCCTGGCCGGCTGTCACCCGCCAGTATCCGGATTTTTTGGTGCGATCGCCGTACGCGGAGAGCGTAACGGGCTTCGAGAGGTCGATGCCGCTGTCTTCTTCGGCGGCCGCGCCGGCACCGCCACCGCGTCCGCCGCGTCCGCCGCCACCGGGTGCGTCGAAGCGCACGACGCGAAACTGGATCTGCTGCGCACTGCCGACGCCGTTCGTCAGGTTCACCGCTTTCCCGCTGTCGAGCGGCGCCTGCCACACATCGAACTTGTCGTAAAGCAGCACGAACTTTCCGTCTTTCGACCAGCCGCCGAGGCCCCAGATGGGCTTCTCGTATGCGTGGTCGTCGTCCTCGTTCACGTAGCTCTTGCCGGGGACGGCCGAAGCATCCATCAGCATGGAAGCGCCGGTTTCGAGGTTGAACGCGTGCACCTGCCTGTTCTTGAGATACAGGAACCACCTCGAATCGGGCGAAGTGCCGTACGTGCGCGATAGCGCCTTCTCGATCAAGGTGCGCTCCCCTGTGTTGCTGTCCACCTTGTAGAGGTCGGCGCGGCTTCCGCCCCACGCGACTTCGCCACGATACGCCGCATCGTTTCGGCCGACGCCGACATTCGAATTGGCAGCCGTGGTTACGGTGCGCATGTCGTCGTCGCCGAGCTTGACGAACTTGCCCGTGCTCACGGACACGACCGCCGGCAGCGTCGCCTGGCGCAACTGCTGGATCTGCACGATCTGCACCGACTGCGGCGTCTGATCCTTCCAGTGCCACACGTCCACGTTTGCCTTGATGGCATCCGCCTCGGGAATTTCCGCTTCCTGTTCTTTGATCCCGAGGAACACGCGGGAGCCGTCCTTGCTCCATCGCGGCGCGGTGAATTCGCTGAGGACCATTGTTTTTGGGAAGGACGCATCCTTCGACGGATCGAAGACGAACGGCTTGGCGGCAGCGGTGCCGAGCGCGCTCCAGGCAAGGAGCACGTTTGCCTTCTGCTTCATGTCCTTTACCTTGTCGCCGCGCAGGACGGCGAGACTCGTCCCTTCGCCGCTCCACACGAGCTGCGCATAGTCCGCGGCGGCGGTGTTGAGGGCGCGCGTCTCGCCGGTCGCAGGGTCGACGAGGTAGATGCCGTTGCCGAGCCGGTCGGCGGCGTCGACGGTGTAAGCGAACAGCTTTCCCGCGTGGTCGAAGTCGTACTGGTTGACGTTGCCGATGTTGCGGTCGAGCCCCGACGACAGGTCGCGCAGGATGAGATCTGCGCCGTTGAACTTCGCGTCCGCCTGGGCCTTGTTGAGGCGCACGGCGAGCCACCTGGAGTCGGCGGAGAACTTCCACGATGCCGCGTTCGGGAAAGAGGTCTTTTCGCCGGTCGCGAGGTCGAGCAGCTCGAGGCGCCCGGGCGTTGGCGGAGTTTGCGCGGCCGGCGCGGCGGCTCGTCCCCCGGGAGTCGGGGCAGGGACGCCGCGACCTCCGCGACCTCCACGGCTCCCCTCCCGCACGCCGGGGGGATTCACGACATACGCGGCCCAGCGTGAGTCGTCAGAGAACTGCGGCGCGTTGCCGCCGCCACCGCCGCCACGGCCACCGCCACCGCCGCGTCCCGCGCCACCGGGCGCCGCTCCAAGCGGCACCGTAAACGTTTTGTCACCGTCGAGATCCTTCACCTGCAGCGTCGGGTCGCCTTCATTCGGCGTGAGCGTGCACAACATCCATCGTCCGTCATTCGAGATTGCGGTCGAGCCGATGCGATTCCATCGCCCGTAATCCTCGAGGTTGAGCACCTTGCTTCCGTCGGCGACTTTCGCGGCGGGGGCAGCCTGCTGGGCGCCGGTCGCACCGCCGGCTTGTCCATGCGCTCCGATGCCGAGGAAGGGTGAGAGAAAAAGCGCCGCGGCGAGCAGGCCTCCAAACACGAGGCGAGATTACCGGCCAAATCCGGCGGTTGCTGCATTCATTGCTCTTCTGCATTATTAGGAATTTCCCTGCGTTATCGGAGAGCTTATAAGCGTTTCTAATCGCGAGTACAAGGGAAAAGCGGAGCGGCATCCAAGGAAGTCAGGAGAATACTCGGGGCAAGCAGCGAATCGCCGGGGGCAAATCGGCTCTCGAACCGCGCCCGCAGGAGAATGTGATCCACCACTTCCGCACAGATACTCTCGCCGGGGACACACACGCTTCGGCACCCACGAGCAGATGCATAGGCCGCAACGCGGCTACCCTGCGAAACAGGTTTTAAATCCC
>JAFNAG010000354.1 GCA_017860135.1 Acidobacteriota bacterium
CCTGCGTCGGCCTGGCGGTCCTCACCTGTTGCGGCATCGGTGTGAAACGCAATTGCCGATTTATCCCCGATAAGCCATACCCTGTCAAACGGCACAACAGCACCAAATATCTTCCGGCCCTTCATCGAAGGCGCAGCTTATTTAACCGATATGGTATTGCCGTCAATCTTAACGGATGTTGTGGTATCGGCTGCCGACGCGGCAGCGCCGGTCGCGGATGCCGTAGTTGCCTTCTGGGCAGATTGCGGTGCTGCAACCATGCTCCCAAGCACTGCGAAGATTATTGTTGAAATTCCAATGTACTTCCTCAAGAACATTCCCCTCCCGATATAAGTACAGCCTATTTGTACTCGCGAACTGCGATCCGCACAACCACGCCGGAGATTGCGCTCACCCATTTCTTTCCAAGGAGGGATCGTCGCGTGATCGGAGTGTAAGCGGTGGAAAAAAATCCTGCTTTCAGCAAGGCCATGTCCGACCACGATCGGTAATGGCGAAAAACCAACGCCTGGGCTACCGGTTTGGGCGTAGCGCGGTCTCGAACGAATGCGTGCCGGCGGCCACCTCGAAGCTGCGAGCTCCGCTTCCGCCGGCGGAAGGCGATCTCCGCGCCTGCGTGCGCACGGGACCCTCGCCGGGCACGAACACCGTCGCCGTCGTTCCGGGTGGGACAGTGACGCTCAGCCTGAAGGTCCCATTCTCAATCCGCCAGTCGCTTATGATTTCACCACGGATCGAGCGATATTTGGCTTTGGCGAAAGTGAGGTCTCCAACCACCGCGGGCTTGATCACAAAGTGCTTGAAGCCGGGGGAACCCCCGTCGCTTCGGATGCCCGCGATGCCTTCGATGAACCATGCGCCGATAGAGATCAGGGTGTCATGAATGTGCGACTGCCCCGTCCAACTCTCCCAGCTTGTGGTGGCGCCGTTGGCCAGCATGTAACCCCAACCCGGGAAGTCCTTCTGATTGGCCATCTCGAACACCAGATCGTTGCGGTCCGCTTCCATCAGATACTTGATGAGGAAATACGTTCCATGCATGCCGGTATCGAGATGACCGTTGTTTTGAACCCGAATGGTACGCTCCAGTTTCTCCATCACGCCCGTGCGCAATTCGGGCGGAACGATGCCCGTAAGGAGAGGGAAAGCCTCCTGGACCGAATCGCCGTTCGTGTAACTGTAGTCGGCGGCGTTATAGAAACGCTGATGGACCGCCTTCGAAACTGCGGCTGCGCGCGCGTCATACGCGGATGCGTCAGCCGCCTTGCCCAGGACGCCCGCGATTTTTGAAGCGAGTTGCAGTTGGTACACATAATGGACGCTGTTGATTTGCTGCGCGGGAGGGGTGTTGCCCCTGAAGCTCCCTTTCGGCGTCAGCCAATCCCCCAGGAAATTCCAGGTGTTCGAGATCGCGTGGCTCGTGTGTGTGAGCAGAAGATCCTCTTTAGTCTCCGAATCCAGGTAGCCGAGCCATTTCTGGATCATCGGATAATTGGTTTCGAGCACGCCCTTGTCGCCGTATTGCAGGTACATCCGCCACGGCAGGGTCACGACAAATCCGCCCCACATCGGGCCGCCGCCCCCCTGGTTCGGGTAGTTCGGCGCCGTGTGCGGCAGCGAGCCGGATGCCACCTGCGCATCGCGCCAGTTGGCGAGCCAGCGGTTGTACAACCCTCCCGTGGAGAAGTTGTACATGCCGGTTTCCATCGAAGTTCCGGCGTCGCCGCCGTAGCCCAGCCGCTCGCGCGTCGGGCAGTCAACCACGTAGCCGCCCAGCGAAAGGGCTTCGTAGGTCCGGGTGACCATCTGATAGATCTGGTTCAGAAGCGCGTTGGACGAGGCAAACTCTCCGGCCCGCTCATACGCGGTGCGAATCAGATACCCCGTGGCGCTGGCAACGTCCGGCGCCGTCTCCACCCCAATAACGCGCACGTAGCGGAATGCGTGATAGTTGAATCGCGAGCAAAAAGTCAGAGACGCGCCGTTGCCGATAATTTCATCGCGCTGGTTGAACGTGTTGGGAAAAACCGTTTGATTTCCTCCACGCCCGCCCCTTGCCGCGCCTGCAGCCGCAGCTGCCGGGGCGGCGCCCCGCGCGCTGGTTGCACCGGCGGGTGGATTACTCCCAGCCTGGGCTGCGGCGCCGGGACCTCTCCCACCAGATGCACTCTGACCGGGCGCATTGCCGGATCCCGTGGACCCACCTCCCGTTCTTCCGGCGGCAGCTCCAGGTGCCGGCTTGTCGCGCTCCATCTGGTCGGAGAACTCCAGCTTGACGGTCGTTCCCTGTGCGATCGGGGGCAGTTTAATTTCGAGCCATCCAGTGAAGTTCCTCCCCATGTCGATGATCCAGCCGCCTTGAGGATAGGCTTCAACCCGGGTAGCCTTGATCGTTTCCACTATTCTGTTCGGTTCCACCATTTGCGCAGCGGTGGAGACTTGCGGCGGTTCGAACACCGCGGCCGCCTGCCACGCGGAATCGTCCAGGGTTATCGTGTTCCAGCCAGGCAGTTCCAGACCTGGTTCGTAGCGCTCCCCGCCGTAGTCTCCGAATGCCGTACCGCGGCCGAGCGGCGTGATGGGACTTTCCCGGACCTTCCAGGATTCGTCGGTGACGACTTGGGCCAAGTTTCCATCGGCCAGTGAAATCTCCAGCTGAGCTCGCACCAGCGGGCCGTCGTGAATCACTCCAGGGTGCCCCTTCACATACCAACCCCGGCCCAGCCAAAGCGCAACGACGTTCTTTCCCGGAACCAGGTACTCTGCGACCTCGTGGGTAACATAAAGATTCCGCTTGGAGTAATCGCTCACGGCCGGACTCAGGACATGGTCGTCCACTTTTCTGCCGTTGATGTACAACTCGTAGTAGCCGAGAGGATTGACGTAGGCCACGGCCCTTCCGGGTTTTTGTGTCAGGGTGAACGTCTTCCGTAGCCAGGGAAAGGGGAGCGGCGTACCTTCCACGGTTCCGTCCGGGCGCCGTTCGCCAATCCATTTCCCATGCCAATCCGACGGCTGGAGGAGGCCCATCGACCAGGTTGCCTGGGCGCTCCAAGGCAATGCCTTGCCGGCATCGCTCCAAGCGCGGACCTTCCAGTAAACCCGTTGCCCCGAACCCAGCTGCTTGCCTCCATATTCGATCCAGGCCGTCTGGGCGGAGACGACCCGGCCCGAATCCCAAAGGTCGCCCCGATCCTTTTTCAGGATTTCGGAAGTGCTTGCGACGAGTATGCGATACGCGCTCTGGCCGCGCACGTTGGCCGCTGGATTGAGAAGCCAGCTCAACCGCGGCTTCTGGACGTCAATGCCCAAAGGGTTCGAAAGGTACTCGCAGCGGAGCCCTTGAACGGAGAAGTCCGTCTTTTCCGAGGCGCCGCCGAAAAGCAGCGCCGCTCCAAATGGCAGAGTGATTAAGACGATTGACAGCAGCACTGCAAAGTTGCGTCTGTTCACGATTGTATTACTCCTTCACCGTATCCGCGTTGGCGCCGGCTTCCCGCGCCAGCCGTTCTTTCAGGGTCGCATCGGTCAAATTGAAGACTTCGGTATTCCGCTGCAGAAAGAAAATAGTCTCGTCGCGGTTGTAGCCGATGATCAGGGGCTTGTTCTTCGAAATGGCGGGTGCCTCCGGATCAAAAGGATGCCGCGGCAGAACGGCGCCGTCGATGATGGGTCCGAATCCGCCCGGGCGGTCGCCGCCGGTCATGCCCTTGCGTCCGCCGGTCATGGTCAGCGGACCGCCGCCGGGGCTCTGACCGAGCGATCCCTGCGCGGCAACGAGCTTATCCAGCGGCACTTCGAGCAGCTTGCGCCAGTCGCTCTTTTCCAGGCCGAGGTGCTTCAACAGCATGAGCGTGGTTTCGGCAGCCGCCGCGCGCGGCATCATGCGGATGCCGGGGCCGCTTTCGATGGAAGCCTTGTTGAAATAGGGCGCGGCTGATGGCATGGCATAGAGGCACGATGTTTTGCCGCCGCCGCCGCTTTCGCCGAAGATCATCACGTTATCGGGATCGCCGCCGAAGGCATCGATATTCTCGTGCACCCACTTGAGCGCGTCGCGAATATCCAGCATGCCCTGGTTACCCGAAGTGGCGTATTCCTGGCCGCCCAGATCGCCCAGATAAAGGTACCCCATGAGGCCGAGGCGGTGATTGCTGGCCACCACGACGACATCGCAGGTGCGCGCCAGGTTGGCGCCATCCTGATAAGCCGACCCGCCGGAGCCGGAGGTGAATGCGCCGCCGTGGCTGTAGAACATGACCGGCCGCTTTCGTCCGGCGGGCCCGGGGGACCACACGTTCAGGAAGAGGCAATCCTCGTCCGGCGCGGGTTCGCGGGCGGAACCCGTTCTGCCCGGCTGCGGGGAAGGCGCAGCGAGTTGCAGCGCGTCGCGAATTCCGGTCCAGGGCTTCAGCGGAGGCGCGGCCTTGAAACGGTTAGCTCCCGAAACAGAACCACCGTAGGGCACGCCTTTGAAGATGGCCACGCCTATGTCACGGGCACCGCGCAGGCTGCCGTGCCTCGTTTTGACTTCCACGAACTCCGTCTCGCCGGACTGCGCAAATGCGAGCCTCTGCAGTACGGCAGCGCCCGCCAATGCCATCGGGCCCAGGGCAAGAATTTCGCGCCGCGTCAGCCTCGTCGAAGAACGGTTGAACGATGAATTCATGGTTCTTTCTCCTCCAATATCCCTAATCGGTTTCTGCCGCGAAACTCCATAACGCGACGCCCCGGCAGGGGCGGCGAGATAATAGCGGGGGGCGCAAGCCCCCGGAAGGACATTGCATATTAAGAAGCCCCGGCAGGGGCGCAAGATCCATGATTGCAGTTATTTTGTGTCGCCCCTTCAGGGCTCCTTCCATCGCCGCCCCACCCCCCGGGCTTACGCCCGGGGCTATTCTCTGTTCGCCCCTTCGGGGCTCAGAAAGGAGTTTCGAGACGGAAACTACTTAGTCACGCTGACCACTTTTACGGGCCCCAGCAATCCGGAAGGCAGCAAGGGCGAATTGGCCCGGTAGGACTGAACCGTAGTGATCTTCGTGGCGCCGGGCTGCTGGTCGCCGATTATCCGGTTCACCCAGACGTTGGCCACCTTCACTTCCAGGGTGTTCGCGCCGGCCTTTAGTGCGCCGGTCAGATTCACACGGAAGGGCTTGCGCCAGGCCGCGGCTACGGGCTTGCCGTTCACCGCCACTTCGGCGATGTTCGCCACGCTGCCGAGATCGAGCCAGATCTCCGCGCCGGG
>JAFNAG010000355.1 GCA_017860135.1 Acidobacteriota bacterium
CCGATCAGGTATTCATACAAAGCGTCCACGTTCTCGTCGGCGGGGATGACGCCATCGATCCTGTGGCCGGCGGACGCGATGCGGCCGAGTGCAAGCGAGAACTGGCGGTGGTCGCGAGTCATCACAAGCAATCCCATCCGGTCGTCATTCAGCCGGACTTCGGAAATGTGGTCCTCGTTGAACAGGAGCGACGCGATGCGCGAGGCATCGGGGCAGCGGATGATGAACTGGCTGGGGCGCTCGTGTATTTCCTCACGAACGTTGCGGATCTCGCCTTCGGCGAGGATCATGCCGTTGGCGATGAGCACCACCTGGTCGCTGATAACATCCACCTCCTGGAGCACGTGACTGGACAGGATCACGTGCCTGCCCTCAGAGGCCCAGGAGCGGAACAGCGCGATGGTTTCGGCGCGGACCAGGGGGTCCAGTCCGTTGAGCGGCTCATCGAGCACCAGAAGCTCGGGTTCGTGAGCGATCGCCTGTGCCAGACGGACGCGCTGCCGCATGCCCTTGGAGTACGCAGCGATCCTGCGGTGTGCCGCATCGGTGAGGCTCAGGCGCTCGAGCGCCTTCCACGCCTTCTCCTCCGCCTCGGCGCGGCTGTAACCGAACAGCAGCAGTCCGGTGGTAATGAAGCTGAATCCGGTGGCCCGGCGCGGTGCGGCGTCGTACTGCGTTGCATAGCCGGTGATGCGCATGAGCCGCTCAGGGTCCCTCGGCGAAATCCCGCGCATGAGGATGGACCCATGATCGGGATGAATGAGTCCCGTCATCAGATTCATCAGGGTAGTCTTGCCCGAACCGTTGGGGCCGACAAGGCTGGTGATGCCCGGCGGAATGCGCAGCGTAACCCGGTTGACGCCGAGAACTTCACCATAGAACTTCGAAACTTCTTCGAAGATCACCGCAGGTGCGTTCACCGGATCACCTCCACCGGCCGAAGTTTGCGTTCGAGCACAAGAGCAAGAAAGAGGGTAATCCCCGCCAGTACGGAGACGCACGCCACGACGCCCGGTCCATCGGGAGGATCGACGGAAAGTAGCGCGAACCACAGGCGGTTCACCGCCCACGCCGGATTCAGGGCGTGCCCCCATGTCACACGGAATACACCGTTGATCATCGTGGCCACGCCGGCCAGGATGAAGAAAAATCCGAGCACAAGCCCGCCGGCCACCATGCGCCATTTCACGTAAGCGGAGCCCGCCAGCGCCACCATGCTGACCAGAAGCACCCAGATCGCAAAGCCGCTGAAGATCCCGAATCCGAGGGACCAGTTCGACCAAAACCACCACCCGCCGGCCATGCCTACCTGCATGCCGAACAGGACCAACCCGGGCACCCAGGTTACGATCGAGAGCATGCCAAACAGCACGACGAGCTTGGCCAGCGCATAGTCGGCGCGGGTGACCGGACGGCTGAAGTAGAGCGGCAGCGCATTGTTCGCAAGATCGGGAGCAATCAGCCCCGGGCCGGCAAGCGCCGCGAGAAAGACCGCGAACAGCGCCTGAACATTCATGAAAATTATGAAGAAGTTGCCGCTGACTTCGACAAAACGCTGGAACTCCGAATCGAGTCCCTTCAGCAGCTCTGCGTGGTTGCTGATATATACGAATCCTGCGCACAGCAGCGGCCAGACCATCGCCGAGACGAGGAGCAGGACAACCAGCCGCTGCTGGAACAGGCGGCGCCATGCAAAGCGGGGGAGCACCATGAAACGGGTCCAGCGTCCCGTTATCCGCCCCTTATACCTGCTGTAACCGCGCCTGTATACCGCCATCCGAGTCTCCCGCTCCCCTTACCGGGTGCTGGGTGTTGGGTGCTGGGTGCTGGGGACTGGGTCCTGGGTGTCGGGTCTTGGGTGTTGGGGGGGATCCCGGCCGCCGATTTTCTAACCAATCACGCCACGCTGATCACATGATCCCCATTTCCTCACGCCCAATCTCTTTTCGCTAGCCCCCGGATCCTGGTCCACAGTCCTTATCTGTCAAGCGCCAAAACCTATTCACTAATCCACAGTTCTTATCTGTCAAGCGCTAAGACCTACTCCTTAATCCACAGTCCCCATCCCATAATCCCCAATCCACATTCCCTGGTCCACTCCCATAATCCGCCACTAACAATGACTATTCCCTGCCATCTAGTCCACAATGCTTATCCAATAACCAAGAATTCCCAATCCCTGGTCCATAATCTCTATTCGATAAGCTCAAATCCAGACTCCCTAACCCAGAATCCCAATCATTAAGTCCCCTGTTCATTTTCCTGATTCCCATCCTCCATACCCAACACCCATCACCCAACACCCACCCCCTCCCCGGGAGTGTGGGTAATATGGCCCATGGCCTTTAAAAAGATCTCTTCGAGTGTATCGCGGCGGTGGGAGAGTTTGCGAACCAGCAGGTTCTCCTGCGCCATCAGATCCCAGACAGCCTGGACCTCGACGTTTGGTGGCAGCACAATGCGCCAGCGTCCGCTCCCCTCGCTGACGCCGTCAGCACCGATCCCGGGCAGCGCGGTGCGGAGGTTTGAATCGTTGCCGGTGACCTCGAGTTCAACGAAGCACTTATTCGAGCGGCGTTCTTCTTCCAGGTTGCACTCGTGCGCGACCAATCCGTCCTTCATGATAACGACTTCGTCGCACACCTGCTCCACATCGCGCAGCAGGTGTGAGCAGAGGAGCACGTTCATTCCCTGTTCTTCCTTCATTTCGCGAACCAGTTTCAGCATGCGCTGGCGCGCTGCAGGGTCGAGTCCATTGGTAGGCTCGTCAAGAATAACCAGCTCGGGGCCATGCACCAGGGCCTGAGCCAGCTTCGCCATCTGTTTCATGCCCTGCGAATAGGTTCTCAGCTGCCGGTAGCGCGCCTCGCCAAGTCCTACGTGAAAAAGCACTTCATGCGACTTTTCGAGGGCGGCCTCCTTGGGGAGGCCCGAGAGTTCGGCCAAGAGCCGGAGGAACGTGACGGCCGTCATGTTGCCGATGAACGAATCGGTTTCGGGCATGTACCCTATGCGGGACCGGACTTCGCGCAGTTGTCGCCCGCATTCGAGCCCCAGCACGCGTGCGCGGCCCTCGACAGCCCGGTGGAAACCCAGCAAAGTCAATATAAGCGTGGATTTACCCGCGCCGTTGGGGCCCAGCAGTCCAACGGCTCTCCCCTGACCCGAAACGCCAAGACGGCAGGAAATCCCGCGAAGGATTTCCCGCCGTCCCAGTTTCACCTTGAGGTTGTCCAGTTCTACAACCGGCGATGTCATTCAGCGTATTCCTGGTTGTGCGCTCCCCTACCGGGAAATTCCGGACTGGCCCAGGCTCTGCATCAGCATCGCATCCATGACCAATCCCGAAATACGAGTACGACTGGCGGAGTGAATTTGTTCAGAAGACCCGTTGAAAACCACCAGAATAGGATCGCGCTCAGAAATCAGCTGCTGCAGGGCCGCGCTTTGCACAAATGCTGCCAATCCCTGCAATGCGCCCTTCGTATTCAGCCATGCAAAACCGGACGGATGCAATCCGGCTGAGGAAGGAAGCTGCTGCTGGAAGGCCGAGGACCAGACCAGGGGCAGGCCCCCGTTGCGGTTGGCGATCGAACGCAAAGCCGCGGCACGGTCAGATGCCGCCACAAGGTAGCCGCGGTCATAAGTCCAAGTAACCATAAACGGGGTGATGCCCGACTTCATAGTCGTCCAGGTTCTGCCGTCTGCGGTTTCCTGCTCGATGATGATTTTCTTTGCCGGGTCTTCGGCGGCAAGCTCTGCATTTGCCACATCTACGAGCCTACGCACGGTGCTGTCGAGACCCGCTGGATTGTTTACCAGCGCGGCCAGTGTCCAGACCGGGCCGTTGAGAGAGAGACCTTCCACGGAAAACGCCGATTCGGTGCCGAGGGCGGCTGCCAGATCGTTTGAGAAGCTGATACCCAGCTTTGCCTCCGCCTGGGCCAGTTCCGAGCCGAAGGATGGATCCAGTTTCGCCAGCTGTGCGGTAATCTCCTCGAACAGCTGCCGCGGCTCGCGGGTGGAGGCGTAGATCGCAAAAACCGTGTCGCCCGAGAGGTACTCGGCTGCGCCTCC
The DNA here is from genome assembly GCA_017860135.1 of Acidobacteriota bacterium. GTDB lineage: Bacteria > Acidobacteriota > UBA6911 > UBA6911 > UBA6911 > JAFNAG01. The sequence continues at coordinate 4,078 of JAFNAG010000355.1, forward strand.
GGAACCGGCGTCCGCCAGCCAGGAAGCCATGCCCATGCGCGGACCTTTGAAGGTCAGGGAGACTTCGTTCTCCTCGATCCCCTGGATTCCGCGTTGCTCGACGAACAGATGTTTCAACTGCCCTGCTCCCAGGATCGCAGCTTCTTCGGTGCCGGAGGCCTCGGCGACGACCGGCTCCATGTCGACGCCGAGCAGCCAGCCTGCGCCGCGCTCATAGCGGGTCGCGACCGCCGCGGCAAAGGCGCTGGACGCGCCCTCACCCAGGTGGCGGATCCCCCACTGCAAGTGCTCCGGTGAGTCGGAGACGACCAGCAGCGAGTCAGTCAGAGAATACGGCAGCGGGAATTGGCCCGCCTCGGCGCCCAGCGCGTCCAGAGCGTTCGCCAGCTCGGTGCGCTTTCCCGGCTGAACTTCGCTCATGATAAGCGGGATCTGCCCCGACAGTTCCGGCGCGCCCGAAGCGAACATGCAGGCTATCTCTTCCCCGAGAAGCGGAGTGACCGCCTGGATGCGGTCGATCAGTTTCCTCAATTCCTGGCCGGTGCTGGAATTCCACCATTGGCCGAAAACCGGATTGTCCGCCGATTGCTGTTCGGCCAGCGCCATTGCCTGCCGGATGGTGCCGCTGAGGTTCGGAACTGCCCCGTAAACGACAGCGTTCGGGGGCAGGTATTGCAGCAGGCGCGACTGCGTGCGCAATGCCGGCGCGGGAAGTTCGGCGATCTGCTTCTCGATCTTCGAAATCGAAGCCAGCAGCTCGTAGTAGCTTTCGGCATCGGGGCTCCAGGAGACGGCATCCTGTACCGAAGTCATGAGTGCGGGACTCGAGGCCGCCTGCTCACCCGGGCTCAAGACGACTTCGTTCCCCGGCTGGGCAACTTCCACTGCCCCTTCCACTACCGAGACAACCGTCCCGGCGAAGCCGGCGGACACGGCGAACACGGTTCCTTTGACCGATGCGACCGAGTCGCGGGTCTGCACGCGCAGTCGGCCGCGGCGCTGCTTGGCCGCCTGAACAATAATATCTCCGCGCTGCAGATGAACCGTCTCGCCGCTCCATGCCGCATTCACGAACAGCTCGCTTCGCTCGTTGACGTCAACCCGGGAACCGTCGGCGAGCCGCAGCACGGCACGGTCGCCCGGTCCGGTACGGACCACTTCCCCCTCACCGCCCCCACTTTCCGGCACGCCGTTGCGGCATGGCGACCACCTTCCGCTCGCCCTTCATTTCGCCAAGCTGCGCGCGGCAGTGCGTGCAGCGGCTGAGATGGTCCTCCATCAACAGCCGGCGGTTGTCGGCAAGCCGCCCCTCGATGTAGTCGCGAAATCCGGGCCGGAACTCGACGCACGCCGCCGCGCCGGCCTTTTCCAGCTTCTCCCACACGCGCACCCGTGCCCCGGCCAGCAGCCCGGGATCAACGGTTTCGTCCTTCATCGCTTCCAAAGCCTTACTCAAACGATCTTCAGACATCGCAGGCCTCCCGTTTATCGGTTCATCTCAGCTTGAAGCGTCTGCCGGATACGATGCAGCCGAACGCCGATGTTGTTCTTCTCCAGGTCATACATCTCGGCCAATTCCCCGTTCGACAGCCCCTCGACATAACGCAACAGGAACATCTCCGCATCGCCCGGCTCCAGCGCGGCAATGGCGCGCCGCAGCCGCTCCTTCAAGAACGCCGGGCTCTCAAAGGCCGCGTGCGGAGAGGTTTCGTCGAGTTGGGACTCCGCGTGCGTCGCCCTGCGGCGCAGCAGATCCACGGCGGCATTGGCGGCCGCGCGCCGGAAGTAGGCCTCCGGCAGATGAGCGGTATCCGGGCGGTCTCGCCGTGAAAGGATTCGGAGAAAAACGGTTTGCAGAACGTCCTCCGCGTCCATGAGGTTGCCCGTGATGCGGAGCGCGACGCGGTATACCGCGCCGTAGCGGAGTTCGTACAGTTCGGCGAAACCTGCCGGCGTTGTCATGACTTTGGGCTGCGCGTCGTATGCATGGCTGGCTGTTCCCATATCCGGTCGCCTCACCCCATAAACGCGCCAGCTGTCCCATTATTACAAAAATCCGGGTGCTGATCCGCAAGAATCACATTTCGGAATCCGATGGGGTATCGGCGCGGCGCTGTCCTATCAAGATCCAGTCCGTCGCCTGGCGGGCGCCGAACAGGGCATCCTTGCACTCCTGCACTGAATCCCGGTTGAGTGTTTTATGTATATATGATATGCATATAATATGCAACGAACGAGTTTGATCCTTGATGAGGAGAGCCGGCGGGCGGCACGGCAGCTCGCCGCGCGCTATGGGTGTTCGACCTCTGAAGCCATTCGCAGGGCGGTGCTGCGCCACCGGGATGCCGTGTTCGGCATTCCTGCGCAAAGCCGCCGTGAGCGCCGGAGCAACCTGCTGCGCCTCATAGATCTTTTCCAAGGTCATGATGCTGCAGACGAGATTCGCCGGTTGAAAGCTCAGGACGAAGAACTCTGATGCTGTATCACCTCGACACCGAATTCCTGGTTGTGGCGCTCTCCTCCGCAGGTCCGGAACGGGCCCGGCTGTTGGGGCTTGCGGAATCGGAAGCGGACATTCAAATCAGCGCGGCTGCCTGGTATGAGTTCTCGAGAGGACCGCGGACGCCGGAGCAGCTGGCGGTTGCACGTTCCCTGTTCTTTGAAGATGGCGTGGTTCCGTTTTCCGAGGAGATCGCGACGGTCGCGGCTGAGGTTTTTCGAAATCTCGGCTCTCCGCGGCGGCGTGCCGCCGATATTGCCATCGGAGTGACGGCGTCCTGCCTGGAAGCAGTCCTTCTCACCTGCAACGCCAGCGATTTTGCAGGCGTGCCCCGCCTCCAGATCGAATCAGTGAGTACTTAGTGCAAAAAAGGCGAGCGGCTATTTCTTGACCTTTTCGAAATCCCAGCCATGCCGGAGGCACATTGTCCTCACGTGGCTCTCCCACGTGGGCTCGTCATCCGGCCTGCCGCGCACAAAGCAATCCACACTCAGGTAGCGCAACGGCCTCGGGCTGTTGCATTGAATCTTATGAAGTGTGCGCGGCGGAATGCGCACGACATCTCCCGGATTCACCGGATATGGCTCCAAAGCCTCTCCGATCTGCAAGATACCGGCGCCTTCGATCACGTAGAAGACTTGTTCGGCATCATGATGCAGATGCAGCGGAGGGCTCTCGCCCGGTTCGAGAACGACGAGGAAGACTTCAGAGGTTTCCGCCTCCGCCCGATCCATCACCAGGTCGTTGGCGTGCGTCGGGAAACGATAGTGTATTGTCTCCTTCGTGCTGAATACGTACCTGCGTGGTTTCATTGTTCCATATCCTTTCTGCGTGTGCGCGCCGCCGCTTCACGCTGGGGGTCTGTTCACGCCTCACGTTTCCTCTCGACCGGCGGGATCAGCCCTATCTGGCGGATCGGCCCGCTGAGCAGGAAAAACACTGTTGTTCCCAGCACCGGAAGCAGACCTGCCGTGATCAGGATAGGCGTATAGGAATGCATAAGGTCGACAACGAGTCCGGTCGCGAGCGTAAACAGGATTGCGCCGGCCCCGGCACCCACACCACCCAGTCCCGCCGCGGACGCGACGGCATGCTCCGGGAAAAAATCGCTGGGTGTGGTTTGAACGTTGTTGATCCAGGCTTGAAATCCGAACGTAACCACACTGATGAACGCCAGTGCGCCGCTCGCGCTTTCCGCCAGCGCGGCAGGGATGCCGGCCAGCATCAGCACCGCGCCTGCAAGCATCACGGCTTTCCGGGAGAAATTCGTAGTGTGCCCGCGGGACATCAGGTAACCCGATGCCCAGCCGCCAAGCAGGCTTCCCGCATCGGCGGAGACAAATGGGACCCATGCGAACATCCCTATCTCCTTGAGGCTGAAACCGCGCACGTTGGCAAGGTAGAGCGGCAGCCAGGTGATGTACAGCCACCAGACCGGGTCGGTGAGAAATCGTGAGATCACGATCGCCCAGACCTGACGGTGTTTCAGGAGCCGGCTCCAGCCCACGGCTTCAGCGGAGGATGAAGGCCTGCCGTCCCTGATGATCGCGTACTCTTCGCGGGAGATGGCCCGGTGCCGCTCCGGCGTCTCGTAGAAAAGCAGCCACAGAACCAGCCATCCGAAGCCAAGGCTGCCGGTGACCAGGAAAGTTGCCTGCCATCCGAACCGCAACTGCAGCCAGACGATCAGCGGAGGCGCGAGAATCGAGCCGATCGAAACCCCGCTGTTGAAGATGCCCATGCCGAGGGCGCGTTGGCGCGCGGGAAACCACTCGGCAACCGCTTTGGCGGCGCCGGGCCAATTGCCCGCTTCGCCGAGCCCGAGGACGAAACGCAGGACGCTCAGGCTGGCCAGGCCGCGCGCGAAGGCATGACTCATGGCCGCAGCCGACCAGATCAGGATGGAGACGGCAAAGCCCCGGCGAGTGCCGACGCGGTCATAAAATTTGCCGGACATGCCCTGGCTGGCTGTGTAGGCGATCAGGAACCACGTGCTGATGCTGGCAAACTGGAGATTGGTCAGGCCGAACTGAACCGTGATCACCGGGGCAAGCACGGAAATTGTCAGCCGGTCAATAAAGTTGATCAGGGTCGCCAGAAACACCAGGCTGATCATCCACCAGCGCAATCCTCGCACCGACGACCCGAATTCCTGGTGCCTGAAATCGCCACTCATCTTGGTGCGCCGGTGTTCGGACCGGAGAATCCCAGGCCCGGTTCGGGCAGGTCTGGAGCATACAAGACTCCTGCAGGCCTGAGAAGGGCGGGCCGCCGCGCCGCGGTCATTGCCAGGATTCGCAGACGATCATTGTCCGGGAGATGCAGCACGGCCGAACCCGCGGGGAGATCGATGGCGTAGACGAACAGGTAGCTCGGGATGTACGGCTGATTGCCGCCGGGAAAATGCCGGTGGGCGCCGGCCCACGCGATCTCATCGCGCTTGACGAATCCGGGCCTGATCCGGTCGATGCCCTGCAGGACGCCGGTCGCCGGATCCACACCCACGATGAGATCCGACTGGATCGCGTCCTGCGTCCATGACTGCCCGCGCATCGGCGGCACGTAGACTTCACGGAACAGGCGTGTGTCCTTGAGGGGAGTGAACCAGCGTCCTACGGGTCCTTCCCATTCGCGCACAATCACGTCGCCCAGCGCCTCCGGATAGCCGGCCTTTGACGCGGTTCGGAATCTGGCCGGGATATCGCCGCCCACGGCAGCCGCGATGATGTAAATGCGATCGTATCCGGGAGGCAGCGCGATCTGCTGCCCTCCAGGCACCACGACATTCAACGCGCCTGGAGCGCCGGACCCGAATTCGAACGGCACGCCATGCAGTTGCAGGTTCCCGGGCAACAACTCGGCAGCCAGAGTCTGCTTTTTACCGTCAAAATCTCCATCCTCCCGGCGCCCGTCGCCGGAGATCCCGTCAAGGTTGAAAGGCAGATTGAGCGGCATCGCGGCAGGCCGCGCAGGCTTGCTCCCAGACGAAGGCCGCAGGCGCACCGCCAGCGTGCGCGGCTGGTACGCTTTGAGATCGACGATGATTTCGTCGCCGGACCAGGGAAATGCGCCTATCGGTTCCTCTGCGGCGTTGATTTCCCGCACAGCGGAGACCGTGCCCGGGAATCTGACGCGGGTCCGGGCAGGACGGCCATACCGTTCCTGAAGCCGCACGACCAGATCGTCCGCATCCTCGGCCTTCTTCAACGCCACGATGGCGAC
>JAFNAG010000356.1 GCA_017860135.1 Acidobacteriota bacterium
GTCTGCGCTCTCGTGCCTCCATTCTAACGGGCTTGCAGGGAGCGGACCTCGTTGCCGCGACGTTGCGTGGGCGGAAACCGATCCTGGGGGATAGTGCGGGAGATTGTGGTGCTGCTGGCCGGATTCGAACTGGCGACCTACTGATTACGAATCAGTTGCTCTACCAACTGAGCTACAGCAGCCGTACGTGCCGCGTATTCTACTGGAACTGCCCCTTTCGTCGCAACGCAATGGCGTAGGTCGCAATAGCGTAGGTCGGCCGCCACGCAACGGTTCTCAAGGGCACTTGCTCGTGTGCCCAAGCCCAAGAGAGAACAGCGCTAGAAGCCAGAGATTCGCGAATTGCCGATTGTCCGATGCCGACCGCCGCCTGTCGTCGGTACATAGATTGCCGACAGTGTCATCTATTAGGCTGCAACCGACGAAGCGCTCCATATGGCGGCTCACCGACGCTGCCTATGACCGAACAAACATACAGCCGGGCAGACGCAACCGCAAACTGCGACTGCACGGCGCCGGAGATGAATGATGGCGTTCACAGTTCGCACCCGCCCACTTCAGGAGACTGGGTTCACTCTCATCGAACTAATGATGGTGGTGGCGATCGTCGCTATTCTCGCCTCGATTGCCCTGCCCAGTTACAACGACTACATCCTGCGCGGAAAGATTACGGAGGCAACGGCGACCTTGGCCGACCTCCGCGTAAAGTTGGAGCAGTACTACCAGGACAACCGCAATTACGGCGCAACGCCCCCCGCTTGCGGCGTGGCGATGCCGGCTCTGAAGCACTTTACGTACACCTGCACTACCGCAGGCCAAACCTTCACTCTTACGGCGACAGGTAGAACTGACGACGGGATGGGTGATTTCGTGTACACCCTGACCGAAAGCAATTCCCGCGCGACTACCGGTACGAAATGGGGCACCACCTCCACCAATTGTTGGTTGATCAGGAAAGACGGATCATGTGCCTGAAGTGCTCTCATGACAGCGGGTTCACTCTGATCGAACTGATGATTACGCTGGCGGTGCTGGGCATTCTGATCTCATTGGCAGTCCCGGAATTCAGGCTGGCGATTCAGAACGCGCAGATCCGAAGGGCTGCAGAGTCTGCGATGAATGGCATCAATTTGGCCCGCGCGGAAGCATTGCGCCGCAACGCGGTCGTCCGTTTCCAATTGGTTGACTCCCTCTCGGCAACGTGCGCGCTATCGTCGACCGGAGCCTCTTGGGTCGTCAGCCGCGGCAACCCGGCCGGCCTGTGCGACGTCGCCCCGGCCGCTCCGACGGACAGTTCCAGCGCGACCGGGAGCGACCCGAAGACGATTCAGCGCTATTCGGGTGCCGGCGCAGCCACAGTTACGCTCAACGCCTCCACCAGTGCAGGAGCCGCAGCCACCACCATCGCATTCGATGGCTTCGGCCGCATCGCAGCCACCTCTTTGGCTTCAGCGATCAGCACCATCGCCGTCGATTCGAACGCACTGCCGGCATCGGACAGCCGTGATCTGCGCCTGACGATTACGACCGCAGGCCAGGTGCGACTGTGCGACCCTGCCGTGAGCGACACGGCGGATCCCAGACACTGCTGACAGGAAACGCCGTGAAACCGATAACCGTCCATCGCCAATGTGGGGCGACGCTGCTCGAGGCACTCGTCGCGATTCTGATTTTTTCCTTTGGTGTGCTTGCCATCATCGGACTTCAGGCCGCCTCCATCCGTAATACGACCCAGGCGAAGATGCGCGCCGATGCCGCCTTCCTGGCGAACCAGATCATCGGCGTCATGTGGGCCGACAATCATGCCAATCTCTTGTCATACGCACATCGCGCCAATGGCACGAACTGCGGAATAAGCGGCACCGATTCGGGAAACGCAAGAGTGATTTCCTGGATCGGCAGTACCACGACTTCGGGAACGATACTGGGAACACTGCCCGGTTCCGCCACGGCCAAACCGAGAATCACCGTCGATTCCGCCACCCACCTGGTTACCGTCACGGTTTGCTGGCAGGGGCCCCAGGATGCCTCGCCTCATTCTTACGTGACCGCTGCGCAGATCAACGGTTAGCCGGAGATCATCACATGCTAGACAAACAACACAGGCTCCCCCCAAGCCCCGACCAGCGAGGGGTAGGGTTGATTGAATTGATGGTCGGCCTCGCTGTGGGCACGATTGCCGTCATCGTCATGATGCAGGTTTTTGCCTTTTCGGAGGGACAGAAACGCCTCATCACGTCGGGGGCCGACGCTCAGATCAACGGCCAGTTGGCGATGTTCTCGATGGAGCGAGATCTGCGCATTTCCGGTTACGGGCTTACCGGCACCGACTGCACGCAAATGCAAGGCTACAACGAGAACGCGGATCCGAAGACGGTGACCTATTCGGCGCTGCCAGTCGTCATTTCCTACGACTCGACCACCCAATCCGACCAGATCGAGGTGCGGTATAGCCTCTCAGCGTACGGAAGCATTGCTTCAATTCTTCAGCAAGACGTGGCGACGTCGGATCCCGACACGACACTGCAAGTGAATTACGGGAAGGGCTACAAAGACAAGGACATGGTTCTCATATCACAGCCCGGAAAGTCTTGCACTCTGATGCAGCTTTCCGCCAATGGTGTGATCGCCTCACCGGGCGTCGCCAACACGACGCAGGATGGCCTGCAATGGGCGCTGACCCACGACGCTGATGCGACCGACTACCCCTTCAACCCACCGGCGGGTACCAATATCTTTCCGACGGGCGGCTACACGGCCGGGGCCAAGGTCCGCACGCTAGGCTCCATGGTCAACAAGCGCTACTACGTGCAGGGCGGCAATCTGATGATGCAGGATCTGAACCAGATTCCCGGCACGAACAATCCCGTCCAGATCGCCAGCGGTATTGTCGCCATGCGGGCACAGTACGGGCGGGATTCAGACGGTAATGGCGATCTGGATACCTTCGACAGCACCACACCTTCATCAGAAAGGGAAATGGTGGCGATCCGTCTGGCCTTGGTCGCCCGCGGCACGCAATACGACAGGGACTACTCGGGGCCGGCGTCACTGACATTATGGAATTCCGGGCCCAGCGTTACTTTCAGCGGCGACGATCGCAAATATCGTTACCGGGCCTATCTCACCACGATTCCGATGAGAAACACGATATGGAACAACAATCCTTGAGTAGCGCGCCCCTTCCTGCTGCCTGCCGGCAGAGGGGTGCCGTACTGCTATTCGCCCTCATCATGCTGGTGGTGCTGACGATCGCCGCGGTTGCGCTCGTGCGGTCCGTCGATACTGCCAACCTTCTCACGGGAAACCTGGCCTTCAAACAGACCACGATTCAACTGGCCGATGTCGGAGTCGAGGCCGCGACCAGCAATCTGGCGGCCATCCTGGCAAGCTCCTCGGACGACAAGTTTCCCGCCGGCTGCTCCAATGAGTGCATTTATTACCCGACAGGTTTTACCAACGAGGATGCCAAGGGCGTGCCCACTTCCATTACTTGGTCGTCTGTGCCCACTGTGACGGGGCTGACTCTTCCATCGGGATACTCGGTACAGTACGTGATCGACCGGCTATGCGAAGGGCCCGCCCCGGTAACGGACATCGTCGGCAAGTGTTTCTCCGAGGGCAGCCTGAGCGGTGGCAGCAAGAAGGCCGGCGCAGCCAAGTTCACCGCGGCCGCAACCATCTACTATCGAGTGACGATACGGGTCGCCGGCCCGCGCGCCACCGAAACCTATGTGCAGGCGATCCTGAATCGCTGACACGATCTGATCCCCTTCCGGCCGAAGGAGCAGCAAATGAACACGCCACAAGAATTGACAAGTCGACGCATTGCCGCGCGCGTGCTGGCCATCGCCGTCGCTTGCGCAATGGCCGCGCCGCTTGCCCACGCAACGGACATCTCCGATGTCCCGATGGCGGTAAAGACCCAGGCCAAACCGAACATCATGTTCATGCTCGATACCTCGGGATCCATGAGCAACATCGTTCCTGATGCGCCGTTCGATGCCGGAACGACCTATCTTGCCAGTTGCCCGGACCTCAACGTGCTCGCGGGGGGGGCAGCGACCATAGACACACTGAACGATGCGCAGACCTTCGACATCATCATCAAGACCGACGGGACGCCGGCAATTCGCAAGAGTGGTACTACCTATTCCTTCGGCACGGCAGCGGGACAGAAGTGCTTCAATCCCGTCCTGAAATACAACGCACGCCTCAATGCCGACACTGCCTCATCGTCCAGCGGTACCTGCGGAGCCGGGTTTACGAACTGCAACTATCCCGGCAGCGGCTACCTCGATGCCGTCTATACGGGCAATTACCTCAACTGGTACTTTGGCTCGGCGCCGAACTACACGTCGGCCGCGAATTTCGGCGCCAATGCCCAACGCAAGTCCGGTACCCAGACCCGCATCGAAGTCGCCCGAACTGCAGCGAAGAGCGTGATCGACTCCTTCGACTTACTGCGCGTCCGGCTCGGCCTGTTCACCTACAACAACGGCAATGGCGGCACGCTGCTCGATGTAATGGACGACCTGAACACCACGAAGCGCAATAACATCAAGGGCAAGATCGACACATTGACTCCGGGCGGCAATACCCCACTCGCGGAAACACTTGCCGACATAGGCAGGTACTTCGTAACCCCATACTCCGGCAACTTGACGCTGCATCCCGGCCCGAGCGCAGTGACGCGTACCGTGGCACAAGTCTTCCCTACTGCCCACGCCTATCTCAATTCGAGCGGCGTGGCCACGCCGCCTGCACCGATCCAATATTACTGCCAGCGCAGCTTCGCGGTACTCATGACCGACGGACGGCCCCAGGGAGACCAGAACGAAAACAGCAATCTCGGCAGCGCCTTGCTCGACTATGACGGCGATTGCGCGGTTGCCGGCGCCAATTGCCGTACCCATGACCGCAAGCCGCTTCCGGCCTCCGGCGTCGACCAGTATGAGTCGGCGGGCTCCGACTATCTCGACGACGTCGCGCTGGCATTGCGTGAAATCGATCTACGTCCTGATTACACCAAACCCGCCGGTTACACCAAGAAGAACAATGTAGAAACCTATACGATCGGGTTCGCGGACGAGCAGGTAATCAATGATCAGTTGATGCAGGACACCGCGACGAACGGTGGAGGGCTGTTCCTTACCGCAAATAATTCTTCGGAACTGGTCAGCGCGTTCCAACTGGCGGCACAGGACATCCTCGGCAAGGACGGATCAGCGGCCGC
>JAFNAG010000357.1 GCA_017860135.1 Acidobacteriota bacterium
CCACCGGATTGTCCCCTGACAACGCTTTGGTAGTAAGGATCCTCACCTCGACCCTTCGGTTCTCCTCTCTGCCCATGCGAGTATCGTTATCGGCCGCCGGCATTTTCTCCCCGAATCCAAAAGGGGTGACAATGCGGCGCAGCGGTACCATGTTGTCCGCCAGGTATTGCACAACCGCGTCTGCCCTTCGCTGGCTCAAAATCCGGTTGTAGGACTCATCCCCATCGGCGGAGGCATAACCTGTGACCTCCACGACGTATCCCTTGATGGCCAGCGCCCCTTTCGCAACGTCGTCCAGCTGAGCCTTCGCCTCCGGAGTCAGAGCGGAGCTCCCAAACTTGAAGTGAAGCACAACGCTGTCTCTTACTTCATACTCATCCAGCGCGGAGATGCGGGCGTTGGTCTCTTTGCTCACCATAGTGATCTTCTCACTATTGGCGTTCACTCCCGCGATCGCCTCGTCGGCGGTGTTCTGGGCCGCTTTAGCGCCGTCCTTGGCAGCCGCCGAAATGGCACTCACTTCCTGAAGCTCCCCCGACAGATGACGGGCATTTTCTTCGCTCTGGGTCAGCCGGGTTTCGGTCTCACTCAGGCGTCCCTCCACAGGCTTGACCCTGGTTTCGACGGAGTTGGCAACCATATACTGCGTCTGTGTGAATTTGACATCCCGGGCCGCGAGCATCCCATCCGCGTCCCCCAACCCCTCAACCTCCACGTTGAGCCCACTCACCAGATGTGACGCTGTATACAGTTTGGCGCCGCGGAACGGATTGCTCTTCTTTTCCTTGATTGCCGTCGCTCCGCTCAGTTTGACCTGAACATCACTTCCCTGGGCATTGCGGAGAATGAAACTCTCCGCATCCTTCTGTACGATTACACCGGACATCTTCACCTTCTGTCCGGTCGCGAACTTCATCAATTCCCTTTCCGTACGATCCTGGGCAAACGACATCGCCCCGAAACCGAGCAATGCAGCCATCAAACCAATCGACGTCTTTCTCGCAATTCTTTTCATACGGGCCTCCTTCGCCTGTGAGCCGGGATCCGCCGGCTTCTGTGAGCCTCGCCCTCTCCATTGCAAATGTCGTGCCAAGTCGAAAAATTCGCATATAGTACTATTTTTCATAATGTTACGTATGTTGCCGCCATGGGGATTATCATCGATTCAGGGAAATTTTCCCGCATACGCCGCCGAGCCAACATGCAGGGTCTCTTACGTGCGGCTTTGCAATGCTCGGGAGAACCACGGGACGGATCCGTCTGGATCGTTAGGACTTAAGAAATCTCGAAGTTGATTCTCCGTGTTCCGGGTGGTCCTGTGCTTCTTTCACCCGTCGGGTGTCCAGTCTTTTCTCGGGTGTCCAGTCCTTTGTCCAGTCCTTTGCAGTCTTTTCTCACCCGCCGGGTGTCCAGCCTTTTCCAGTCTCCTCTTCCCTCCAGTCTCTCCCCGCCAGTCTCCTCTTCCCTCCAGTCTCTCCCCGCCAGTCTCTCTCCCAGGTGGGTGTCCAGTCTCTCCCGCCAGTCTCTCGACCAGGTGGGTGTCCAGTCTCTCCCCGCCAGTCTCTCGCCCAGGTGGGTGTCCAGTCTCCTCCAGTCTCCTCCAGTCTCCTCAGGCGGCTTGGTTCTTCCCGTCGCCAGGCGAATTGGCCGGACCCGATGGACGGGAAGACGCTCCCGCGGTTGAATTCCCGCGCTACAATCTCTGATATAATCTTTCCGGCCGCTCTGAATGGGCAGGAAAGCAGGATCCGGACAGTGGTTTGCTGGTGCAAAACATGAAAATCCTTATCAGCGGCACAACAGGTCTCATCGGCTCGGCACTGTCGTCATTTCTCGAGAGGAAGGGGCACAGGGTCATCCGTCTCGTGCGGAGAAGGCCGGCCCCAGGCGCGAGTGAAGTCTTTTGGGATCCGGAGGGAGGCACTCTCGATCCCTCCGCCATCGAGGGAATGGATGCGGTAGTGCATCTTGCGGGTGAGAGCATCGCCGCAGGCAGGTGGACCGAAGCGAGAAAACGCCGCATCCTCAGCAGTCGCACGGCCGGGACACTCCTGCTGGCGCGTTCGATCGCGATACTTCAGCGCCCGCCCGAGATCATGGTGAGCGCCTCCGCGATCGGCTATTACGGCGACCGGGCCGGGCAAGTTCTGAGCGAGGAAAGCGGCCCCGGCAGTGGCTTTCTGGCGGATGTCTGCCGCCAATGGGAGCAGGCGGCGACCTCTGTGGAGGAAGCGGGCACGCGCCTGGTGGTGTCGCGCATTGGCGTGGTCCTGGCGAATTCGGGCGGGGCGCTGCAGCGGATGCTGCCGCCATTTCGTTTGGGCCTGGGAGGAAGCATCGGAGGCGGGCGGCAGTACATGAGCTGGATCGCAATGGACGACCTGCTGGAAACGATTCTCTTCTCTCTTTCGACTCCCGCCCTGCACGGCGCTTTCAATGCCGTGGCCCCGGGTTCCGTCACCAATCTCGAATTCACCCGGGTGCTGGCGAAGGTGCTCCGAAAACCCGCCTATGTAAACGTACCGGCCCTCGCAGTTCGCCTGGCCTTCGGTGAGATGGGGGAGCAGGTGTTGCTGACGAGCACGCGGGCGGAGCCTGCGCGGCTGCTCGCTGCTGGCTTTCGATTTCAATACCCGGACCTGGAGAGTGCTCTCCGCCGGGCCCTCGGAGCATGAGCCTTCCGATGACCGCCTGGGCGCCCGATTCCCGTCTCCGCCTCGATCCCGAGGCAATGCGGCTGGAGGAATTCGCCCGCGCTTTTTACCTGCAGAAGACCGCGGTCGTTGCCCGGCGGCTCATCGGGGCGTGGATTGCCCGCCGTCACAATGGACGGTGGTTCGGGGCGCGCATCGTGGAGACGGAGGCATATCTGGGAAGTGCGGATGCCGCCGCCCACTCCTGGCGAGGCCGCCACACGCCGCGCGTCGCCCCCATGTACATGGAAGGGGGCCACCTCTACGTTTTTTTCGTTTACGGCATGCATCATTGCGCCAACATCGTGACGCGCCGGGAAGGGGTCCCTGAGGCAGTTCTCCTACGCGCCGCCGAGGGGCCACCCGGCGCACCGACGAAGCTGCTTTCGGGTCCCGGGCGCCTCTGCGCGGCACTCGGCATCACCACGGCAAGGAGCGGAGAAGATCTGCTCCAGGGCTCGGACCTGCGGGTATTCCGCGAACCGCGGCAGCACCATGCTGAAATCGGAATCTCCTCACGCATCGGCGTGGATTATGCGGGAGAGGCCCGAGAACTGCCGCTTCGCTTCTTCGACATCAGATCCCCCGCCGTCTCCGGCCCTGCCCGGCTGCGAAACAGCCCAACTGCGCAGCCGCAAAAGCAAGAGATTCAGAGGGGGTAATCCATCACCCATGGAAAGCCTGGCTCTGGCCCGCCCGCAGGGTTGCAACCACAGGTCACGCGCGAAAACGTGGGCGTTTGGTGTCACCTGGCCATTATCTGCCGTCGGTTGATTCACCCGATTTCAGTGAGCGCGGTCTTCAGTCCGCGCGCTTCAGATCTCCTCACCTCTCCATTCTCGTGTGTTCATTGGTTTCAAAGCGCACGGGCCAAAGCCCGCCCTCCCTCTTCTCAAGCCCATGCTCACTGATCCTTCTGCCAAAAACTCCGTGAAATCAGTGAAATCTGTGGCGGCTTCTATTCCACCCAAGTATCCCAATCCTGCAGACGGGATTTAAGGGATGCCATGGCCAGGTCCGCCACGGCGCCGTCGATGACGCGGTGATCGAACGACAGCACCAGGTACACCAAGGTGCGGATCGCGATTGCGTCATTGACGATCACCGGACGCTTCTCCAGGCTCCCCACCCCCAGGATCGCCACCTGCGGCTGACGGATGATCGGGGTTCCGAACAGCGACCCGTATATACCCGGATTGGTAATCGAGATGGTCCCCTGCTGCACTTCCTCGGGCTTGAGCCTCTTGGTCCTGGCGCGATCGGCAAGATCGTGGACGGCCAGCGCCAGGTCGGTAAACGACTTCAAGTGGGCGTCGCGGATCACAGGCACGATCAGACCCGTCTCCAGAGCCACTGCCACGCCGACGTTGACCGGCTTCTTGAATATGATCTGGTCCCCGGATACCGAGCAATTCAGGATCGGAAACTCGCGCACGGTGTCGACGAGCGCCCTCACGAAAAACGCCGTGTAACTCAGCCTGATTCCCGTGCGAGTTTCGAACTCCTGTTTATGCTTCTCCCGCAACTGGACGATTGAGGTCATATCAACCTCGAAGATCGTCTGCACGTGCGCCGAGGTGCGCCTGCTAAGGATCATGTGTTCGGCGATGGCCTTGCGCATCGGGGTCATCGGCACAATCTCCGTCTCGCCGAGAAACTGGGGAACCGCAGCCGGGGGCGCCGGCGCTATAACTTGTGGCGCGGCCGGAAGCGGCTTCTCCACCGGTCGGGTGTGGGCGAGGATGTCGGCCTTGGTAATCCTGCCCGAAAGGCCCGTGCCTCTCACGTTGGAGAGATCGATGCCCTGCTCTCGAGCGATCCGGCGCACCAGCGGCGAGGTCCGGACGTCGGCGGTCCCGGGCCTCTCCGCGTCAGGCGGCCCGGGCTCCGATACGGTCGCCTCTTTCAGGCGCTCGACCACCGGCTCAACCGCTTCGATGACGGGCGCCGGAGGGACATCGCCCGTCCCGGACTCGTCGATGGTAGCGAGGACCGCCCCCACCTGGATGGTCTGGCCCTCGGGAATGAGGATTTCACTCAGTGTGCCGGTCGCGGGAGACGGGATCTCCGAATCGACCTTGTCGGTGGAAATCTCGAACAGAGGCTCATCCCGGACGACCCGCTCACCGGCTTTTCGCAGCCATTTCGTGAGGGTTCCCTCCAAAATCGATTCTCCCACCTGTGGCATGATCACTTTGATGGACATTTCTTTTCCCCAGTTTCCCAGTTAAGACAGTTCTATCCACAACCCCGTTAGGAGCCGGTATCGGTAACGCTATCGGTATCGCAATCGAAGATTCAACTCTACAGACACTCAAGCCCTTTTCGATAGCGACTGCGATTGCGACCCCGATGCCGGTTCCGATACCGACTGCTACTCATCAAAACATTCTGCCCATTGCGGCATCCATCCGCGCGCCCCGCCAACCAGGGAATCGTCCCTTAACCGTCTTCGGTATCGCCACTCCCCGGCACCGCCGTCGGCATCGCAATCGAATTCCCCGCTCCGCGCCGAATCGCCAAGTCTCCCTTTCCGTGAAAT
>JAFNAG010000358.1 GCA_017860135.1 Acidobacteriota bacterium
TCCATCAGGAGAAATGGTTGTTACCAGCACATTACGTTGTGCAATGCCGTAAGACTGTGGCTCACCACCCTCGGCCGGCATAGTCAGGATTTCCACTTTCTGTTCTGCCCCCTGTTGCCGCGAAGACCAGATCAGGTTGCGCCCGTCCCTGCTCCAGAGGATCACGCTTGCAGGCATTTTGAGTTGATAGATTTCGCGCGGTTCGCCTCCGGCTGTCGCCACCGTCACTGATACAATGTCGGAACAGCTTCTGAAAGGACTGAATGGATTTGTGCATGTGGCACTCCTGCAGGCCGCGGCCGCCATACGGGGCTTGGGGGAAAGCGGGGGATGGAGCAAGAGCGCCGTCTGGCATCCGGCGCCCACCGCAGCACTGGCCTGGTGAGCGGACTTGCTCGGTCGACTCCCTCACGAGCGCAGTTCTGAAAGCATTGCAGAAGGCAGAACCGAAATTCTTTCGTCACGGTACGAATTGCAGATGAATATAATAAGAAATGGTATTTCATGCAACACAAGCGGGCGCTGATTCCGACCGTCCCGGGAGCCGTCCATGAATCTTCACCGTACAGATATCGCGGTCTTCGTCGTTTTCTTTCTTCTGATGCCGGCCATGACACCCAAATGGCTTGGCTCGCTGGCGGTCGCCGCGGCCCTGCTTCCATATATTATTTTCCGGTGAGGGCGCAGCCTATGATCGATCCGGGACTCGAAGGGAAAGTTATTCTGATCACCGGCGCCAACCATGGCATCGGTGCGGCCGCAGCACGGGCCTTTGCGATCCAGGGCAGTCGCGTATTTGTCACTTACTTCCGCGAGCCCTGCCGGTATAGCGACGAGGAACTGGATGAAGCCCGGAAAACGGGTATCGGCGGCGTTCTTTTCTACCGGGCGATGCATCGGCAGACGGCGGACCAGGTTATCCAGGACATCGTTGCCCGTGGCGGCATTGCTGCAGGGGTGGAGGCGGATCTCGGCGATCCCGCGAACATCCGCCTGGTTTTTGACGAGTGCGAAGCCGTGCTGGGCCCTGTCGACGTTCTCGTCAACAACCACACACACTCGGTGAAAGACACCTTCGATCCGGACGCAGTCACCGCGGAAAGCTACGGCATCGGCCTGATTTCGGACGCCAGCATTGACGGCCACTTCTCGGTGAACGCCCGTGCCTACGCCCTGATGATGTCCGAGTACATCCAGCGCTACCTGAGCCGCCAGGGACGGCGGGGGAGGATCATCAATGTCAGCACTGATGCGGCCCACGCTCACGCGAGCTCGCTTAGCTACGCAGCGAGCAAGCACGCGATTGAGTCTTACAGCCGCTCTGCTGCGGGTGAGGTCGGCAAGTACGGCATCACCGTGAACATTGTGGCGCCGGGCCCGATCCAGAGCGGCTGGCTCACGCCTGAGCAGGAAACTGCCATAGCCGCCGGCACGCCGCTGCGCCGATGCGGCATGCCCCAGGACGTGGCCGATGTCATGGTCTTCCTGGCCTCGGACCAGTCCCGCTGGCTCACCGGACAGCTCCTCTATGTGGGAGGCGGCTGGAGGATGCACCAGTAGTGCGGCGAGGATCCACTCGTCGCGCGTGGCGGCAAGACAGCGCATCATGGCTGAAGAGGTTTTGGTACTTTCCACGACCACCCTGAATCTCCTGCAACCTGCTCGCGTTTCATGTTCCTCATCTCCCCACTCATGATTTTTTCCCGATGGCGCCGGCGGCAGCCGGCAAACCGGATGACCTCCTTCTCAGGCAGCGGACCGGCGGGCGGCGCCGCTGCCGTTGGAGGATTTCCGCAAATGCATCAGCCGTGCGACCGCGCGGGAAGCCTTTTCCGCGGCGGCGGCCGCGGCGCCGCGGAAGTCCCGCGCCAGCGCTTCCACGGTGACCTTGGAATTCGGCGGCGCCAGGACAACGACCTGGCACAGCTTGTCGTCGCCGCCGGCGGAACTCTGCAAGTCCACCGCACGGATGGTCACCTGCGCGAGGCGATGCCCGAAGCGCCCGACCGCCAGGCGCAGGCAGCGCTCCGCATACTGCCGCACCGGCGGACTCCAGATGGATTTGGTTCCTCTGAATTCAAGCCGCATGCTCGCTACACTCCCTTCTTCCTGCCTCACAGCTGTAAGATAGAATCCCGCGATCATAAAAACAGATCGGTTTATTCACACTAATCCATAGGAATAGCCGATCTTTCAGAGAAGGGGCCGGAAGGTGCGGGACACAACGGCGGAAGCGGGCCGCGGTGCGGAAACAGCAAAACCCGGCCTGTCAAGGGCCTGCCCCCGGGCGTATACTCATTGTCCTATGCGGTTGGCGCTTTTCGATATCGACGGAACCCTGATG
This sequence comes from Acidobacteriota bacterium, assembly GCA_017860135.1. Taxonomy (GTDB): domain Bacteria; phylum Acidobacteriota; class UBA6911; order UBA6911; family UBA6911; genus JAFNAG01. The sequence goes on from JAFNAG010000358.1 coordinate 2,345, forward strand.
CAGGCCGGCGGTGCCGGAATGCGCGCGTTTGTCCGGGCCATCGGGGAGGTCTTCGATGTGACCGTCGACCGCAAAGCGATCAATCCCGACGGCAAAACCGATCCGCTCATTGCCAGGGAGTTTCTGGCGCATTGCGGGGAAGAACACCGCCTGAATGAGGTGTCGGGGGCCGCGCTGTTTTCCGCCTACCTGATCGCTCTCGAAGATGAAATGGAACGGGCCAGGGCGGCCGGTTCGGTCCGGGTGCTCCCGGGGGTGGTCGAGCTGCTGGAAGCCCTGTCCTCCAGCCCGGAATTCGCTCTCGGGCTGGTGACCGGAAATCTCGAACGGGGCGCGGCCATCAAGCTTTCCAAGGCCGGACTCGATGGCTATTTCCACTTCGGCGGTTTCGGTTCGGATTCCGCGGACCGCACCGGACTGATCCGTGAGGGGATCGGGAGAGGCGCCAGGCATGTGGCACCGCGGCCGGTGGAGGCGGCTTTCGTATTCGGCGACACTCCGCTCGATGTCTCTCACGGTCGAGCGGCAGGAGCGACGGTGATCGCCGTAGCCAGTGGTCGGTATTCGCGCGCGGAGCTCGATGCCTGCAACCCCGATCTGGTGCTTCCGGATCTGACCGCTGTCGGGCCGATCCTTTCCTTCCTTCGCGGAGGATTGCCGGGTTCACTTCGCTGACCGGTGTCCGCATGCCTCATGCCTCCGCCCGGCGCGTCGGCCGGAGCCGTGCGGGACCACCCTAGAACATGGCGATGATCCGTACCGGAGCACCGCTTCCTCCTTCTATCTTCATGGGCAACGCAACGATTTCGAATCCCCGGGCAGGCAATTCCTCCAGCCGGGCCACGTTTTCTATGGCAATCAAGCCCTCCTTGTAGAGTATCTGATGCGTTTCGAAGAGCTGGGACTGGCCGTAGTCGATGCTGGCGGTATCGATTCCGATTCCTGAAATCCTGCGGTTGGCCACGATCCACCGCGCGGCCGCAGGCGACACACCCGGGAAATGAAGGGCCGCGACTGCCACCTGGCCTTTTTGGTCGGTGCCCAGGTATTTCAACTTGTCGGGGTAGAATTTCCCCCAGCCTGTCCGGAACAGCAGGATGCACCCATCCGGAATGCGGCCATGCTGTTTTTCCCAGTTGATCAGGTCCTGCGCCGTAATTTGATAATCCCGGTTGGCGGCCGCCTGCTTCTGCACGTCGACCAGCACCCCGGGCGCCACAAGCCGCTCGAGGGGGATCTTGTCGACAGTCGGCATTCCTTTGGCGAAGTGGACCGGGGCATCCAGGTGTGTGCCGCCATGTTCCGACGCCGCGTAGCTGTAAGCCGAATACCAGTACCCTTTCCCGGTCATGCCCTCCGCGTCGGTCCTGAGCCGGAATCCTTCCGCTGTCGGCCAATAGATGGTCTGGGAGGAGAAGGAGTATGTGAGGTCGATCAGCCGGCGGGCAGGCTTCTGGGCTGAGGTTGTCCCGGCCAGTGCCATCAGCATCGACGCGAACACCAGAGTTTTTCTCATTACGACCTCCTTGATCGAACGTAGCTCCATGCCGGGTCTTCGGACATCTCCACCGAACCCTTCGGGAATCATGGAGAGAAGTGCCACAGCTATCATGAGGAGGCTCCCGGCTTGCCTCTCAGCGCCTCCTGATCGAAATGCACGAAATGTATGGTGGTCATTATAGTCCGGCATGATCCACCCTGACAGCGGAAAAACCCTCGCGGGCTGCCGGTCGGATGTCGGAAGTCAGCGTTTTGAGTTAAGATTCAGTGTATTGAGTTAAGATCCAGTTCAGGCCCAGCACGAGAGCCAAGTTGACAGAATTCTTCTTATCGGAAGCTGAACCGAGGACCGGGCACCCCCGGACGGGAGTGAATTTCGGCCGAGCAGGCAGCTTGAACTTCCTATGCACCACCGCGTTCGTACATTTGACACGATGAGACAATAATGATACTTTGATCCCATGACTGGCCATCTCGATAATCTGCTGGTGGGCATTGACGAGGCATGCAGCGCACTGGGAATCTCCCGCTCCACGCTGTTCCGATGGATCCGTCGCGGATCGATCCAGAGCATTCGCCAGGGGGGGCGGCGGCTCATTCGCAAGCAGGCTCTCCTCGGCGGGAGCACCCGGCGAGCAAGCTCTGGTATTCCGCCCTTTACCCTAGCTCATCCCATCTTTAGGCTTGTCGGTGGTGGGCACGGCGGCGGGAAAATCCCCGGCGCCCGCGACAAGCACGCCATCCTCGACCAATGAGACAGGCCATTCTTTGGGATTCCAGCGCCATCCTTGCGCTTCTTGACGCCGACGACGCCGATCACAAACGCGCGGTGTCCATTGCGAGACAAATCGCCACCGAGAGACGACCGAGCTTCATCACCAACTATATAGAAGCCGAGGCTCATGCTTTGCTGCTGCGGAAGCTGGGGCGCACGCTGGCTTTGGCATGGCTTCTGCAGGGCAGCTTGCCCGTCGCCCGCGTACTTCCGCGCGAAGAGGAAAAGGCGAAAGACATTCTCTTGCGCCATGCCGACAAGGACTGGAGCCTGTGCGATGCCATTTCCTTTGCCGTTCTCCAACTCAGGGAGGTTCGGTCGGCATTCAGTTTCGATCGCCATTTCCGGCAGTATGGCCGGTTCGAAGTCCTCGGGCTGTAGGAAAAACAGCTGCTCCTCGAAGCAGACATTCCGGGTCTGTTGTTTCGTCCACTCGAGCGTTGGATGATCGGTTACATGAAAGTGAATGACCTTTCGACTGGCAGGCTCCATGACAACGAATACATAAAGGCCCTGAAACAAGACAGTGTGCTGCACAAAGAAGTCACAGGACCACATGGCCTTGGCCTGGTTCTTCAAAAAGCTTCTCCAGGCTTGGGAATCCGTTGGTTTC
>JAFNAG010000359.1 GCA_017860135.1 Acidobacteriota bacterium
GTTGAGCATGAGCAAGGTAATTGATGGATAAAGGCTGAAAGCAGATCGCGTAAATTGAGGGAAATGCAGGAACCCCCTCGGAAAGCTTGACAACAGCTTCCCGAGGGGGTTTTTTTGTCTCCGTTGTTCGCCAAAACACGTGAGACGACAGCTTTGTATCAAACTCTGCTTTCCGACGCCAGACTTTATAGGATTCTCGCCAAGTTGGACGAGGAAATTGCCGCTGATGTAAAACGCCGGGGATGTCTTTACTGCGGCGGCGATCTTCACAGCGCCCGGTATCGGCGCAAGCCGAGAGGCCTTCCTCCCGAAGCGGAGGACGACTTCCAGTTTCGTGCGAGTTTTTGCTGCGATCGAGAAGGCTGCCGGCGCAGGTCTACTCCGCCATCGGTCCGCTTCCTGGGCCGCAAGGTTTTCATCGGAGCAGCCGTTGTTCTGGTCACGATTTTGCGCCATGGGCCGACCCCGGCACGGCTTTCGCGGATCCGGGAACTGACCGGGGCCAGCGCCCGCACCGTGACACGCTGGCGGGAATGGTGGCAATCCGTCGTTCCGCGCAGCCACTGGTGGAGCACGGCGCGCGGGTTTCTGCGCCGGCCTGTGTCCGAAGAGTTCCTGCCGGCCTCACTGCTCGAAGTGTTTGTCATGGACGATGCCAGGACAGGACTGGCTGCCCTGCTTCGGTTTGTTTCTCCCCTGTCCGTTGGATTTTCCTCTCACTCTCCCTGATGGACTTCGGATTTCCGCAGAAGATGCGTGTTTTCTCCCGGCGGACCTGGACGATGAGCTGTGCATTCACGGGCGGAGAGGACACGCAGCCGTCCGACGGGAGCGAATCGAATGAAAAATGAAGATCCGGATCGGAACCACGAGCGTTGGGCTCATCTGCGCTTCTCGATCGTGGGGCGATTGCTGGCCGCTCCGCCCGAAAGGGGGATGCTGCAGGAAGAGATCCAGCGGCTGGCCGATTCCGAGTGGCGGCATCCGATCACAAGCCGGCCGGTACGATTCGGCGCCTCAACCATCGAACGCTGGTATTACGCAGCCCGCGCCGAGCGGACCAACCCAGTTGGAGTACTGCAGCGGCGGGTGCGCAAGGACAGCGGGGTGCAGCCGTCGATGACCGACCGGATCCGACGCATTCTTGCCGAGCAATACCGTCTGCACCGGCGATGGAGCTATAAGCTGCACCGCGACAATCTGCTGTCGCTCGCCAGGCAAGATGCGACGCTTCACCCGATACCTTCCTATGCGACCCTCTTCCGCTACATGCGCAGCCACGGAATGTTGCCGCAGAAACGATTGCGGCCGAAAAACACGCCAGGCGCGATTTTAGGCCAGGCCCGGTTTGAATCGCTCGAGGTGCGCAGTTTTGAATCTGAATATGTCCACGGGCTGTGGCACCTTGATTTCCATCAGGGTTCCCATAAGGTGATCACCCAAGCCGGACAATGGCACACCCCTCATCTGTTGGCGGTCATGGACGACCACTCCCGCCTTATCTGTCATGCTCAGCGAGACGGCCGAGAACCTCGTCCATGGTCTTTGCCAGGCCTTTCTCAAACGTTCTTTGCCCCGCGCGCTGATGACCGACAACGGCAGTGCCATGATCGCAGCTGAAACCAAGCATGGTCTGCATCGCCTGGGTGTGCTGCACCAGACCACGCTTCCGTATTCGCCCTATCAGAATGGGAAGCAGGAGGCTCACTGGGGACAGGTCGAAGGCCGGTTGTTGGCGATGCTGGAAAACTGCCGGGATCTGACCCTGGTAATGCTGAACGAGGCAACGCAGGCCTGGGTCGAGTTGGAATACAACCGCCAGGTACACTCCGAGACGGGGCAGCGGCCCGTCGAGCGTTTCCAGCGGTCTCCCAGCGTCGGTCGCGACTGCCCGCCGCCGGACGACCTGCGGATGGCTTTTTGCATCGAACGAAACCGTCTTCAGCGCCGCTCCGACGGAACCATCACCCTGGAAGGGGTCCGTTTCGAGATCCCCAACCGATACCGGCATCTGCTGCGGATAGCGGTCCGTTACGCCAGCTGGGATCTGACCCGTGTCCACATGGTCGATGCGAGAACCGGAGCCCTCCTTGCGCGCATCTACCCGCTCGATAAATCCCGCAATGCTGACGGACGCAGGCGCAGCCTGGATCCGCCCGTTCTGCAAGTTAGCTCCGAAGAGGTCCCCACACCAGACGACGGCATGGCGCCGTTGTTGCGCGAACTGATCCAGGAATACGCAGCCACCGGGCTTCCGCCGGCCTATCTTGCCAAGGAGGAATCATGAACAAAAAGCTATTGTCGATCTACGGTCTGAAATGGCATCCCTTTGCTTCGGATCTCCCGGACGAAGCGCTCTGGCGCACGCCAGCCATGGAGCACTTCTGCTGGCGCCTGGAGCAGCAAATCCGCGACGGCGGCTTTGCTTTGGTCACCGGAGACCCAGGGACCGGGAAATCGGTCGCACTGCGGATTACGGCACGGCAACTGACTGCGGTGCCGGACGTGCTGGTCGGCGCGCTCTCCCGTCCTCAGAGCAAGCTGGCTGATATTTACCGGGAACTCGGTGATCTGTTTTCGGTGCCCTTGTCTCCTCACAACCGCTGGGGCGGGTTCAAGGCACTGCGCGAGAAATGGCTCGCACACCTGTCGGCCACGCTCTATCGCCCCGTGTTGTTGATCGACGAGGCCCAGCAGATGGAGTCGGAGGTCTTCTCCGAACTCCGGCTCCTGGCCAGCACGCACTTCGATTCCCGCTCGCTCCTGACCGTGATTCTGGCGGGAGACAGCCGTTTGCTCGAGCGCCTCCGAAGCCCGGATCTGATTCCACTCGGCAGTCGCATCCGAACCCGTCTGGTTCTGGATTACCTTACACCTCGAGAACTGGCCTCTTTCGTCGAGCACCTGCTGACGCAATCCGGCAATCCGCGGCTGATGACTCCGGAGCTGGTCACAACCCTGTGCGAACGCGCCGCCGGCAACTATCGCGTGCTGTGCAATATGGCTGCGGATCTCCTGGCCGAAGGAATCCGCCGCGAAGCGGCACAGCTCGACGAGAAACTCTACCTGGAAGTTTTTGCCCCGCCTTCCAAACAGCGGAATCGAAGCGATGGTCGAAGAGCCGCAGGGTAACCCGGACGGGTCATTCACACCGGAGGAAACATCGGGATCGTCGGTTTGGAAGCAGGTGATGGATACCGTGGCGCAACGCTTCCCGGCTGGCGCCGTGGACACCTGGTTCCGACCGATTCGGCTCGTGGCCCGGCAGGACTCGCGTCTGCTGCTGGAGGTTCCCACGGAGGCGTTTCGGTCCATATTCGTGGATCATTACGCTGCGGTCCTGGGTAACATCGTCGATGAGGTTGTCGGCAGTCACCTGGAACTGCAAATCGTCGCGCAGAGCAACGACGAGCCTTCCCACGCGACCGATCTCCTTCCGGTTATGCATGCATCAGCGCTGGATAGCAGAAACGGTCAAACCCGGTGGTTGATTGAACACCTCTGGACGGCGGCCGGCGTCGGAATCCTGGCCGGCCAGCCGAAGAGCCTCAAAACCTATGTTGCCCTGGAAATGGCTGTCTCGGTCGCCTCGGGATCTCCTTGTTTCGGTGTCTTTCCGGTCTCCGTGCAGGGCCCGACTCTCGTCTACGCTGCCGAAGATGCTCCATCAGATCTGCGCTCGCGCCTCGAATCTCTTGCCGCACAACGTGACCGCCGCCTGGAAGATCTCGATTTACGGGTTATCACCGCTGACTTTATCCGGCTCGATCACCCGCAAGATCAGGAAAGGCTCCGCGAAACAGTGCTGCGCTACCGCCCCATGCTCCTTGTCCTGGATCCGCTTGTCCGCCTCCATTCCCAGGATGAAAATCAGTCCGGGCCGATGGCCGCTCTTCTGGGGTATCTCCGCCGGTTGCAGCGCTCGACCGGCACCGCGGTGCTCATCGTGCACCACCTGCGCAAAAGCGGAAACGCCTCAGGTGCCGGCTATAATCTCCGCGGCAGCTCCGATCTGTACGCGTGGGTTGATTCGTTCGTTTCCCTTCAACGATGCCGCGATCGTATTACGATCTCCGCGGAACACCGCGCTGCCACGCCGCTCAAGCCGGTGCCTGTCGAACTGGTTCACGAATCCCAGGGACGCGCCCCCTGGTTGAGGATAACCACACCAGATGTTCCCCTGCCGGAAACAAACCATGACTTGCTTCGGACTCGTCTCCTCGACCTCCTCGGCAAAACTGCGCATCCTCTCAAGACCGACGAAATCAGACAAAAGCTTCAGGTGAGGAAACATCGGGTGACAAGTATGCTGAAGGATCTCTGTGAGGAAGGATTGGTTGTTCGGCTACCCGGAGGGTATCGGGCGTCGATGGAGCAGTTGGATAGAGGTTCCCGTTCCGCCCTATAGCCCCAGAGCGGGAACGGAACCGGGAACTGGCAATCCGGCCGGCACGAATCCCTCAATTACCTCGACCAAACCACCATTGGGGTTCACGCTCACGCTCATGTCTGCCGGCGATGGTTTATACCGGACCCACGAATCGGAAAGCGACAACGCGCCTGCAAAAACCCATCCTGCCGCAAAGAGCGGCACCGGCGGGCGCAGGCTGCCTGGGTCAGCCGGAATCCTGACTACTTTTCTGCGCGCCGAATACAGACTCGCCAGAGTGCCAAACCGCCTCCAGAGCCTCTGAGACTCCCGCCTCCGCTTTCGAAACTTCCCTGGGACATCGCGCAAGACGAGTTCGGGACCCAAGGAGCTGATTTCCTTGGGGTTATGGGCAGACTAATCCTCGACGCCGCGCAAGACGAGATCCGGGGCTATGTCTCTGATTTCACAAGCGATGCGGCACCACTTCGCCCAAACGTCTGAAAGACGAGTTCCCCAATCTGACATGGTGTTGGCAAGGAGGAACGGACCATGGCAGATTCGGCGCTTCAGTTCGCAGGCGAGGATTTCGACGACTCGCTGCCCCCCGAGGGTCGTTACGCAGCGGTGATCGAGCGGGCACGCTTTTACACGAGCCGCCAGGGCAACACGACGCTGCAGGTCACGTGTGACATCGAGGGGTTCGATGACGACGTCACCGATTATTTTGTGCTCACGGGCGCGAGCGAGCGCGGACGGGCGGTCAGCCGTCGGCGCCTGATCGAGCTGTACCACGCCTGCGGTTTCCATCCGCAACCGGGCGATTCGATCCGGCCCGACAATCTGTCCGGCTGCCGGGTCGAGGTTGAGCTCGGGCATGAAACCTACGAGGGCCGGCAGCGTCTGCGGGTACTCGGCTACGGGGCACTGCGATGACTGCCGCACCCGTGACGGCGCTGCCGGCCATGGACGCGGTTCTGCCGAGAGAGTCCGCGGAACTCGTGCGCGCGATTCCGCTTGCGCTCGTGCGCACGAGCCATGAGCGGCTGCGGAGCATTCATTCGCGGCGCTACGGGCCGCCCCAGCTCCGGGACCTTCCCGTCCGGGTCGCTGAAACCGGAGACGGCTTTTTCGAAATCGTGGACGGTTTCAAACGGGTCGCCCGTTGGGCCGACGAAGGCTGTTCGGTTGTGCCGGCCGTCGTCGAGAGCGCCCCCTCGACCATCGAGCAGAAAGTTCTGCTGCTGCGTGCGAACGCACCACCTCGCGCGACGACGCCGATGGACGAGGCGCGCGTCATCCAGTCCCTGCTCGACGACGACGGGCTCGGTTTGGCAGGCATTGCACAGCTGCTCGGCCGGCGCAAGCCTTGGGTCGTGCGCCGGCTGGCCTTGGCCATGAAACTGGCTCCGGGTGTCGCCCGCAAAGTCGACCAGGGCGGGATCGGGCCGACGCTCGCCTATGCGCTGTGCGCCGTGGGCGAGAAAGGCCAGGAGGACCTCGTCCGCGCCACAGAGCGCCACGCCCTGCGTCAGCACGAAGCGCTCGCCCTGATTTCCTCGTTTCGGGTCGCCTCCTCGGATGCCGAGCGGGCACGCTTGCTTTCAGAACCGCTCCCGGTCGTTCGGCCGGACCCGAAGAGCACCTCGCTCGTCGGGCCTCTGGCTGCGCGTCTGGAGGAGCGCTTGGCGCGTATCCGCGACAGCCTCGCCGACCTTGCTTCCTTCCAGTTTCCCGCCGAGGGCCTGACCGATGCCGAGCAGCGCCGTGTGGAGGCGCAGCACCGGGCGGTCCTCGACCTGCTCCTGAAAACCGCCCAATCCACTTCAGCCAAGGAGACCGTCAATGAAAGCACCGGAAGTACCGGGCCACAGCATACCGGAGACCGTCGCTGCGACGAACGCGGCCGCGACGACCCGGGAGAATACGAACAAGAAAAGAACCACGACCTCGATCATCTCTCCCGAGGAGCGGGAGCGGATCCTCGAGCTACGCAACCACCGCTACGGGATGCGCCAGATCGCGCTGCGACTCAGCCGCGACCGCAAGACGATCCGCCGGATCCTGGAAGAGGAGGGCGTCCTGCAGCGCGATCTGCCGCGGACCAACAAGCTCGACCCGTTCCGCGAGATCATCCGGGAGAAAGTCGGCAAGCGTCTGACGGCCACGCGCATCCTGCGGGAGATTCGCCAGCAGGGCTATGCCGGCGGCCGCACGATCCTGACCGACTACATCCGTTCGATTCAAGCGGCTGCGGTTCCCACACGGTGCCGATTGCCGGACGCGCCGAACGGATCCACGCCCTCGTGTGCGAGCTGGCCTGCTCGCGCAAGGCGCACGTGCATTTTTACCGCAACGAGCGCCAGCCAACCCTGCTGGAAGGTCTGGCGCGGGCTCTTGAGGCCTTGGGCGGGGTCACGCAGCGTGTGGTCTTCGATTCCATGTCGACCATTGTGCTCGGCCGCATCGGCACCAACGGCAAACCGATCTGGCACCCGCGCTTCCTCGAGTTCGCGAAGTACTATGCCTTCCAGCCGTTCCTTTGCAGGGTGAGGGATCCGGACAGAAAGGGACGCGCCGAAAATTTCCTCTGGTATCTCGAACGGAGTTTTGTCCGCGGCTCTGAGTTCTCGAGTTTCGAAGAGCTGAACGAGCGCGTGCGCGACTGGCTCGACCAGGTCGCCAATCGTCGGGTGCATGGAACCACCGGCCTCGTTCCCGACGAGGCATGGCTGGCAGAGCGCGATTTGTTGATCCGCCTGCCCGAGAAGCGCTTTGCCGTTCACCAGGATGCGGTGCGCCAGGTTGGGCCCGATGCAACCATCTGGATTCACGGCACCCCGTATACCATCCCCGCCCATCTGGCCGAGCGCTCGACGGTTGCGGTCCGCCTCTACGCCGAACACTTCGAGGTGCTCGATCGTTCCGGCAACGCGGCTTTCTGTCGAGAGCCAGGACAAGCGAAAGCTCCAGATCGATGCGTCGCATTACGCGGCGCTGCCGCGACGGCAAGCGGGCGCCTCCGCCACACGCATCGATGAGCTCTTCCTGAAACGGTTCCCGCAACTGGCTGGTCTGCTCGAAGGCATCGCGCAGCGCATGAAAGCGCTGGGGCCAGTTCATCTGAGAGCCCTCTGGCGTCTGGCCGATACCTATGGCGAGCAGGCCTTCCTGCCTGCCGCCCAGCGCGCCCTGCAATACCGGCGTTTCAACGCCGAGGCCGTTCGCCGCATTCTCGAACGCGAACACCCGCTGCCGGAGCCTCCGCCTGTTACACCCATGTCAACGGCAGCGCGCACCCTGGCCCAGTTGAGCGAAGTCGAGCCCGCGTCCCTGGATGGCTTCGCGCATCTGGACCAGGCAGAAGAATGCGCCTCGACGCCGCCTGATGGGCAATCCGAGCGGAAAACCCCGGAGGACGGCCATGAAACGTAATCCCAAACCTAAGAACGGACCCGATAACGAGCTCACGCGCCTGGCCGTGGATCTGGATCTCACGGCACTCCCCGAAGCGCTGCCCGACCTGCTCGAACGCGCCGAGGGCGACGGCCTTTCCTACACGGATTTTGCCATCGCGCTGTTGCGCACCGAGTACAGCGTCCGGCAGGAGCGTAAACTGTCACGAGGCCTCAAACGATCTCACCTGGGCACGATCGAAGGGATCGATGGATTCGACTTCGCGGCGCGTCCTCAGCTCGAACCCCGAGTCGTCAAGGAACTGCTCAACTGCCGCTTCATCGAAGAACGCCGCAACCTGATCTTCGTCGGGAAGCCTGGCCTGGGCAAGACCCGAATCGCCAAGACGATTGCGCACGCCGCCTGCGTTCGCGGCCACTCGGTGCTGTTCGCCAACACGATGCAGATGCTCGAGGACATTCACGCTTCGCTCGCCGACCGCTCGTTCAAGCGCGTCTTCAGCCGCTACACGAAACCGGCGCTGCTCGTCGCTGACGAGCTTGGTTATGAGGGCCTCGACAGCAGACATGCCAACTATCTCTACCGCCTCGTATCGGCGCGACACGGTCAGGGCGCAATCATCGTCACGGCCAACGTAGGCTTCTCACGCTGGTCCAGCTTCTTTCCCTCTGACAGCCAGGCAGTCCCGACCGTTGACCGCCTGCTCGACCGCGCCACCATCCTCCGCTTCACCGGCAAGAGCTTTCGCCAGCCCGGCGAAATCCACGGCGCTCCGCTCGAAGAGTAATCCACACACACTGCTTCCGGGGATGGCTGTCACCATCCCCGGCCCTCTCCCACGTCCGTTGAGCCTCTTGACGGACCGGCATCGTCGCAGCCCGGATCACCGCAGAAACGCCCACCCGGAACATGAATCCGTGCCGGAATATCACCG
>JAFNAG010000360.1 GCA_017860135.1 Acidobacteriota bacterium
AATTTCCATTCGATTGTTTGTGGTCCGCCGGAATCCGCCCGACAGTTCTTTGCGGTGGCCATTGTGGATCAGGAGTACTCCGTAGCCTCCCGGCCCGGGGTTGTCGATGCAGCCGCCGTCGGTATAGATTGCCACCTCGGGCATTGGTTTACCTTCGCCGGCGGGCTGTCCGCACTGTTGGACTTTCCCTTTTCTGTCTGCCACGGTCACACCATTCGATCGCTCTCAGCTGGCAAAGCTTCAAAATCCAGCGCGGATTCCACGGGAACAAAAGACAGAGCCGCCGGGACGAGTCGTATCGCCGATCTCGCACCGGAGAAATCTACAGGTCCAGGATGATTCTCAAGCGTCGATCCAGCTCCTGGATCGTTTCAGGAGACAGGGAACCGATCTCCTGCCGGAAAGACTCGTTCGCCACTGCTATTACTTGGCCGAGGAGAAGATCGCTGTCCCGTTCCATTCCGGCTTCCCCGGCGAGGAGTCGCATTCTCAAGAGGCCGGCATTCGCTACGGTTCTCGTTGTTGCCGGCACCACTATCGTCGAAGGGTACCCCGCCTCGGTGACCAAATCTGATTGCAGAACGACAGCCGGACGGAGCTTTCCCGGCTTGGTTCGGATCGGGGGGTTGAAATCGACCACATAGACCCGGCCTCGGCGGACGCTCACTTACCCCTCCGATCCACTGGCCGCTATCCCGGCGCCGAACAGCTCGCGATTCTCCGCCCTGTCTGCAGCTGCGCATCGTCGCACAGATTCCTGCACTTCACGGCGCAGCGTCTCTCGCTCTGTTTGACGTTCGAGTGCCTTCAATGCAGCTCTGATCACGCCGGCCTTACTAGGTATGCGCAGGGTCTTCTGCAGCTTGACGATCTGCGTCTCGTCGGTTTTCGATACCGCTATAGCTCCCATTAGCCACTCCATAATCATTTGCATTGTCAATTATATAACACCGTGACCCGTGCGCCTACCTCAGAAGCCCAGAAGGCTGAGGGATGTGGCATTTCAGTAGACTGTGCATCTCAGCACTGTTCGGCTCCCGCCCGCTCGCCCAAGGCTTTTCCTGATTATCCGGGATCTGATCTACTGCAGTCCAGAAGCCGGAGCGCCGAGCATCATCACATGCCGCGACATCTGTGACGCGCGACATATTTCCGACGCCTCCGTTGCTGTAAAGATAGCGCCGTAGCGAATGGCACCCCCGGAATATCGAAACCGAAAAGGGGGCGGCCATGAAGCAAGATCGGATCGAGCAAACTGAACCCAAGGTAGATCTTCGCACAACAGGAATCTCATCCCGATCCAGGGCTTCATCCTGCACGGCAGGGCCTATCCTGCTTGCCGTCTTCCTTGTCATCCTGCCGGCACTCTCACGAAGCGCCCACGCAAGTGACGTTGTCCTGGCGTGGGATGCCAACACCGAGCCCGTGCTCGCAGGGTACAAACTCTACTATGGCACCGCTTCCCGTCAGTACAGCACGTCGATCGATGTCGGTAACGTAATCTCTCACACGGTAACGGGACTGCAGGCGGGCATCTACTACTTCGCAGTCACGGCCTACAGCTCAACGGAGGAGACGGGCTATTCAAACGAAGTGTCGGCAGTGATTACTGCGCCAGATACAACGCCTCCGTCAATCAGCGGTGTAACTGCAACCGGTGTCACATACTCAGCAGCTTCGATCAGCTGGGCTACCGACGAGCCTGCCGATACACAGCTTGAGTATGGCCTCTCGGGAGGCTACGGTTGCGTCACAGCGGTTGACCCCGCACTTGCCATTGCACACGCAGTCGCGCTGAGCGGCCTCTCCTCCAGCACGACGTACCACTATCGCGTGAGATCCAAAGATGCCGCCGGCAACCTTTCTGTCTCCGGCGACTTCATTTTCACCACCAGCGCCCCTCCCGACACCAAACCACCGCTTCTCACTTCCATCCGGAGCCTGTCGGTCTCTAACAATTCTGCGACCATTGCCTGGACCACTGACGAACCAGCCGACACTCAGGTCGAGCATGGTCAGTCCACAGCATACGGCACATCGACTGCGTTGATCTCTGCGCTCGTGACGTCACACTCTCAGAGCCTCAGCGGGCTTTCACCCGGCAGCGTCTATCACTTCCGTGTGAAGTCCAGGGATGCAGCTGGGAATCTGGCGGTCTCAGGCGACAGCACCTTCACAACCACATCGCTGCCCGACATCACCAGCAGCCTGGTTGCCGCCTACTCATTCGACGAGGGGACCGGGGACAAAGCGGTCGATTCGTCAGGGGGCTCCAATTCCGCAATCCTCAACAACGCCGCTTGGACGTCCAAGGCAAAGTACGGCAAAGCTCTCTCATTCAATGGAAAGAACAGCTTCGTTTCGGCTGGCGTCGCCGGGCTTCCGGCCGTGAACGCACCTAAGACAATCAGCTGCTGGCTGAACGTGAGCGGTGGCGCTGGCACGACCCAGTCTGTCATCGCCCTCGCCAACGAGGCACAGCATGCCTCTGTTCAGCAGGAATTCAAGAGTTCTCAGGTCGGTATGCTTCAATACGGAGACACCTGGCTCGTTGCCGGGAACTCGCCGCCGGCAAAGGCTTGGCACCACTTTGCCTACACGTTCGATGGAACGCAGAACCGCTTCTATATTGATGGTGTGCTGGTGAGCAGTTCTACCATCCAGCCGCAAGCCGGCTCGGTGGCCGGCTTCCAAATCGGAAGAGGGATTGCCGGCTCCGACTACTTCAAGGGATCCATTGACGAGGTGAGGATTTACAGCCGCGCACTCAGTCAGGAAGAAATCACGGCCGTAATGAACACGGCAATCTGCGGTTCGCAGGCAGGACAGTCTTTATCTGTGGCGAAGATGGAAATCGTGGGGGACGATCGCGAGCTGGAAGGAGAGGCGGGGGTGGGCAGCCAGGACAGGCTGGAATCGGGAGAGGATTTGGCAGGGGCTCATGACTCCCGAGTCGCTGTCGACATGCGCATGAGCCAGAGGACTTATCACATCGGGGATACCGTGCGCACGAGCGCTTCCTGGCTCAGCAATGCATCATCGCACGACCGGATTGTTGAACTGAAAACCTGGCTCGTGGCTCCTGGATTCGCCCCTATCGGAGTGGGCGAACCGGGGACTGACGGATCTTTCGTCCTTCCAGCTGGATTCGATCAAGATTTCGGTCCCCTGTCACTCTTCGAGATCTCCGCGGATATGCCAGGCGGCACCTATCGACTCAACGCTCGAGTGATAGACCCTGTGACAGGGGACATCCTCCATGAGGACATCAATCCTTTTACGGCAGAGGTGGGCGAGGAAGCGTCTAGGCACAACACGACGGCGAAACAACGCGTGGAGGAGAATCCCAGGGTCGCGATTGAAAGCCACACTAGTGAGTTCGCGCTGGACGGCCGGGCGGAGCTGCCGGGATTGAGAATCGCCAACTCTGGAGACACGCCGGCTACCGTGGAGTTGAAAGTGTGGATTGAAGCCCCGGGATGGAGGCCTATCCCGGTGTTTGTGCTGGGTGGGGAAGGGTCGCTCGTCCTACCAGGAGGCGCGGATCTGAGTCTGGATCGCCTCGCGCCGTCCCAGCCTCTAGAGAGACTGACTGGAGGCAGTTACCAGCTGCGGTCCCGGATCCTGGATCCGGTGACTGGTCAGCTGTTCTCTGAGACCGCAGGCGAGCTTGTGATTAGGTAGGTTCGTGGCGCAGGCCTCCAGCCCTTGCCACGGTCTTGAGTTTCTGAAGAAAGAGGATGGGAACAATCTGGGAATCGGGTAGTGTTCTCGACTGCAAACGTTCCAAGGCATTACAGCGTAGAACTATGGCCAACAGAGCGGGCATGATGGTAACTGGCGAGATTAGCGCCGTTCTGGTGAACAGCGGTTGTGGGCGTGCTGACTTCAGCGCAGCAAGCAATCTGTCGCTTTAGTCAGAGGCAACGGCCACACCGGTAACGTCTGCATCGGCTGCTTGGCCTATGGCTACCACGGCGCTATGCTCTAGACTCCTATCACAGCCAAGGCCGTGATCCCATATGTCCTAGGTAGGAGTCGAATGCGTCAGCAGCACCCTCAAGAACATGTGCGGTAAAACGGCCGATGATGACCGCCCTTCCCGTGAACCTTCGCGTCTCGCTGACTTGGACAGCTTCGAGCTCTGACCCGCGGCCTCAGACTAGGGGGAGTTCTTCCTTTCCGATTGGCTTTTGCTGAGGAGCCTCGCCAGGCTCTGGCGGTCAACTTTGCCCGACGAGGTCATTGGCAACGATTCCCGGAATTCAATCATCTCCGGAACCATGTACTTGGGCAGGAACCGCCCGCAGTGTCTGGCGATCTCCTCCTTGGTGGCCGTCCCTGGTTCCGAGAGAACAACTAGGACGGCCAGCCGATTGCCGATCAGTTCGTCAGGCAGTGGAATTGCGATGGCTTGCTTGACACTCCGATGGTTGATGATGACCGCTTCGATTTCCCCCAATTCGACACGGTAGCCGCGGCTCTTAATCATGTGGTCTTTTCGGCCGAGGAAGAGATAATTTCCCGCCTCATCCAGCGAGACCAGATCACCCGTGCGGTAAACCCTCCCCTCCCGGCCGGGAAGGAGCGGATCCTCGACGAAAGCCTGCTGGGTCTTCTCAGATTCCCCCCAGTACCCTGCGGCGACGGAATCGCTGCGCACGTACAGTTCGCCGACTTCTCCGGAGTCGCTGATTATCCGCCCGTTCTCATCGAGAGCAAACACCTCGAATCCCGGGAACGTCCTGCCGATCGGAATCGAGTAAGTGTCGTCATCCGGGACGGTGTCGACACAGAAATACGTAGATGAATTCGCCTCCGTTTGACCGTAGACATTGTAGAACTTCGCTTCAGGGAGTACGCGCTGCAGCACGCGCAGATACTTGACCGGGAAGACTTCACCTGCAAACAGGATAAGCCGCAGGCTCGAAAGATCGTGGTCTGCGAGGGAACCGTAGTTGGCCATCATGGACAGAAGCGACGGCACGGAATTCCAGACGGTCATCCGTTGTTTCTCGATGTAGGCGCACAATTTCGCCGGGAACATCGTCGTGACCTCAGGGACAATCACGGTCGAGGCCCCCTTCTTGAACGAAATGAAATAGTCGATGACCGAAAGGTCGAAGTGCAGCGGCGAAACACCTGAGAGACGGTCCTCGCTGCCGATCGCGAAGAAATCGGCAACGGGCTCGACGAACGCTAATGAATTC
>JAFNAG010000705.1 GCA_017860135.1 Acidobacteriota bacterium
GCGCGGCCGCTTCATCATTGACCCGGATGGCGTCATCCAGGCCATGGAAGTGCTCACCCCGCCGGTAGGCCGCCGTTTCGCCGAAACGGTACGCCAGATTCAGGCGTTCCAGCTGGTACGCGCCACAAAAGGCACCGAAGCCACGCCGGCCGGCTGGATGCCCGGCGACCCTACGCTCAAACCCGGACCCGACCTGGTAGGTAACGTGTGGAAGGTGTGGAAGCCCAACATGGAGAAGTAGCTTTTTTCCAGAGCAATGCTGCGGGGCGTCGACGCTTTTGCCAGGGAAGGCCGGGAGGAGGCGCTGCGCAAGAACCTCTTCGTCACGCACTGCCCGTAATACATCCGGGACGGCATCGAGATCCTGGACTCGCTGGGATTATGACGCTGGTGTCTGCGTCGTGTCTGAATCAGAGCGCGGCGAGGGGTGCACCATCTTTTGCCGGAGCAGTTCGACGACTTTTTCGTCCGCATCCTTCATGGACTCGTTCAGCTGCCCGAGGTTCCTGATAGTCTCCTCGGCGGTGTCGGCGACGATGCCGTTCTCACCCGAGACCTCCACGCGCTTCATTGCCAGCGATGCAGCCTGGACGGCCATGTCCGCAGCCGACTTCACCTTCAGGGCACAACCCGGCTTCGCCCCGTCGCAGATCACGCCCGAGAGTGTGGCAGCCATGATCTTTACCGCCCTCTGCACTTCGGCAGAGCGTCCGCCCATGGCGTAGACGATCCCGCAGGCGGCGCCAAGCCCGGCTTTGATGGCAACTCCGCAGAGGCTGGTGAGATAGCCCATGTGGGTAGTGATGTACAGGGTGACAAGGTGGGACAAGGCCACAGCCCTGAGCAGTTTCGGACAGGCCGCTCTCCGCCGCGCGTCGGTTGAGGTCGATGGTCTGCCGGATCAGGTCCCGGCTCCCTTCCGAAAGGTCCTCGACCATTTTCAGCAGATCGCTGAATGTGAGCATCGCGAGCCCTTCCATGGGAGACGCCGTGGGACTGGGTCCCAACGGCACGCGACGAAACACCTCCTGCCCGCCGGACTTGACCAGAATAAGATTGGTGTGTTCGTCCTCGAGCAGACTGGATCCCTCGCGAACCGACCCCGAGCGCATGAACCTGACCGAGGCCTCGATATACAGGTTCGTGTGCTCGGCAGCGACAACCTCCACCGACACGGCGCCACGCTCAATCAGGTGCTGCGCGGCCAGGACCGTACGCTCGTCGACGCCGGTGAATATCTCAAGGCCGGCGTCGGGATTGCACCAGGGACCCAGCGCTGATTCACGGCGACGCGTACACAGTCGATATCCTTCTGGTCAAGATCGCCCACAAAGGCGTCGGTCCTGCCCGGCAGCCAGCCCATCGGCGCCTGAACCGCAGCAGCAACTGCACTGGCCACGGCTACAGGTTCGGTGCAGCCGAGCGCAGGTTTCAGTGTGGCGCGCAACAGTTGCTCGACCTCAAATGGCGCTCCCATTTCGTTTCCTTAGGCGATCCTGTACTCGAAGCCCACCGAACACTGAATGCAGCGCTCGGCGAAGCTATGACGGAAATACGATGTTGCTTCAAACCCGGTGCAGTGACAAGGAGCGATTTCATCCACGCCGAACCCCACAAGCGCCGCGGCAGTCGCCTCAATCCGCTGAGCCGAGGCTCGCAACAGATGCTTTCCGCCTATTACAGCATGTACTCCGGTCCTGCCGGTCAAGCTCAGGACGTGTGTCAACGTGTTCACGGCCCCCACATGAGCGCAGCCGAAAAGCACGACCAGGCGTCGATAACAAGGGCCTGGTCGTCCGCCAGATCATCCGCCTGACCGCAGGCCTCATCACGATAGAACGGGCCGCCAGTGCCGTTATGACGCATCCGGAGATCCTGTCCTTCACCGCTCAAGCTCGCGAAGTTCCTTTTCGATCCGCGCTTCGTATTCCGCGCCGGAGGCGGGTGCAGTCGAGATCTCCCCTGTTCCCGGCAGCGTCTTGTGTGAAAGCCACCTTCTCAGAAACAGCCAAACCACTGCGATGCCTATAGCAAGGCTGGCCCAAGGGAGGACATAGACCAGGATATTGAACCCCCGGGCGCGGGGACTCGCCAATACACGCTCTCCGTACTCGGCGACATAGAAGTCTAGTATCTGTTCCTCGGACTTACCGGCAGCCAGCATCTCCCTTATTTGCTCTCTGATTTCGCCGGCGACGTTGGAGTAATGCTGGGAAACGGGCTGCGTCCAGCAGCAAGGCGCGATGATCTTGGCTTCGATTGCCCTGGCGCGCAGTTCGATAGCGGGACCGGCGGAGGGAGCAGACAGGGCGGCGGTCAGGAAAATCCCTACCATGGCAAGCATGCCTGACTCCAGGGAGAGAACACAACGAAAGGCTATCACAAACAGGCAGGCGATGAGGGCAGTTTCCACTTATTTCGAGGTACCGGATCTGCCGGCGCGGGCCTATTTCACTGATTCTACGAGGCAAAGCATTGCATCGGTACCTCTGATAGATACTAGTTTCACCTATTCAGCTCTTGTGCTAAGTTTGTCGCGGTACGGCCAACTTTGTTGCCGCATCCATACTCTGCAAAGGAGACAGCACTTGCCTCAACGCATCTGTCCCCGTCACAAGGGCGAATATCCTTGTACCTGCGCTATGGGAAATCTCTACCGGTTCGTCGAGCCGGTCGTTCTGCTCCTCCTGAAGGAGAAGGTCGCCTCCTACGGATACGAACTCTTCAGCAGCCTCCGGAAGCACGCCCTGACCGATGCCGAAATCGAACGCGGCACTCTCTACCGCACTCTCCGTCAGCTCGAAATCAACGGCAATGTAAAGTCGGAGTGGGCAACCGAAAAGGCCGGCCCGGCCAGGCGGATGTACAGGCTCACGCCAAAAGGGGAACGACATCTGGAAGAGTGGGCCGAGGTCCTC
>JAFNAG010000110.1 GCA_017860135.1 Acidobacteriota bacterium
GGTGGAAGGCAGATCCTACGTGCTTCCTTACGGGCGCGGCTCTGATGGCATCGGAGATCAATGCATCAGGCAGGTCTGAAGAGCTTCTGAAACTCCTCCGGCAGCCGCGCGGGGCGCAGGCTGCCGTCCGTCACCACATGCGTGGTGTCGCCAAGCGCGAGCAGTCGCCCGGTGCGCTGATTGCGGATTTCGTAATCGAACCGGATCACCTTGTCGGTGGCGGAACCAATGGCAGTGCGGATCAGGATGTCGTCGTCGAAACGAGCAGGGGCTTTATACCGGCAGCTTGCCTCGGCCACGACCATCATGCGATCGTACTGGTCTTCCAGGTCCTTGTAGTCAAATCCGCGGGCACGGCACCAGGCAACCCTGCCTACTTCAAACCAGACAAAGTAGTTCGCATAGTAGACAATGCCGAGCTGATCGGTCTCGGCATAGCGGACGTTGATCACAGTATCCACAAAGCCTTTTGGGCTCGAATCCGTTTCCATGGGCTCATCCTATCGGCAAATGACGACGGAAGCAACTCGGGAAGTTTGGATCCAGCCGGGGATTCGAATGACCGGGAATGTGCAACGGGGGCGAGACCCCGGACAAATGCAGCGGATTTCGCTTCGAGACGGAGAACGTGGGGCGGTTACGAATTGCCCGCCCGGTCACGAGGTGCAGGCTGTGCCCGGACCTTGCGGCGGACCGGGGAGATTTCCAGGAGGTGCGACGGCATGAACTGCTGCCTGGACCATTCATATCCGGGATCAAATTTCACTCCCAGAAAGTAGCCCGTGTGCTGGAAGGTGCAGTACCGGATGCGGCCGATGTATCTGCCGCCAGGATACAGGATCGAGACCGGCATGCCGATCGGGAGGGGATACTCCACCTGGACGCAGGCGCCTTCCTTCGAGATGTCTTCCAGCGCCACCAGTCTCTTGTGCTTATGGCCTGATGTATCCGTCCAGACAATCTTGATCAGGTCGGCGCACAGGCAGCGTTCGGAGGTTCTTTTCACGATCGCCTTCACGATCTTCCTATCGGCAATCCTGTCCCCCAGGATTACCGTGATCCTCGTGACGCGAATCACCCGTTCGCCGGAGCCGCCTTGGTGTAATCCAGCTCCGATCCCAAAACGCTGTGAGGAATCATATATACGGCAAATAAAACCACTGCCGCGAGGATGACCCAGCCTCCCGCCTTCGGGTTCCTCCGAAGACGCCACAGGGCAATCGCCCAGAATAGAAAGGCAACGATCGTTTTATTATCCGTCAGATCCTGGCCCAACGGCCAGCCTGTCCAGAAGGCGCCGAAAGCATACTTCTGCACCACGGGCCCCAGCAGCAGGCCGCCGATCCCCAAGGAAATAACCGTCCAGAGAGTCAGCCTTGCAAGGTCGCTGCGTTTCGCCAGCGCTTCCAATCCGGCCCGGGTCGAAAACAGCATGGCCAGGAACATGCAAATGATGTGCGGCAGAATGATCAGTGGCGGGACATCCCCCTTGAAGCGGAGGATGACCGGTTCTGCCGTAAGCGGGACTGAATTCCCGCCCACCTGCAGATGGATGCGGTACATCATCTTTCCCGCCGGCGGTTGATGTGGGAGATACCCTACGAGATCACTCCCCTGTCGTTCGAGCGGCCGAGCCGTCCACTCGTCATTGCTGCGGAACCGGCGATATTCGATGGTCCCGTCGACTGCCGTATCCGGCATGGCAAGGCGCACTTCGGCATCTCCGGCACCGCCGAAGCTGCGGGGGAGCCGGAACCCGGTCTTTTCCGCCCCGATCTGGGCACTGATTCGTAAGGGATAGGTGGGCCCGGTCATTCTCTGATATATGGCTGCCGCTACCACGAGAAGGAAAGCGATAGCCCACAAATACAGGGACCGCAGTTTCATGCTGCTCCTTTGACGCCGGATTTGTGAGGCGGATCAACTGCCCCGCACGACGCAGCTTACGGAGTGTCACGCACCCGAACCGAGAAGAAAGTATACAGGAAACCGTCTTACCTCTGCCAGTCGCAGTTATACCCAAAATGCGATAGCGGCAAGATCCGTCGCGGGTTTCGCAACCGGTGTCGGGGGATGCCCGATTCTCCGGCACCGCAGCATTGGGTAGCGTATAATGTCTTTTTCAGGATGGCGCCCATGCACGAATTGTCGATCGCCCAGAACATCGTGGACATCATCCGGCAGTATGTCCCTGACACACAGGGACCGGACGTCAGGCTGGTAAGAATCAAAGTCGGCCGGATGTCGGGGGTGGTGGCGGATTCCCTCAATTTCTGCTTTGGCGCCATCGTTCATGGCACAGCTCTGAGCGAGGCGCGCCTGGACATCGAAGAGACGCCGCTGGAGTCACACTGCGGCGGCTGCGGCAATACTTTCGCGGTCGAAGGCGCATGCTTTCAATGCCCGAAATGCGGCAGCGGCGAGATTCAGGTCGTCTCCGGCACGGAATTGCAGGTGGTGGAAATCGAGCTGTCGGACCGGCAGGCAGGAGTCCTATGAGTGTCATCACGATTGAGAGGAAAGTCCTGGAGAAAAACGATGAGATAGCGGATCAGAACCGCGCCCTGCTGAAGCGCCACGGGATTCTGGCCATCAATCTGGTCAGTTCGCCCGGCGCCGGGAAGACCAGCCTCGTGGAGCGTACGCTCGAGGGATTGGGCAAGCGCCTCAAGGTGGGAGTCATTGAAGGGGATGTCCAGACCGACCTGGACGCCAGGCGGGTAGAGCGCTACGGCGTGCCGGTCGTCCAGATCGTGACCAACGGCGGATGCCACCTGGAAGCAAAGCTGGTGCAGGACGCCCTCTTGCAGATAGAGCTGCGGGACCTCGACCTTCTCATCATCGAAAATGTCGGTAACCTGGTCTGTCCGGCCAACTACGATCTCGGAGAAGCCATGAAGGCGGTTGTCCTCAGCACTGCCGAAGGAGACGACAAGCCCCTCAAATACCCCGGGATGCTCCGAAACGCATCCGTGGTGATCCTCAACAAGATCGATCTGCTCCCCTACCTGAACTGCAACCTGGCGGAGCTGAAAAGCAACGCTCTGCAGATCAACAGCAGGCTGGAGGTCTTCGAGACTTCGTGCACTACATCCGCGGGAATTCCCCGGTGGTGCGACTGGCTGATGACCAAAGGCGCGCGCAAACCGTGATTCAAAGGGCCTCCATCATCATTCGCGGCGCCGTGCAAGGGGTTGGTTTCCGCCCTTTCGTGTACCGGCTGGCGACAGAACTGCATCTCGCGGGCTGGGTCCTGAACTCAGGGCAGGGGGTGTTTGCGGAAGTGCAGGGAGAAAAACCGCTGGTGGAGACCTTCCTCCTCAAGCTCGAGTCCGAAAAGCCCGAGCGCGCGTTTATTCAAAGCCTCGAATATTCCTATCTGGACCCGGTCGCGTTCACCGGTTTCGAAATCCGGACCAGCAGTCCTTCGGGGACGCCGGACACGCTCGTGCTCCCGGACATCGCCACATGCCGGGAATGTCGCTCCGAAACAATGGATCCGGGGAACCGCCGATACAGGTATCCTTTCACAAACTGCACAAACTGCGGCCCCCGGTTCACCATCATCGAGGGGCTGCCCTACGACCGCTCGCTCACGACCATGAAGCATTTCGAGATGTGCGCGGAGTGCCGGAGTGAATATGAGAATCCGCTGGACCGGCGCTTCCACGCTCAGCCGAACGCCTGCCCCGTCTGCGGGCCGCGCCTCGAGCTCTGGGATCCCCAGGGACGGATTCTGGCCGGAGCTGATGCGGCCCTCCGTGACGCTGCCGAGGCGGTACGCTCTGAAAAGATCGTAGCGGTAAAGGGCCTGGGGGGATTTCATCTGCTGGTGCGCGCCGACAGCCGGGAAGCTCTGGAACGATTGCGCCTTCGTAAGAAGCGCGAAGAGAAACCGCTCGCATTGATGTTCCCGTCGATCGAGGCGGTCAGGGAAACCTGCGAAGTCTCCCGGCTCGAAGAGCGGCTGCTTCTCTCTCCCGAATCCCCCATCGTCCTGTTGCAGCGGAGGCTGAGCGCGGGAAGGCCCCCCTCGCAGATAGATTCCGCCGTGGCCCCGAGGAACCCTTGCCTGGGTGTTATGCTGCCCTATACACCCTTACACCACCTCCTCATGGGAGAGCTGTCATTTCCTGTCGTCGCCACCAGCGGCAATCTCTCCGATGAACCCATATGCATTGAGGAACAGGAGGCTCTCGAACGGCTGCGAGGCATCGCCGACCTGTTTCTGGTGCACAATCGCCCCATCGTGCGGCACGTCGACGACTCGATCCTTCGGGTGATGCTGGGGCGCGAGCTGGTATTGCGCAGGTCGCGCGGATACGCTCCGCTGCCGGTGCGGATGAAAACACCGGCGCCCACCATGCTGGCGGTCGGGGCGCATTTGAAAAACACCGTCGCGCTCTCTGTGCGCAACAACGTATTCGTCGGCCAGCATATCGGCGACCTGGAGACGCCGCAGGCTTCGAAGGCCTTCCGCCAGGTGATTGCGAGCCTTCAGGGGCTCTATCAGGCGCAGCCCGAAATGGTTATCGCGGACATGCACCCCGATTACCTCTCGACGCAGTTCGCACGCGCTTCCGGCCTGCCGATGGTTTCTGTACAGCACCACTACGCGCATATCGCAGCCTGCATGGCCGAAAACGAGTTGGAAGGTCCCGTCCTGGGCGTTTCCTGGGACGGAACAGGATACGGTCCCGACGGAACCATCTGGGGAGGCGAGTTCCTCTTGACGGACAAGACCTCTTTCCGCCGGGTGGCCACGTTGCGGACCTTCCGGCTGCCCGGCGGCTCGACCGCAATCAGAGAGCCCAGGCGAGCCGCGCTCGGCGCACTCTATGAGGTCATGGGCGATTCGCTCTTCGAGCAGACCGACCTGCTGCCGGTCCGGTCTTTCGACGCTGCGGAGACGGCAGTATTGAAGCGGATGCTTGAAAAGGGACTCAATTCTCCTGTTACATCCAGCGCGGGCCGCCTCTTTGACGCGGTCGCCTCCCTTACCGGGCTTTGCCAGAAGGTCAGCTATGAAGGCCAGGCCGCCATGGAGCTCGAATTCGCAGTCCGCAACGAGGACACCGGGGATGCCTACCCGTTCCGCCTGGAGCCCTGCCGATCCGTGGAGTCAGGCTGTGAACTCACTCGGGTGGACTGGACTCCCATGTTCGTGCGGCTGATCGAGGACCTGAGGAGCCGCGTTTCCGCAGGAACGATCTCCGCGCGATTTCACCGAACGCTCGCGGAGATCATCGTCGCAGTCGCCCGGGAGGCGGCACAATCGCGCGTGCTCCTGTCGGGGGGCTGCTTTCAAAACAGGGTTTTAACCGAGCACACTGTCCGGCGCCTGGAAGCCGAAGGCTTCCGGCCCTACTGGCACCAGCGGATCCCGCCGAACGACGGCGGCATCGCGGTCGGCCAGATTGCCGCGGCAATGCGCTCGGGATTCGGACGAGAGGTTTGAAGATGTGTCTTGCTGTTCCGGGAAAGATCGTGAGCATCGAGGGAGATGATCCCGTTTTCCGCAGTGCGCGGGTGAGTTTCGGCGGCGTGATCAAACAGGTGAACCTCGCCTACGTCCCGGACGCGGGAATCGGCGACTGGGTGCTGGTGCACGTCGGCTTCGCCCTCAATACCATCGATGAGGAGGAAGCCAACCAGGTGTTCGAGTATCTGCGCCAGATCGGGGACCTGGGGGAGATGGAGAACGAAGAGGCAAAATGAAGTTCATCGACGAGTATCGCGACGCCGAGGCCGCAAAGCGATTCGCAGCCGCGCTCCGGCACATCACATCCCGGCCGTGGACCATCATGGAGGTCTGCGGCGGTCAGACACACGCCATTGTCCGGTTCGGAGTGGACGAACTGCTGCCGAAGGAAGTGACCCTCGTCCACGGGCCCGGCTGCCCGGTGTGCGTCACACCCGTGGAGTTGATCGAGAAAGCGATCGAGATCGCCTCCCGCCCCGATGTCATCTTCTGCTCTTTCGGGGACATGTTGCGCGTGCCCGGCCTTTCGAAGGACCTCCTCTCGGTGAAGGCCGAAGGGGGCGACGTCCGCATCGTGTACTCTCCCCTCGATGCCCTGGCAACAGCGCAGGAGAATCCCTCCCGGCAGGTGGTGTTTTTCGCCGTCGGCTTCGAAACCACCGCGCCAGCAAACGCAATGGCAGTTTTCCAGGCTTTCCGCCAGGGCATAGGCAATTTCTCCCTGCTGGTTTCCCACGTGCTGGTCCCGCCGGCAATGGAGGCGATCCTGTCGTCGCCGTCGAACCGGGTGCAGGGGTTCCTCGCTGCCGGCCATGTTTGCACGGTGATGGGGTATTCCGAATACGAACCGATCGCACGCAAATACAGGGTGCCCATCGTGGTCACCGGATTCGAGCCTCTGGACATTCTCCAGGGCATCTATATGACCGTACGCCAGCTCGAAGAGGGGCGGGCGCAGGTGGAGAACCAGTATTCCCGCGCCGTCAACAGGAACGGGAACCGCCAGGCGCAAGAGCTGATCCGGGAGATCTTCGAGGTTACGCCGCGCAAATGGCGAGGGGTCGGCGAAATCCCGTCAAGCGGGCTTGGACTCAGGCCGAAATATGCGGCGTGGGACGCCGAGCGGCGATTCGGCCTCGCGGATCGCATCGTAGAGGAAGCCACGGTTTGCATCAGCGGATCGGTACTGCGCGGGGAAAAGAAACCTCATGAGTGTCCCGCCTTCGGAGCGGCCTGCACGCCCGAGCACCCTTTGGGCGCCACTATGGTATCCACCGAAGGCGCCTGCGCCGCGTATTATCGTTACCGGAGAATCCAAATGAGACACACCCATGCACCGGAGCATCAATCATGACGTCCGAAGAAACGCCTCATTTCCATTGCCCGCTCCCGATCGACGAATACACGCACGTGCTGCTTGCGCACGGCGGAGGCGGCAGGTTGATGCACAGGCTGATAGAAGGGCTGTTCCTGCCGATGTTTCACAACCCGACGCTGGCAACCCGCCACGACGGCGCCCTTCTCGAATGCGGTGACCGGAAACTCGCATTCACAACGGACTCCTATGTCGTCAGGCCGCTCTTCTTTCCGGGAGGCGACATCGGAACATTGGCGGTAAACGGCACCGTGAACGACCTTGCCATGTGCGGCGCACATCCGCTCTGCTTGAGTTCCGGATTCATCCTCGAGGAAGGGTTCTCGGTGGCATCCCTCAGGCGCATCGTGCAATCCATGAGCCAGGCGGCACGGGAGGCCGGCGTACAGCTGGTGACCGGGGACACGAAGGTCGTGGACCGGGGCAAAGGGGACGGAGTGTACATCAACACCGCGGGTATCGGCGTCGTCATGGCGGACCGCCTCATCGCCCCCGCCAGCGTCGAGCCAGGCGATGCGATCCTACTCAGCGGAGATATCGGTCGGCATGGGATTGCCATCATGGCCGTACGCGAGGGGCTCGCCTTCGAAACCACGATCGAAAGCGATTGCGCACCACTGGCCGCGCCTGTGCTGGCCCTGCTCAAGGCCCGCATCGAGGTTCACTGCCTGCGCGACCTTACCCGCGGGGGATTGGCGAGCGCTCTCGTCGAGATCGCGGAAGCAGCGCAGCTTCACATCGGTGTCCGGGAATCCGCGATCCCGGTGCGTGAAGACGTCAGGGGCGCCTGCGAAATCCTCGGTTTCGATCCGCTGTATGTGGCCAACGAAGGTCGTTTCGTCGCTTTTGTCGCTTGGCGCGATGCGGAGCGGGCCCTTTCCCTGCTTCTCTCCCACCCGCTGTGCGCAGGCGCGGCTCTGATCGGGTCAGTCGGCACGGAACCGCAAGGGCTCGTCACGATGCGAAGCAGCATCGGAGCCGAGCGTATCGTGGACATGCTGAGCGGCGAGCAGTTGCCACGGATCTGCTGATCCTGCTGCTCAGGAGTGACTCTCTTCCCGGGGTACGGGAAGATAGATCGCGGCGAGGAAACAGGCCAGCGGCATGATCGCGGCAATCCACAACACGATGAGCAGGCCGAAGTGGTCGGCAATCCAACCGAGAAGTGTGACGGCCACCCCTCCCGTCCCGATGGCGAAGCCGACGATGAGTCCGGCAGCCAGGCCGGTGTTCCCCGGCAGGTAGGACTGCCCGAGGACCACGGTAATAGTGAAAGTGGAAATCAGCACGCCGCCGAAGAGGCCAAGCACCAGGAGCGCCACGGCGCCGCGGGACAGCAGAAACAGCACTCCCAGGGGAGCCGCGACAAGAAAACCCCACTGCATGAACCGCCGGGCTCCCCAGCGATCCGCCAGCGGCCCCCCGACCAGAGTCCCCAGAACACCGCCGCCGAGGAAAACGAACAGCGCGATTCCTACGCTGTGCTGGTCTGCGCTCAAATAATCCA
This sequence comes from Acidobacteriota bacterium, assembly GCA_017860135.1. Taxonomy (GTDB): domain Bacteria; phylum Acidobacteriota; class UBA6911; order UBA6911; family UBA6911; genus JAFNAG01. The sequence goes on from JAFNAG010000110.1 coordinate 8,365, forward strand.
CGTAGTAGAACGGAAGAAAAGTCATGAATCCAAGCTGCGCCCATGACCGCAACGCCACAATAAGGATCAATAGCGCGACGGCGCCGTACATTGTCCTGGGTGCCGGGCATCCCGCGGCATGTTTCTCGATTCGAACCTGCGATGAGGAAAGGCGCGGCAGTACCAGCGACATCAAAGCAGCCATAAGCAGCGCGGCAGGAAGCATTCCGAGGCTACCGCGCAATCCATAGATAGCGAGCAGCGAGGCCACGACCGGCGGCCCGAAAGAGTTGCCCGCATTCCCGCCGACCGAAAACCAGGAAATCGCCGTGGCCCGTTTCTCGCCGGCGACACTCGCCGCAGTTTTGTACGCGAGCGGATGGAAGGAAGCGACTCCGATACCCATGACGACAAGCAGGCCAACGACCATCGAATAGGTAGGTGCTATGCCTACGAGCGACAAGCCGAGCCCCGCCAGAAAAACCGATACCGGGAGCATCCAGCTTGTGGCTCGCCGGTCCACCAGGTAGCCGAATATGGGCTGGATGACCGAAGACGTGATGCTCGTTACCAGGACCAGCGTTCCGACTGCCGCGTAAGAAAGGGAGTGTGCGACCCTCAAGGAGGGCAGGAGCGCCGGCAACGCGCCCTGGTACATGTCCACAACCATGTGACCCAGACCGAGCAGCCCGATGAGCCTTACGTTGGGTCGTTTGCTACTCACTGAAACCGCAGATTCCCCCATGACCGCCTTGACCGGATCAGTAAGCCCTTGGCTTCATAACAGTGAGCGCGGGCTTCAGCCAAGTGAGCGCGGGCTTCAGCCCTCGCGCCTTAACTCTAATAATCTCAATGCTGACTACAAAACCCCGACCCGCGCCCCCCGAATGATCTCGTAATATTCCGTTATTCCTGCCCCAACTTCAGAAGCTCTTCCTGGGTAAGTTGCGCAACGCCGAGATCCCGCGCCCTGGCGAGCTTCGATCCGGGATCCGCCCCCACGACCAGGTAGCTGGTCTTGGAAGAAATGGCGGAAAGGACCTTCCCACCGCGCGCTTCGATGAATTCCGAGGCTTCTTTGCGGCTCAGAGACGGCAAAGTCCCCGTAATCACAAATGTCTTCCCTTCGAAGGGCCCTCCGCGCACTTTTCCTTGGCCGGATGAAGCAAACTGCAGGCCTGCGCCTTTGAGCCGCTCGATCAGTTTGCGATTGTCTTCCATATCGAAATAGCTGCGGACGCTGCGCGCGATCTCTGGACCGATCCCCTGGGCTGAGGAAATCTCCTCTTCCTCGGCCGCAGCCAGTCTTGCGATGTCGCCGAAAGTCTTTACCAGAAGTTCGGCGATGCTCTCGCCGACATGCCGGATGCCCAGGGCAAACAGGACACGGTCGAAGGGCCGGGACTTGCTCTGCTCGATGCTTGCCAGGAGGTTGCCGATCGACTTTTCCTTGAAGTTCGGCAGGCGGGCGACCTGTTCCTGCGTCAGCGCATACAGGTCGGCCGCATCGGAGACCAGGCCCAAATCCAGAAGTTTTTCGATGGTCTGGGGGCCAAGTCCCCGGATATCCATCGCCCCCTGGCTGGCGAAGTGGATCAAGGACTCCAGGCGCTGCGCTGAACAATGCACATTCCTGCAGTAAGCCATCGCCTCGCCTTCGACACGTTCGATGCTGGAGCCGCAAGCAGGACATGCATCCGGGTAACGGAATTCCCGCTCCCCGCCCGTCCGTTTTTCACGCACGGGCCCCACTACCTGCGGGATCACATCGCCGGCACGCTTGACGATCACCAGGTCGCCCTCGCGGATGTCCTTCCTCCGTATATCATCCTCGTTGTGGAGCGTGGCGTTGTGGATCGTCACTCCTGCCAACTGGACCGGTTCGAGAACTGCGAAAGGATTCAGCGCCCCCGTTCTCCCGACATTGATCTCTATCCGTAGCAGGCGCGTGGTCGCCAGCTTCCCGGGGAACTTGTAGGCAACCGCCCACCGCGGGTCGCGGCTGACTACCCCCAGCAGTTCCTGGTGCGCCAGGCTGTTCACCTTCACCACCACGCCGTCAATCTCGTAGTCGAGCGTGTCGCGTCTTTCCTGCCAGTCGCGGCAGAATTGGATGGCGTCTTCGATCGTGCGCTGGTGCCGATAGTTGGGATTGACGGGAAAGCCCCAGGAGCGCAATCGCTCGAGAACCTCGATCTGGGAATGCAGCTTCAACCCTTCCGTCTCACCGATGGCATAGGCGAAGAAAGCAAGGGGGCGCGAGGCAGTGACGCGAGGGTCGAGTTGCCGGAGTGCCCCCGCGGCAGCGTTGCGCGGATTGGCGAAGATATTCTCGCCTGCCGCTTCCCGCTCCTCGTTGACGCGGGCAAAGGCGGACAGGGGGAGGTATACCTCACCCCGCACTTCCAGGCGGGAAGGGAGTGCATCCTCCATGCGCAACCGCAGCGGGATGGTACGGACCGTCTTGAGATTTCCCGTCACCTCCTCGCCCATGACGCCGTTGCCCCTGGTTGCACCGCGAGTCAGTATTCCGTTTTCGTACTTCAGGGCCACAGCGTTGCCGTCGATTTTCAGTTCGGTAACGAAATCGATCGAATCCGTCTCGAGGAGGTTGTGAACCCTCCGCTCGAATGCGCGCAACTCGGCCTCATCGAATGCGTTCGCCAGACTGAGCATCGGCCTGGCGTGCGCGACCTTCTGGAATCGCTCCTGCGGCTCGGCCCCCACGCGCCGTGTCGGAGAGTCCGGCGAAGCCAACTCCGGATGTTCCCGCTCCAGTTCCAGCAGTTCACGGAACATCCGGTCATACTCTTCGTCGCTTATGACCGGGTCATTCTCGATGTAGTACCGATAGTTGTGGTTTTCGAGCTCTTTCCGGAGCCCGGCGATCCGGGCGGCAATCTGATCGATGTTGGCATCCACGGCTCAAATATAGCAGACAACCCGCTTATGTTGGAACGAGGACTGCACCACGGGGGAATCAAACCCAAGGCGGCAACTTGTGCTTCCGATCCTTCTCATTTTCGCATCTCGGGCGGTTGAAGCAGGATATGGGTCGGCCGGTCTCGGTCGCAGGCGAGCCAGCCGTCCCGGTATTCCAGCTCCACCACCTGGATGGAACTGCGGCGTTGCTCGTAACCGTCCTTGTTCGCATCCGGGCCGCGCCGGCCGGGATGCGTGAAGTAGAACAGGAAGGCTCGTTCCCCGGTTACGACCACGTCGGGATGCCCCCCTTTGACCTCGTCGTCGGCGCCCCCGCCTGGTGATTCAAGCAGACTGTCCGGCTGGGCTATCCAGTTCAGGGCGTCGTCCGAACGGTAAACGCCCAGTCCTTTCCAGATATCCACCACCATCCAGTACTGGCCCTGCCAGCGAAAGACCTTCGGGCCTTCACCCGGACGCTCTCCCACCCCATCGGCCTTGCCGCGGTCCACCCACCGATCCAGGTCGCGGCTGTCTGCAAAGTAGATCGATTTGCGGTCCCGTTCGTTGTTGTACCAGAGGCGCCAGGTACCGTCGGCAAGGCGGGTGACACACGCATCGATCACGCGGTCAGAGGAGAGCTTCAGCGTGGATTCGTATTTCCATGTGATCAGGTTCCCGCTCGTCAGGTGAAGAATGTCACGAGGGTGATTCCAGTCGGTGAAGATCCCCGGAACGAGTGTCAGATACATGTGGTAGAGGCCTTCGTGATAGATCACCTCCGGTGCCCAATGAGTAAGTTCTCCCTTGCCGTACCGGATGTCGGCCATGCCCCGGTAGCTCCAGGTCGCGCCGCCGTCGGCTGACTCGGCGATTCCGATGCGCGTGCCATGCACCCACTTGACTCCCGGGGCTTCGGTTGCAGCCGCATTTGCCCGCCGGTTTGTGTACAGCATGAACCACTTCTTCTCCGCACGATTCCAAATCACTACCGGATCGGCCGCGCCGTCATGCACCGGATCCCGGAATAGCGGCTTCGCCGCAATCTTGCCGGCTCGTGCGCCGGTTGCTGCGGGCTCCCGGGCCGTGGAAGGCAGCAGGCATGAAGCGCAGAGGATCGCGGCGATGGCGGCGTGCATGCACATTGGAGTTCTCATTTTGATTTCACCAGCGTCTCCGGCGGCCCGAGGCAAGTAACGTGGGAGAATCGTGGAGGAAGAAACGGGATACCCATTGTTCTTTGGATCAACTATGGGTGTCCATGTTCTTTCTCTCGATGGGAGTCCGCATTCTCTTTGACATTCTCTTTGATGGGTGTCCATATTCTCCCCTATTCTCCCCAGCGGTGGACCTTTATCCCCCCGCTCAGCCCATTCTCGGAGTCGTAGTATTTTCTGCCCCCTGCCGCCGGAAAACCTAGAAACCTAGACACTCATAGTATATCTCTCTAACATGCCTGATATTCTCTTCGTATTTCTTGTATTTTTTGAAGCCCGGCGCCAGAGAGCGCTGCTTTAGGATTGGCAAAACCTGTGCTGACAACCGCGTGAGACACATCCGCAGGGTCAGGCAGGGGTCATGGCAGAGTACCGGCAGCAGTGGAGATAATGCAGAACAAACGATGCTGGAAACGGTCGATGCGACATAGCGGGTGGCCTGAGGAAGCCCCCCTGAGGGGGGCTGTTGCCTTGGGAAGGCCCCGTTGGGGCCATCAATATCCACTATTTGAATTCTAATCGACCTTGATTCTTATCGAACTCTTCTTGTTCACGAATGTAGCGGCGGATCTCTTCCTCATTGAGCCCCACCGTGCTTACACAGTACCCACGGGCCCAGAAATGCAGCCCCGTGAAATTGCGTTCGTGCCCCAACAACTCCCGATGGATTCGAATCGCGCTTTTGCCTTTCAGAAACCCGATCACCATCGCGATGCTGTATCTTGGCGGCACACTCAGACACAGATGGATGTGGTCAAGTACCGCTTTACCCTCAACCAATTCCACCCCTTTCTGCCGACACAAATCCCGCAGGATCGGTCCGATCCTGCTCCGTGCCCTTCCGAAAAACACCTTGTGACGATACTTCGGTATGAACACCACATGATACTTGCATTCCCACCTCACGTGAGACATGCTCTCCCAATCTTGCATTGGCTCTCCTTCGCCTCAAGGGACCTTCCCAAGGAGGAGAGCCTTATACAACATAGATCGGCCGCCGCAACAGCAGAGCATTTTCGTGTCTCACCGCCAGAGGCGGTGGTTTACCTAAACGGAGTCAGGTACCACCCGCATAGCGGGTGGCCTGAGGAAGCCCCCCAGAGGGGGGCATAGTTGATGCCATTTGACGATTGAGTCATTGGCCTCAGCTTGGG
>JAFNAG010000706.1 GCA_017860135.1 Acidobacteriota bacterium
GTCCTGCCCGTAGTCGTAGTAGCTCCACGTGGCCGCGTCGGCAGTCGCCAGTGCCTTGCCGAAGGTGTAGGCCGCAAGGAGGCTCAGCCCGTAGCTGCTACGCTTCGTCACCGTTACCTGCAGGGCATGGTAGGTTGAAAACCCGCCGTTGAGCCGGTGCGACGAAACCCCGTAGTATTGCGGAAACGGCCTCAGCGCCTGCCCGACCGAACCTTCGAAGCCCGGGTAGGGCTTCGGGATCTCAGGATGATCGTTGATATCGTCCAGAAGCGCATCGCCTAAAGACAGGTACTGGGGATCTACCTGGTTAAGCGTCCAGGAGTAGTTCGACTCGTTCAGCCGCAGCCCCCTGTTTCCGACATAATTCGCTTCTACCTTCACCTGCCATGGCAGCTCGTACTGGATCCCGAAGTTCCAGTTCTGCACGTACGGGTATCTCGAGAGGCCAGGCATGTACCATCCGATATTGAGGCCGTTCATCAGTGCAGGATCCGGGTTGGGCAGCTGCTCGCTAAACGGCGGATAAGGATTGTCCCAGATGTAGCTTGGATCCTCGAGGAAGCGGCTGTTGGTGTAAGCATTGATCGGGTTGGAGCCATTGAATCCTGATTGATAGTTAAACCACCCAAAATCCTCAAGCGGCGGCGCGAAGTTGATGCCATAGCCGCCGCGGATGACCATCTTGTTGCTCGTATCTGGAGTCCAGGCAAATCCGATGCGCGGCGCTAACTGCTTGTAGTAAGGATCAGCGAACCGTCCCTTGCCGTTGCAGCCCTGGCAATCCCCAAGCATGACCATCGCGCCGGGATAGCCGTCCGCGCCGGGATTCGGCATTGCCGGGTCCAGGCCTGATTGGCGCTGGCAGACCTCGGTGATCGCCGTCGGGATATCCCAGCGCAGCCCGAAGTTGAGCGTCAGGTTGCGGCGCGCTTTCCAGTCGTCCTGAACATAGAATGATGTAACCCTCGAGCGATTTCCCGCCGTTACCAGCGGGATGGACAGGTTGGTGGAACGCGCAACGCCGAGCAGGAAGCTCGCGTATGTGAATCCGGTGTGCCGCCTGTAACCGGGCAGGGCGGTGTTCTCATTGCTGAAATCGTACCGTCCCGTGTTTTCTACAGACCTGTGGTTACCGTAGTACCGCCGATGCTCGAACCCGAAGCGGAAGCTGTGGCTCCCGCGGATCCAGGTCAGGTCGTCGCTGATAATGTTGCTTCCGTTGGGAGAGTCCCCTGTCCCACCGCTACCCATCATCGGATACAGTCCGCTGCCCAGGGTCGAGTCATAGCCCTGCCAGCGTATGACGGGGAACGTGGCACTCCCCACGTTCTCGAGGCCCAACAGGCTCGCCCAATCCTCACCTGAGAGGTAGCTGGTGGACAGGTAGGCGTTCCTAAAACGGTTGTATCCGTACGCGAAGTGGTTCACGACCGTCGGGCTGATCGTCCAATCCTCGGCAAACCGGACGATCTTGCCCGGCGTCGCTTGTAACACGTCTCCCGCCATCGGGGCGTTGGGAATCGGTCCAGGGAGGTGAGGGCCGTCACCGAACCGCCACCGGCTGCGGTCGTTGTCAACAAAGCTCGTGGAGAATTTGTGCTTGTTGTTGACCACCTGGTCGACCTTGATGCTGTAATTGTCGATGCTCAACACCGGGCAGCAACCAGCGATCCAGGGTTGATTGCGCCTGAAGGTATTGAGCGGCGGGTCTGGAACGTCATACTTAAGGACATTCACGGTCGTTGCGCTGAAGCGTGATGGGGGGATGATATTGCCGGGGAAAGGATCCCGGATCCAAAAAATCCCCGTTCTTGAAGGTCCTGATCGGCATGGTCCCATTCTCACCCCTCAAGTTCTGATTGGTCTGCCGATTCCCTTCGTATGAGAAAAAGAAGAACGTCCGATCTTTCCAGATTGGCCCGCCGACCGTGCCGCCGAAGTTGTTTTGCCTGGCGCCCGTATTGGGAGCATCTTGAGCATTGTTGGCCCAGGAGTTGGCGTTGAGGAAAGGTTCGTTGTGAAACCAGAAGGCTTTCCCGTGGTACGCGTTTGTCCCCGACCTCATGCCGAAATTGGTCAACGCAGTCTGCGTATTGCCGTACTGGGCGGAAAGAGCGCCCGTCTGCAGTTTGAACTCGCTCACGGCGTCCATTGTCGGAGTGAACTCGTCCATGCTTCCACCGTTGAGGTCCATGCGCCCGATGGATATGCCGTCGACCAGAATCTCATGACTGAAGGCCTGGCCACCGTTGATGGAGCCCGCGAACGTGCCGCCCTCAGTCCCCGGCAGGGAGTTGAACATGAACGTCTGCAGCTGTCGTGTGCCGTCCGAGACGATGATCGGCCAGGTGTGGACTTCCTTCTCCGTGGTGTTTATGCCGATCTCGGGATTGGAGGCCTCCAGCAGCGGCGTTTGCGCCATGACCGTCACCTGGTCGGACAGTTGCCCGATCTGGAGATCGAAGTCCACCGTGACGGTCTGCCCCACCAGCACTTGGATGTTGTCGGCGACCGCCGTCTTGAATCCGGCCAGCGACGCTGTGATGTGATAATTGCCCGGCGGAATGT
>JAFNAG010000111.1 GCA_017860135.1 Acidobacteriota bacterium
GTCCTGGTCCCGTTGCCGCTCAAAGTGGAAACCCCTTTCGACTCTTGTCAATCCCGCGTAACCCTGCTTCAGCATTGGAGATTCCCCGTTTCACGGGATTGGAAGTGGAAACCCCTGGAAACCCCTTTCAACTCTTGTCAATCCCGCGTAAACCTGCTTCGGCATTGGAGATCCCCCGTTTCACGGGACCGAAAGTGGAAACCCCTGGAAACCCCTTTCCACTTTTGCCAATCCCGCGTAACTCCGCTTCAGCATTGGAGATGCGTCCCGAAGCCTGGAAATCGATGCAAAGGCGGAACCGAAGAGTGATCGCAAAACTGCCGAAATTGGGTCGGACCCTCGTGTGCTGGCTTGCCGGGATCCCACGGCCGGTTCGGCGCGCCTGCGGCTTAAATCCGTGCTATCCTGGCTGCAGCCCCAAAAACGATTTTCTATCATTGGCCTCAAGGAGGGAATCATGGTGGTCCGCAACACGACCAAGGCACTTTGTGTCCTTCTGTTCCTGCTGCTGGCGGCAAGTGCAGCGTCGCAGGGCAAAATCAAGCCCTGGACGCAATGGAACCAGCGGGATGCGGAAAAGATCCTCAACGATTCCGCTTGGAGTCAGGAGATTGTCCAGGCCACGTCTGTCATTCTCAGGGTTCGGTTTCTCTCAGCGAAGCCGATTCGACAGGCTCTCTTGCGGCTCATGGAACTCAGGCCGTCGGAAACCTCCCCGGATCAAATCAGACTGGCCCGGGAATTTGTTGACCGCAAATTCGAGAACTCCATAATCGTGGCGGTCAGCTACGAAATGTACAAGAACACATCTTCCGCTGCTCTGGGGCCCTATTTCCAGGCTTTCAGCAGTGCCATAACCAGCTCACTCAAGAACAACACTTATCTCCAGGTCAAGGATGCGCGTGTGTTCCTGGAGGAGTACCAGCCGCCGACCCATGATGGATTGGGGGCCAGATTTGTTTTTCCTCGGCATGACGTAGAGAAGCTCCTTACGAATCCTAAGAATGATTGGCTGCGCTTTTATGCCGACTGGCCGGCGATGACCGGAATGCAGCTCACGATCAACGCACGCTTCAGGGTTGCCAATTTCCTGTATGAGGGCAGCCTGGAATATTAGATTGACGGGGCGCCGTTACCGGCCATCCCTGTCCGTATATAATGGGCGCAAGCTCCCGAGGATCTGATCGAACATATCATACCGATGGAGGTGCGCATGACCGATATCGGCGGCACGATGTCTCACTACAGGATCCTGGAAAAGCTCGGCGCAGGCGGCATGGGCATCGTCTACCGCGCGGAGGACACGAACCTGAACCGGCAGGTTACCATCATGGAGGACCGTCATGGCGTATCTGCTTGACTTGCTGGTCCAAGTCTTTTGGGAATTGCTGCCGCGATTGATCAGGAACCTAGTCAAGAAGGTCCGATCCATGTATCGGTCGTCAATGGGGAAGGAGCCTGTGCCTCCTCCAAAGTCAGAGGCAAAGTCACGCTGCCGCTCGAACTGACTCGGCGTTCCTCGCTCCGCTTTCGACGTGTGCCGGATCAATGACAGACGTATGATCATCGGGCTTTATGAAGGAGGAGACTCCAGGATTCTGCGGTTCCGGTGGGACCGGGGGCTTGTAGAGTACGACATTATGTCCATCCTTGAGCATTACCCGAGGCGTTAAGAGGTTATCTGGCACCAGGTAAAGTACCTCCATGCCTCATGTGCTTTCTGACTTTCGCTCAAGACAGGCCTATTAATGATTTGAAGCTAAAGTCCTATTTCCTTTCACTGTAATCGGTTTGCGTCCAGGGCGTCGCAAGCAAACGGACCAAAGGCGGCACAATATCTGTCGTCAGCAGCTGCGGTGAATGATTCCGGAGAGGTGCTGCACGCGGCTTTATCGCTGAATGCCGCTTCATCTATCCGTAAGATGCTCTGTTCCGGGAATCGTTTGAGTCAGGCAAGGGTTCGATATTGCGGATTGCATACTGTTACATTCGGGATCCCGAAGACTGCGGCGATGCCTTCCGGGAAGTGCTGATGCGCTTGCACCGGCACATCGACTCCATAGCCGGAGGCGCGACAAAATCGGAATCTTGGAAGGCATCCGGCAGATGCGCAGGGAACTATAGTTGGAGTAATCCATGAAAACCATCGAATGTCTCATTATTGTCGGCGCGGCATTGCTGTTGCTTCTCATCTTCGTGTATCCGCCATGGATGAGCATCGATCCGCAATCGGAGGGCCGCGTGCATGCGGGCCTCGGACACCATGCCATATGGAATCCGCCGTCGCCGGAGACCATCTTTCGAGCTCTTTACCCGAATGCGCCGGAACTCCCGAATGCAGAACGCCTGGCCGGTTTTACGCCCAGAGTCAACAAGGTCGGGCTCACCATCTACGCCCTGGCGATCGGGCTGGCAGGTAGCCTTGCCATATTATTGATCAGGAGACTACGCCGGCGGATCCAGCTTCAGCATTGATCATCATGAAATATAGTGACAGGAACGAAGATCCAGACTTCGAAGGAACCGAAAGTGAAGCAGTGCCGTCCAAATCAGCCGATGTGATAAAAGTGCACATGGATTTCAATGGATATATCTCATCTAAATTGTAGCGAGAGGTGTGCAGGATTGCCCCTCCCGAAAGAGCTACTGGCTCTGTGATCGACCTGGTTTCCCGGGCGCAGAGGCATACAGGCCACTGTGACATGACATTGCATTATGAGAAGCTGCAATGAACGATCCCGGAGAGTCGTCACAGATCGCTTTGGGGCAGAATCACCTTATTCGGACTATCCGTTAATACGCGCAATATGAAAGGGGGAAACCGTCAATGAAAACGAACATGGGGGCCGTAGATCGCCTCGTCAGGATTGTCCTCGCAGTGGTGGTGATTGTCCTTTATGCTACAGGCAGGATTTCCGGATATCTGTCGGTTATTCTCGGGATTGTGGCCGTCGCTTTCCTCGTGACCAGTGCAATCGGCTATTGCCCTGCATACGTGCCGCTGAAACTGTCGACCAAAAGAAAGAGATGACCTGGCAGAGTTTTCTCTGTAATCGGATGGCGTCGCGGCAGTCGTGCGCATACAGGCCAAAGGCGACACCGATTCAGAAGCTGCAGCCGACCGGGGCCGCTTTTGCCGTTTATGTCCGATCCCTGCGCCAGCGGACGCTTGAGAGCAGGGCATTCGCATCCCACGCCCGCGACAGCGCCTGATCCGACCAGGGGGTGGAGGACATCTCCCCGCCTGTCGCTCCGCCGCTAGGGCCGCTCCTCAGGGCGGCTCTTGCCGCATATGCAGTTCCCCGCCACCCACGGCTTGGATAGTCCCAACTCGGGACTCGAACGGCAAGCCATTGACAGCGATGCACATGGCGTATGTCCCAACAATTGGACATGCGGAATTGCTGCCGCCGGTTCCGGATGTATCCCACGGTGCCATGTGACTTCGGGCATCCGCGAAATCCGCGTCGACTGCTGGTTTGACAGCGTAGTGCGATAAATGCAGTAGACGTCAGGCGGTATTTCCTGGGATCGCACGCCAGATCATGAAAAGAACCGAAGGGGTGACCATATGACGTTTAAACAATCAGGGCGGGAGCAGGAGCAACGCAGGCTGGAGGGGACGGAGCAGGTCGGCAGCGACTCCGGCGCGGCGGATATACACATGAACGCGCGCGTGTCACGCCATGTCAGAGACTATGGGCGCAGGGCCGGATGCAAACGGCACGCCCGCGTTTCGCGCAGCGCCTTCAGGCACATCTCGGCGCGGAACCACTGCGACCACGCGGCGGCCGCCGCGGCGATCGTCCCCTGGTCGCTGTGCGCCCGCGTCCCCATCGCCTCGAGCTCCCGCACGAGGTAGCGCCACCGCCTCTTGGCGTACCGGTCCAGCGCCTGCGGGCACGGCGGCCTGTCCGGGCTCGGCGCCGGCTCCGCGTCGTTCAGCGGCCTCCTTCCGGGATTCCCCTCCCGGCGCTTGACCGCCGTCGGCATCGGGTTCCGGCCCCTCATGCCGTCCTCCTCCCGCCGCCCGAATTTCCGCGCGGACTCTCTTCCCGCGAACGCGGCACGATTCCGGCCATGGACAGGTTCCCCCCCGAAATCAGGTCACGCATCATGTCGGCGATCAGGGGCCGCGACACCGGCCCGGAGCGCGACGTCCGGAGGATTCTCCGCATAGTTAACAACCCTTGCTAATCCCCGGCAGTTCGCAAATGTTCACAATCCCGGTCCCCCTTTTTGTGGACTTTCCCTCGGAACCACGACACGATCCATTCATGAAAACAAATTTCCTATCGAAAGGGAGACCAGGCATGAGCACGAAAAAAAGAACGTCGGATGAGCGACCCGAGTTTCGGACGGAGTTCGACGATCTCGATCAGAGCAGCCATTCCTCTCTGTACGAGATCACGGCCAGGGTGGACGGGAAGATCCGCAGGATCGTCCTCGAGGCGACCAACCGCAAAGAAGCTGAGGAAATCTTCCGAAGCCTTCCGAGCATCGGCAGTGACACTCCCGTCATCGAGATCAAGCGGACCATGTGGGGGATCTATTGGGTCCCCGTCCGGGACAACGCTCTCCTTAAGGCGGCCAAGGCCACGATGAGGCTTTGGGACAAGCATGGGCTCGGCGACGAGGAGGACGAGTCTGAACCCGTCTATCGCGCGCTGAAAAATGCGATCGTACGCTCCTGACAACCTGCCCTTAACCATTGTAAGAACGGAGGACACCATGAGCTGGACAGACGACCTGACGTATTTTGCGCAAGTGCTGTGGATTCAACTATCCATGGCCGACAGCGATCGACTATACTCACATTAACCAGTAACCGTAACATGATAGCTGCAATTCGAAAGCTAGAGGGCGCCATGTGCAGGTTGCAATGCAATATTACAGCTTGTTCCGACTACATGCGGAACATCGAGGTGCCGCAGGGACATCGCCAGCGGCTCCCCGCCGACGGTCAGGCGGTCCTGGGCGGGATCGAACTCGAAGGGCCCGAAGGCGACACGCGGGGCGGCCAGCACGGGGGCATTGTAGCTAGATCGCTCGCCGGCGCCGCCGGGCGGTATGCTCTGCGTATGACTTATCGGCGTCTGCTCGTCCACGCGGCGCTCGCGACCCTGATCGGCGTCGCGTTCGCCTGCCGGACCGCTCCCGAGGCGCCATCGCCCGCCGCCGCGATGGACCGTGACCTCCTGGACGTCACGGTGCCGCAGCTGCATCGCCTGTACGCGGAGAGGAAGTACACCGTCACGCAGGTCGTGCAGTGGCACCTGGACCGCATCGACCGCTACAACGGCGTTTACGGCGCGATCGAGACCGTGTTCCGCGGCGAAGCGCTGGCAGAGGCCGCGCGGCAGGACGCCGGCGGGCACGGGCCGCTTTGGGGCGTGCCGATCGTCATCAAAGCCAACACCAGTATCAGGGGCCAGGTGACCACCGCCGGCTGGGAGGGCTTCACCCGCGCCGGCCACGAGCTTCTCGCGCCGCGCGACGCCACGATCGTCGCGAAGTTCCGCGCCGCCGGTGCCATCATCGTCGGGCACGCGAACATGCCCGACCTAGCCGCCAGCGATACCAACCGCAGCAGTTCCTTCGGACGCACCGGCAACGCCTACGACGTTCGCTTCTCGCCCGGCGGTTCCTCGGGCGGCATCGTCACGGCCGTGGCCGCGAACATGGCCGTGCTGGGCAACGGCACGGACACCGGCAATTCGATCCGGATGCCCGCCGCAACGAGCGCGCTCGTCGGCGTCTTCCCGACGCGCGGCCTCGTCAGCATCGCCGGCATCGCGCCTCTCGACTGGCTGCTCGACAACACCGGGCCCATCGCGCGCACGGCCACGGATGCCGCCATCGCCCTGGCGGTGATGGCCGGCGAGGATCCGCTCGACCCGCGCACAGCCGAGTCGAGGCGCTCGGGACAGCCGGCGTCCTACGAGCCGTATCTCCGGGCCGGCGCCCTCACGGACAAACGGTTCGGCGTACCGGCGTTCGTCCTGGACGGTGACGGCGTCCCGTTCCACGGCATCCCGGCTGGCGTGCCGGAAGCGGCGGCCGCGAAGCTTCGCGCGGCCGCGAACGTGCCGCTGCGTCCGGAGACGCGCGCGATGGTTATGAAGGCCGTCGAGGCGCTCCGGGCCGCGGGCGCCGAGGTGGTCATGGACGGTGACATCCTGCCGGCGAGCTTCGCGAAGACGGCGAGCCGCGTGGCCACCTACGCGTATATGCAGGACGGCACAAACCGCTTCCTCGCGGCGTTCGGCCCGGCGGAGTACCACTCCGCCGCGGACTACCAGAAGGCCGCGGGCGCACCGCTCTTCCCGTCTTCCATCGGCGCGGAGGATTACTTCCGGAACCTGGGTGGCAGGCGAATCGAACAGCGGTTACTCGACGCCGATCCGGCCGCCGAGCGCGACTACCAGGCGCCGCGGCGGGTAATGCTGGCCGCGTATCTCGAGACGCTCGATCGCCTGAAGCTCGACGGCTACGTCTATCCAGCGATTCAAATGCCGCCGGTCGACGAAACGATGCCGCAGGACGGCCGCGTGAGCGAGGGACCGCATTCGGCCACGAGCTGGGTCAACATGATCGGCGTTCCCGCCGTCGTGGTTCCGGCCGGCTTCTACGCAAGCGGGCTGCCGTTCGGCCTGGAGTTCTCGGGGCGGCCGTGGACGGACGGCGATCTGCTGGGCATCGCCTACGCGTGGGAGCAGGCCACGCACCTGCGCAAGCCGCCGGTGCTCGTGGAGCACGGCCTGCTCGCCGTAACCCCGGCGCGCGAACCGCGAGCCGGGCGCGGGCCGGGGCGCGACTGACTCGCGGCCGCCTCTCAGAAGAAGTGTGCAAAATGTCGGTATCCTTTTTCAACGATTAAGGTTACAATGCCTCCGCGACCGGGATTTCGGGAACGATTCCGCCCGTAGTTGACATAAGACCCCCATATCGGAAGTAGGCGGAGACGCTGCGAGCGGGATGCACACGAGCCGTGATTCCTGGATCGGCAGCTTATTTCGACTATCCTTTGCGCGGGATCGGCGAAAAGTTCCGTTGGCGATCCGTCCTTGACATCCTGGAGGATGAAGGCGCAGCCGTTAAGAAGTAGACTGAGACAATCATTGCCGGGCTGCCATCACCTTAAATCGGAAAAAAGTAGCCAAAAATCGCGAGTAAAGCAGTTGTCCTTTCTGCATAATTCAATTTTGGCGCGGGAGGCGCACCGCGATTTTTTGAATATTGCCGATACGACCCCGGCCATTGAGTAATTCGCGCCAGATTTCCAGCTCGGCCGAGCGGGCCGGCCGCTCAAATTCTCGTGTCAGGTGTTGGATCTTGGCCAAACGCATTTCGAGTTCGTCAACGCGGCGATCCGGGCTGGCCAGGCAGCAGTGGTATTCGCCGGCCTCGCGCTCCAAGTCTTGGTACAACCTCAAGAACTCCCGGTCGCCGAGGATCGTCGCGGCGTGCGCCAACTCATGGCCCAGAACCTCGGCATAGCGTTCTTTGTTGCCGAGCCCGGCGAACGGAAGACAGCCATCGTCCCGTCGCTCCCCTTCGTCAACTGCAGCCCGCTCTATGGTAGGCAAGTTGAGCCGGATGGATGATATATGCCTCTTCCCGCCTGGATCCAGGGTTTCAATCCTGAATTTGCCGGCAGGGCCTCCATAAGCCCCTTGCTGACTTACCAGCTCGACAAAGACGACATGACCGTTTGTGTCTACTTTTTCCCAAAGGGCAAATAGTCTCGGGTGCTTCAATTGGCCCGTCTTATCCTTGGCAAACACGACTGCCGTGATTGATTTCCAGATTGAAAGATGTCCTTCCGCAAGCCGGTCCGTCAGGATGCCTTCCGTTTTGCTTTGCACCGCAGCAGCCACGGTTGCAGGGCTGGGAGTCTGACCTTGCCGGGCCTCGGCCATGACGGCTGAAAACAGGATTGCGCTTACCACAAGAACCAGCGGATTCGATGAGGGTTGCATGGGGCCTCTCTTTCGGCAGCTGCGATTTGCCGCGTTCAGCCCCTAATGCGCACATCCATTCTGAAAACAGACATTCCCCCAAATTTTTGTCAAAAAACGGCAATAACCGATGCAGATGGCGCTTAAATAGGAAGTGCAATCAGGACCCAAGAGAATCCAGCAGCAGGTCCCAGGACTGGCGCCGTTGGCGTCCCTGCTCCAGACCTGTCCGAATCGACGCTTGAGAATACGTGTTTATGCTTTGCGCCGAAGTCGCATTAGAGTACGGCGCTTATGCGCCGCTTTGGGTTGATGCGCAAGGCCCATCCCACTAAGCGGCGCAGAAGCGCGGCAGGGCCTTCGGCCGAGACCGCAACATCCGTTTCCGGATCGGGATCGCCGGCCGCTTTCTGCGACTCCAGGGAATAATGTTGTATAATTGGATGCCATTCCGTACCTGCTTCTCACTCAGCCAGGGAGTCCTATGACTGGACGCTCCCCGCATGTAGTGACCCGGCTGCTGCAAAACTGGGGTCGCGGCGATCAGGCGGCCATGGACGAACTGATCCCCCTGGTCTACGACGAGCTGCACCGGCTGGCGCACATCTACATGGTGCGCGAGCGCCCCGGACACACCCTGCAGTCGAGCGCCCTGGTCAACGAGGCCTATCTCCGCCTCGTCGATGCCCGCCACATCGAATGGCAAGACCGCGCCCACTTCTTCGCTATTTCCGCGAATGTGATGCGCCGCATCCTGGTCGAATTCGGGCGCGCCCGAGGAGCCGGAAAACGCGGGGGTAAAGTGGGCAAGGTGGAATTCGACGAAGGCCGGGTGCCGTCGCCGGAGCAGGGTGCGGACCTGATCGCCCTGGATGACGCGCTGAATGCTCTTGCCGCGGTCGACCCGAGGGAGGCGAAGGTGGCCGAACTGCGCTTCTTCGGCGGCTTGAGCGCCGAAGAAACCGCGGAGGTGCTGAAAGTGTCGTCCAAGACCGTATTGCGCGACTGGGAACATGCGAAGGTCTGGCTGTTGCGAGAATTGCGGCGGAGCGAACAGCAGTGAACCAGGAACTATGGCACAAGGCGAAACAGATCTATCAGTCGGCCATCGAGCTTGACCCATCGCAGAGGGAAGCCTTTCTCGCACAAGCCTGCGCCGGTGATGATTTGATGCGGCGCGAAGTCGAGTCGCTGCTCAGCCATCGGCCTGAGGCGGAATATTTCATGGAATCGCCGGCCCTGGATGCGGCGGCCAGGGCGCTCGCGCAGGAGCAAAGCCCGGTACCGGATCGTGGCCTCTCCGGGTGCTCGCTCCTGCATTATCGCATCACGGAAAAGCTCGGCGCAGGCGGGATGGGTGTCGTCTATAAGGCTAAGGACACAAAACTGCGGCGTTTTGTCGCCTTGAAGTTCCTGCCGGATGCGGTATCAGAGGATCGGAATACTCTTGCGAGGTTTGAACGCGAGGCCATCGCCGCCTCCGCGCTCAATCATCCCAACATCTGCACCATTTATGAAATCGGTGCGGACGAAGGTCAGTGCTTCATTGCCATGGAGTTACTGGAAGGGCAGACCCTCAAGCAGCGCATTCAAGCGCAACCCTTGCCAATCGATGAAATTCTTAGCCTGGCAATTCAAGTTGCAGACGGATTGGAAGCAGCCCATGCCGGGGGGATCATCCATCGCGATATCAAACCGGCCAATATCTTTATCACCAACCGCGGCCATGCCAAGATCCTGGACTTCGGCCTCGCGAAGCTGGCCCGGCCGGACGCCGAATCAGCGAGCTTCGCCCCGATCGAGGCATGGTCCACCAGGCCGGGTACGGTGATGGGCACGGTGGGGTACATGGCGCCGGAGCAGGTGCGGGGGCTGCCGTGCGATTATAGGGCGGACATCTTCGCGTTCGGCTGTGTGCTTTACGAGATGGTGTCAGGACAGCAGGCGTTCAAGGGGGCCACCCCCGCCGACACGATGTCGGCAATCCTCAAGGATAATCCGGCGCCGCTCAGGGGCCTGCGCCAGACGGTGTCTTCCGGACTCCAGCAGGTCGTCGACCGTTGCCTTGAGAAGTGCCCCGAGGACCGGTTTGCGTCTGTGCACGACCTCGCGCTGGCGCTGAAGGCGGTATCAAGCGTGCCTGTGAGCGCGCGCCAGTTCGGCGGGGGGCGCGGCGCCGGGGCGCCGCGGTTGTCATCCGCCCTCATGCGCCTCTTGTCCTCCGTGCGCGCTCATCGCTGGCGTTCTGTACTAGGCAGTCTCGCCGTTCTGGCCGCGCTCCTCGCGGCTACGCTGGCCTGGCTGAGCCTGCACCCGCTCCCCCGCATACCCGTTGCCGCCGGATTCCCAAGCGTTCTCGCTCTACCCTGCAAGGTATACGGCGCCCCGGAAGCCGCCTTTCTGACCGATGCCGTGCCTCAGACGATGTCCACACTGCTCGCCCAGGTCGACGGGCTTGACACGAAGGTGCCGCCTAGCAGCCTTGAGGTTGACAAGGTCAAGGGCGATCTCGCGCGACTGGCCGAGCTGTACCAGGTGTCCTCCTTCATCGTTACCTCGCTGACCGCCTCGGAGGGGCGATTCGCCCTCAATGTCCAGCTCGTGGACGCCGCGACACGAACGGTACGGTGGGGCCAGCAGTACGAGGGCCCGCGCAACAGCTACAACGAGCTGGCGCGGCAGGCGGCCGACGGGATTCGCCTCGCCGTCAGGCCGGCCGCCACGCCGGTCCCAGCCGTCAGGGTGTCGTCCGAGGCCGAGCTGGCCTACCGCGAGGGCACATACTTCCTTTACCGCTACATCAACCTGGCCCAGCAGCGTGATTTCGACGCAGCCTTGGCAGCCTTCACGCGCGCCCTGGCGCTCGATCCGTCGTTCGCCACCGCTGCCGCCAAGATCTCGCTACTCTACATGGGCCGCTTCGAAACCGAAGGCAATGCGCGCGGGTCGCTTAAGGACCTCGAGTCGTGGGCTCGTCGCGCTATCGGCATCGACCCGCGCTGCGGCGAGGCCTGGGCGGCCCTGAGCGGGTTCGACCTGCACACGACCCGGCCCGACCCGGAGAAGGGTCTCGAGCACGCGGTAAAAGGCGCCGCGTTCGCGCCGCGCGATGCGTTCGCCGCCTCCCATCTCGGCTGGCGGGCGGGCTATCCTGGTTCGTTCTCTATGTTCGCGGCCGCCAATGCCCGTGCGTACGACCTGGATCCCCTTTTTCTCACCCCCGCAGTTAACGCCGCCACACGCCTCGCTGATCTCGGACGAGCGACGGAAGCGCTTCAACTCATCGACCGGGCGCTGCGAGTGGAGCCGGATTTGTACTGGGCGGTGATGATGCGAGGCTATGTGCTGCTCAAGCTCGGCCGGCTGGACGAAGCGGAGCGGGCGCTTCGGAGCAGTCAGGCTCAGGCCATCTCGGAGCACACGATCGGCGCGCTTTGGCGGCAGATCAGCCTCGCGGTCGCGGTCGCGCAGCAAGATGCCGCAGCTTCCAACACACTGGCCCGGCAGGTTGTTGCCTCGGTACTCGACGCCCGGGCGGAGGGCACCTTCGTTGCGAATGCGATCCCCGCAGCTGCACCGCTGGCCCGCATGGGAAGGACCGACGCTGCGGTGAGGATTCTGCTCAGGAGCGTCGAGGCCGGCGTGCCACCGCCGTACGATTTCGTTCTGCGCGATCCTGACATCCAGAGTCTGCGAGGCGACTCCCGATTCGCGAAAGTGCTCGCCGCCTCCCGTGACGGCGCCGCGATGGTTGCCAGGATTCTCGGCCAGGCCCGCATGCGCGGCGAACTGCCGGCCTATCTGCACGCGCCTCTCGACGAATTGGTGCAACTCCTCAAGGAGAACGAGGGCCGGAGATGAGAATAAGAAAATGAGACAGGCAACGCTTTCACCAATAAAGCTGAGAGAATCCGCCGCGTTTCGGACTATTTGGTGAGGACGCTGTAACCACAAGCTCGATGTGGGAGAACCTCTCGCCCTCCCAATAATATAAGAAAATTTTCGGGGAAAGGCGCCATAATCCCGAAACTATCTCAGACAAACCTGCTTTTGTGCACTCTGGAATTTCGAGGTTATGGCACCTGTCCGGAAATGTCAGAACGAGATGCGTGGTCCCGCTTTTATCTTGATCTCCAATGCATGGAGAGTTCCCTCTGCCGGGAGGCACAGTCGCGAAGGTATAGATTGATCAGATTCTGATAGGGAAGCCCGGTCTTAACCGCCAGAGACTTGAAGTATGTGACGGTCTCCCGGTCGAGACGTATCGTGACGGGCTGCTTCAGCATCCCGACGTACGGATTCCTCCGCCCCTTCATCTTGGCAAAGTCGTAGTGTTTCCTCATGGTTCAGCTCCAATAGTCCCCTTGTTCGCGCTTGTCCGCTTTTCGCGCGGACATGATTCGAATTACCGATTCCTTCTCCCGGTAGCAGTGGCACACTACCAGCGTGCGGAGCCGGAAGCTCATGCCCAAGAGGATAAAGCGGTCCTCGTCCTCCGAATGGTCCGGATCCGCATAGATCTTCGCATTCTCGTCCAGGAATGCGGTCTGGGCTTCCGCGAACGCCACTCCATGTTTGCGTTGGTTGGCCCGGTTTTTCCTTTCGTCCCAGACAAAATTGATTTTACTCATATGTACACTGTATGTATACCTTGGTCGCACGTCAATATCATTTGTCCCAAACCGGGCAGATGCGATCCAAGCAGCGATTGTCCTCCGCATGACACGAAAAGGACACGGGCAGGGAGACCAACAGGGACACGGTTTCACTCACAACGAGGAAAGAAAGGCACTCCCAGGCTTTATTTGATTTTCGCGGTCTGGAGATAAGCATTTCTATCCTGGAGGGCAAGAGGAAACCGGGAGGAATCAGCATGGAAAAAGGGGAAAGGACGGCGGAAAACAGGCCTGGCAGGGAT
>JAFNAG010000112.1 GCA_017860135.1 Acidobacteriota bacterium
CCGGCCGGCAACAGCTCGCTGAAGCTTATGTCTGAGAATTTCTTTCCCACTCCCCCGAAACCGCCGAAACCGACAATGCCGAATCTTCCGAGGAAGTTCTTGAACGGAAGCATCAGCCGATATTCAGCCTGGGTTGCAAACATCCTTCGGTCCTGATAGCGTCCCGTCGGATACCCGCGCAGATCGCTGTTGCTGCCGAAGAGACAATTGTCATAAATGGGAACGCGGTCGCCTGCCGCGGCACAACCCATCCCTCGAACAGCAATCACCTGCTCTTTGCCGATGCTGGTGTACTTATTGAACACGATTTTGTAGTACTGGTAACTGAACTCGCTGCCGAGACTCTTTGAGAAAAAGTCAATCCCGGAATCCAGTATGAAACCCCGCTTCGGGTAGAAGGTGTTGTCGCGAGTATCCCACTGGAACCGCGGCCCGATTGCCACCGTCTGTTGCTGCGTCAGGTCGTTCCGTAATTCATCCAGGATGCCCTCGAGCTCTTCCGGCGGATCATTGATATCGGGAATGTCCACGTCCTCCCTGTTGATCTGCAACTTCAGGTTGCGATATTGAGTGCGCGGGCCGACGTATATTCCCTTCCGGAGGCGAAATAGGAATTCTCCCATGACACCCGATCCCTTCCCGGTGAGCGGCAGAAAAATCCCTCGATCGCCGGCCTCCTGGCCGATGCCGTATACGTCTGCGTTGATCTTGGCGCCCCCCGTGGCCGCGGTAAGCCGGTACCTGTCTTCCTTGAAATACAGCCTCCCGCCCACCGCTACCCCAACGCTTCCATTGTCGGTGAAGAGCCCCCCTACGCCGACCGCTGAAGGCGGTGAAGTCTTGTCCTGCTTGTCGAGCGGGAAGACGCGAGCCACAATCCACTCCAGCCCCTCTCCGATGGCAGGGTTGACGATTGGAATCGGAGCCAGAATCCATGCGGGTTTTTTCGGTTCAGTCTGCGCCTGCGCAGCCTGTGTTTGTGCCGGCTGTGTTTGCTCCGGTTGAGGATCAGGCGATTGAGCGACACCCTCTGCATCCGCCACCTTCATCTCCCGCGCCGCCTCGCCGGGTCCGATTTTCGCTTTTTCCGAAGATCCGCGTTCGGCGGCTGCCTGCGATTGACCGAGTGCCATTGCGCAAAGAACACAGGTTGACAGGAATACCACCGCAATTGTCCGTCCTGCACGGCCGCAGCTCCGGCCCCGCAAATTACACAGATGAGATGATCTCATTACCGGTTCCCCTGTTTGCCAATCGTCTGTCGTTTTCCATGTATTGCCGCGAATCCCAGCCTCGATACATGCGGACCGGGCATGTCACAAGGTCAATATCACATGCCGATAGGTTCACACAACTGTTAAACGCAGCAGGTTCATGGGCAATGCTCGGGTTCAGGAGGACTCTCTCCCGGAGCGGGGCTCACGCTGTGACGCCCGAAAACGATGCATATCTTCGAGCTGCTTCGAGTGCTTGGAGTCCTGGCGGTAAAGAAGCCAACAAACCTCCAAACCAAAGAACTCAAAGACCTGTTACCGGAGCAGTCTCTCACGTGCGACGGACCCTGCGGCCGGTATTTTCTCAACTATTCCCTGATACGCATGCCGGAAAGACGATTGCAACCCGCTGGGCTCGCGGGTAAATGCTCCCTTGCCAAGGTTTCCTCTTTGGCCAGTCCGTCTCCCCGGGCTGTCTGATTCCAGGCACTCAGCGTCCCGCTCGGCAGACATCAGCATGACAGCTTCCAGGCAGATGTCGCACTGCCGGATGTGGACAAGCACCTCATGCCGCAGGCTCTCATCCAATTCGTCATTGAGATACGAGCAAAGTCTCTCGAAATTGCATCGCATAAGCATTCCTCCGCAAAAAGGTGGAACACCCGTCCTTTCATCTTCGCTTCCGGAGGGGCCGGATCTCCCGGCCGCTTCATCTCTCCGGTCGACAGTGAATACGGAAGGCTCACGCAGCCAAATCTAATATCAACCACAGAGGTTGGGGACTGTCAGAATTGACAGTCCCCATACCGGACGACACATTGCTCAGCATGGCAGAATTGAGTCTTCGATCTCCGGTCGGGAGGCTGCAGTTGCCCTGGAGTTCAAGCCCGGAGTTGGGCCAATAGCCTGGTTTGCCTATCGAGAAAGGAAGTTGACTCCGAGACGATCGGCGGCACGTACCAGATCAGCGACCGATTGCGCCTGCATCTTGGCCATGACCTGGGCGCGGTGCGCTTTGATCGTGCGCTCAACGGTGCCCATCTCGAAGGCAATCTGCTTGTTGAGCAGTCCGCGAACGACAAAGGCAAACACCTCGCGCTCGCGAGGCGTAAGTCTCTGATAACGCTCCTGCAGTTCGCGCAGCTGACGCCTTGCCTCACGCGCTTCAGCGTCGTGGGCGAACGCACGCTGCAGTGCCAGAATCAAATCTTCGGCGCCCACCGGTTTGGTGAGAAAATCGACTGCCTGATGCTTCATCGCGTGCACTGAACTAGGCACGTCACCATGCCCGCTCAAAAAGACCACAGGAAGCGGTTCTTCTTCTTTGGCGATGAGTTCCTGAAGGTCCAGGCCGCCCAATCCCGGCATCTTCAGATCCAGCAACAAACAACCCGGAATATCCGGGTGCCGCCGGCGATGCGCGAGGAAATCCGCGGCGCAGCTGAACATCGCCACTTCAAATCCCGCCGACCGCAACACCCTCGACAGCGCCCGGAGGAAAGATGGATCGTCGTCCACGGCATGAACAACGGGCAATGCTTCGCTCATACGCTTCATTGATGAAATGTCCGACTTGCCTGACATGACCTTGGTCATAGCGCGCCGCAGATCCATCCGTTCGAGATTCGCCTCAAGCCGCGCTGTTCCGGTAATTGCCAGGGCAGCGCAGCTGTTGCCGTACTTTGCAGGCGTATTTTGCCACCTCTTGGAATAATCTCCAATACTATACGACACAGCGCGAAACCAGGCCCTTGCAGTGCGTCTGCATGTCTGGGAGCTTCAGCGTTTTTCCGTGTATACAAAGTCCCCGTGGACTGATCCACAGAGGCTTTGCGTCCTCCTGTCATATTTGCCAGTTCCCCGTTCCCCCGCCAGACTGTACTCTAGCCCTGAAATCGATGACGATCCGAGCGGGAAAGGGGTGCAACCATCGGGATCGGCTGACATGATGGCGGGCTCGTGCACAATCGCAGCCAACGCAGCAATCTCAGTCATGGGTTCGACTATGAATGCCAAACGGAGCAAGCAGGAGGGCCAGGCGCAACGGGAAAGCGAGCGGCTCTTTCGCGTGATGACAGACGCCGCGCCTGTAATGATCTGGATGTGCGGCCCTGACAGACAGTTCACTTATTTCAATAAGCGCTGGCTCGAATTTACGGGCCGCCCGCCCGCATCCGAGCTTGGAACCGGGTGGACCGACGGTGTTCACCCGGACGACCTGCAGCGCTGCCGGGATCATTGCGCCGTGAAGTTTGACCTCAGGCAAGAGTTCACCCTGGAATTCCGGCTGCGCCGCCACGATGGAGAATATCGCTGGGTGTCCCATAACGGGGTGCCGTGCTTTTCGGCTGGCGGCTCCTTTGCCGGCTACGTGGGATCGTGCTTCGATATTTCCGAGTGCAAGCGTGCCACTGCGGCGGCCGCAACGGTCAGTGCACGTCTCATCGAGGCGCAGGAGCGGGAATGCACCCGGATCGGGCGCGAGCTGCACGACGACATCGGCGCCTCGCTGGCAATTTTGGGAGTCGACTTGCTGAGAGCGGAGAAGCCTGTTCCCGGCTCTCAGGGGCGGGCGCATCCGGGCATTCCTGAACTCTATGAGAAGGTGCAGGAGATAGCGAAACGGGTTAGCCGGCTATCGCACCAACTGCACTCGCCTGCCCTGGAGTACATAGGCCTTGCGAAAGCCATCCAGATCGAGTGCCGCGAGTTCTCGGAGCGCTCCGGCATTCCGGTTGCCTGTTCCTGCCGCGACGTCCCCGCCAAGCTGGATCAGGCTGTCGGGCTCAGCTGCCTCAGGGTAGTCCGGGAGGCGCTGCACAATGCCGCCGCACACGGCGGCGCGACCGGAATGGAAGTCGAGGTGTCGGCCACTCCCGCCCAGTTGGCGCTGCTGGTGCGGGATAACGGCAAAGGCTTCGATGTCGAGCAGGCCCGGATCGCGCCGGGGGCCGGGTTGATCAGCATGCGCGAGAGAATGCGAATGGTCCACGGCGAGTTTGAGATCCGGTCACAGCCCGGCCAGGGCACGGAAGTGACGTGTCGCGTTCCTCTGGAATTCGGGCAGAATAACTGTTAAGAATGACAGTCGATCCGAAACCTGGAAACGCAGCATGCAATATAGTGCTTCGCAGAGGCCCTGGGGGTAGTTTCCGCTCAGTTTCCATTGAATCCTACAGTCCATCCGTGCGACTGCTGTGCCCGCATTCCCGTGCGCCGGTGCTCAGGAACCTCTCCCCGCGGAGCACCGCGGCCACGGCCTGCAACAGCTCCTTGCCGGCGTCCACCTTGAGAACATATCCGAGAGCCCCGGTGTGCAGCACTGCGAGTACGACATCCGGGTCGTCATACTGACTCAGGAAGAGCATCTTCGACTCGGGGGATGCCAGTCGAATTCGGGAAGCCACCTCAATGCCGTTCATGCCGGGGAGCCTGACATCCAGCAGGATCAGGTCCGGCTTCAAGTCCCCGGCCAGCTTGACCGCCTCCATGCCATCCGCAGCTTCCCCGGCAAGCTCCATCAGGGGAACGTCTGCCAGCATCGACCACATGGCATGCCGATAGGGCTCCGAGTCATCGACAAGCAGCACGCGCGCCGCTGTCGATGCGCCTCCAGCGCCGACACGCGAAAAAGAGGGGATTTCCGTCAAGCCAGACTCCGAGCCTTGCCTTGCGCGGTCTGTGGCCGGCGCCAGGGGCAGGGTAAAGCAAAAAGCTGCTCCGCCATCCCGGTTGTTCGTATACCAGATGCTGCCGCCATGTGCCTGGACGATGGAGCGGCAAATCGACAGGCCGATGCCTGTTCCTTGATCCTCGGTCGCCCAGAACGGCTCGAAAAGTCTCCGGCGCCGCGCATCGGGGACTCCCGGGCCGGTATCGCTTACCGTGATCTGTGCCATGTCGGGCCCGCCCCGCGCTAACGTCACTTCGAGCCGGCGCTGATGCTCCGGTTGACCCTGCATCGCCTCGATGGCGTTCGTAACCAGGCTGATAAGCACCTGTTGGATCTGCGCCTTGTCAGCCGACACCTCGCAGTCCGCTTCGCCGCCGAATCCGCATTGAACCCCGAGCCCCGCGATTTCGCCCTGCATCAGGTCCAATGTTTCCTGAATGGCAGCTGCCAGGCTGATTATGTCGCGCCTGGTCTGCTTGCGCCGCAGCATGTCGCTCAGGCCGCTGATGACGGCGGAGGCGCGCTGGTCGTCGAGGACGATGTCGTCCAGAATCTCGCGAATTGCGCCAAGGTCAGGGTTTTCGTGCTCCAGAAATCGCAGGGCCACCTGCGCATTGCGGAGGATGGCGTCCAGCGGCTGCCTCAGGTCGTGTGCGAGCGATGCAGCGAGGGCGCTCACGCGCGCCCGGCGATCGGCGCGCCAGGCATGGAAGCGCAACCTCCCTCTCTCTGCCTCTATATCCGGATTGCGCCGGATCACATCCGCATCCTCATGGTGGTCGGACCTACCGGTCGGCGTGGGCACGGAGTCCAGATTATACCCGGGATATCAGGCGCCGCCAGTCAATAATCGGATATCCAGATAGTAACGGTTGCATGGAGGGTGTGGGGAGGAAATAAAGAGACAGCCACAAAGACATCAAAGAGGCAAGCGCCTTTGCATCCTCTGCAGGAGCAGCCTTCGGCCGGCGCTCCTGCGCGAGTCGTGCGGTAAAGCATATGACGCTAATGCATCACCGAAGCCGTGTGGCTATGCTCTCCCGCGCAACTCGCACAAAAATGAACCGCGTTGCTGTGAAAATGCACTCCGATGTTGAGCGGCTGGAAAGGAGGTCGCATGATCCGTCTCACGCCGCATCCCAAAGGCATTGATCGTCTACCTCTGCTGGTTGCTCCCCAAATGTGTGCCTGGGCCTCAGGCCCAAGTACATTCAGGAGCATACTCCAGCCGGCGGGTGCGGCATGAGCCGGAGCTCCGCTCTTGCCCGTGCTAGAAGCGGAAAACGACGCCAGCTGCCATCTTGAACTGATTCGAGTAGTCCGAATCGCTCAGATACCAGCAACCGTACCAATAGCCGCCGCACCAGATCCCGGCGGGATCCGATTTTATGTAGGTCGGAGTCCAGCGCATCTCAACCTTCAGTCCAATGCTCTTGTGGGGGAAAAACTTCACGCCCCCGCCCCAGGTCGTTGAAAACTGGGTTTCCGAGCCGACGGTGCCGCTGGCCGCGGCGCCGGGAATAGTGAGCAAATCTCCGCCGGAGAAGTGAGTTGCTCCCAAGCCGCCGAAGAAATAAGGCCGGATCGGCGAATCCGGTTCCATGAGATGGTACGTAAAAACACCGTGGTAGTTATACGTGTTGTTGTCCGAAATATCGATCTTACCGCCACCCTGGAGATCGGCGTTCAGTTTGTTATTCTGCTTGTCC
This sequence comes from Acidobacteriota bacterium, assembly GCA_017860135.1. GTDB lineage: Bacteria > Acidobacteriota > UBA6911 > UBA6911 > UBA6911 > JAFNAG01. The sequence continues at coordinate 6,597 of JAFNAG010000112.1, forward strand.
CAGAGAAAGCCGACGGAGAAATTCTCCGTGGCCAGATAGTCGACATTAAATCCCCAGGACATTGCGTTGGTGGGATTGACCTTACTGATAGTTCCAACTGTAGGGATTACATACGGTTGGACGTCTACTCCCTCGCTCAGCGTGTACCCGAAATTGACACCAAACTCTACTTTCTTGTTCTGGGCCATCGCCATCGAGCCAGATACAACCAACGCCACTCCCAAGAGGGCTATCTTCTTCCAACTCATTTTTTCATCTCCTTTGTAGATCAATAGTTTGCCTGTAATCAGCTCAGGCTGACGACAGATTCGACTTCTTTTCAAACGGTTCCAATCACTGCCACGTCTCCTGACTCCCTCCCTGTCGGTGCGCCGTGGCAGATGCCAGGGATCAATCCATTGCTTCGTCCTGAGACGCGACTCTGCTCGCGCGGTCTCTTTCCCGTGTCCGAAGCTCTCGTAAGCCCGCATACCGGAGGGCTCAGAAGCCCCAACGGCAGCCTGGCGCCGGCGATTCTTGCGGTACGGAACCCTTCCTTTCCGTCCATGCGCCAGTCGTGGCTTCGATCAGCGCCAAAATCGCTGCCTTCCCCTGTGCCGCGGGCCGGTGATCGTTGCCGCAGCATCAGGCTTGCGGGGGAATAATTGCATTCCACAGACTATCGTTGAAACTGTCAATTGTTACAGTCCTACCCCCCGCCCTGCCGATCCGATCCGCCGGGGATCCTGAGCGCAGGTTCCCGGCAAAAACGGCTATTTGTTTATAAGGCCGGCCTTGCGCAACTCCTTGCCTGTCGCGTCTATAAGGTCTTTGACGAATTTCCGAATATCCTTGGGATTGGCGGTCTCGCTCCTGCCCGCCCAGATCAACTCGTCGTTCTCGATGGAGTAAATGACGGTCTCCAGGGTGACGATCCGGTCCTTCCAGGTGTATCCCGGATCGTAGACCGTCGACCACCCGTAGCTCCAATAGCTGGAGAAGCTGGGATACCAGGGCTGAGCGTACCATCCCGCCCCCGCCGAATAGCTGATCCTCTCCTCATCTCCTACAAGACGCATCAGAATGGCGGCGCTGATACCTCTCTGTTTGAGCCGGTCCATGGACTTGGCGCGATCTCCTGCCAGTTTGGCGGGAAGCACCAGATGTCCCGCTTCACAATCGATTCCGCGCCGGCGCAACTCGCCGGCCAGCGTTTCCTCGCGGCCTTCTCGAAACGCAGGATTCTTGAAGACGGACACGTACTTTGTCGATGCCGCAAACCCCAGCACATGGATCAGCAGGAGCGCGGAACACAAGGGGAGGGTGTGTATCATTCTCATTTGTTTCACAACGCCTTTCTTCCGGAGTTCATCCCGGAGGACTTTCGCAATCTGGTCGATCAGTTACGAAGCGGATTCGGGAGTTCGCGCACTTCCGGGAACAGGCGCCCGTCGTCCGTATGCGAGACTTCCACCGGCCTTCCACGCATTTCGCTGTGGCCAGGTCAGGAGGCTTACGACGTGACCCATGCCCTCGCGGCCCCAAGCTGGGCCGGCAGGAAGTACTCCACCTGGGCGGATCGCATTCCCTTACCCGTGAATGCGATCGCCAGATCCTCCCACTTCTTCTTACCCACGAGGGCGATCCGTTCGATCCGGGAATCGTATTGCATCATGAAGGACAGGTCGCCCCAGTTTCCCTTTTCTTCCCATCCTTCGAAGTTCTCTCCGATGATCAGAATGCGCGCTCTTCCCTCACGCCGGATGACGTCGATCGCCACCCTTTGCGCAGCGTCGATTTCCGGCTTCGACAACTTGCCCCTAATCTTCACTACCAGCAGGCACCCGATGTTTTCGACGATCTCGCAAGGCATGATTCAATCCTCCGGCCGCCTTCGGTTTCCCTGTCCTATGCCTATTGCGGCGCGACCAGCAGACAGCGGCGCTGCGTTTCCCGCTCGATATCCACGAATCAAAGATTCTACTTGGCGACCAAGCCTGTCTTCTTGATTTCGTCGCGTGTCGCGCTTGCCAGTTGCTTGATGAGCTTGTCCACCTTCTCGGGATTGGTGGTCTCGCTCGTGCCGGTCCAAAGCAGTTTGTCCTGATCGACGGAGAAAACGAGGGTCTCTACAACGACGGTTACCTTGGTTTTGACTTGCGGCGGCACATATTGGACGTTCCATCCGGTGCCCCAGAATCCGTAGAAACTGCTATAATTGGGCCCCAGATAGTATGCAGTCGCGCCGCCAACCTCGGTTTCATCCTTGAAGGCGGTAACGCGCATGATGAGCACGCCGGCAATTCCTGCATCTGTGAGGATGCGCCGGGCCATATCCAGGTCCTTTTCCGCCGCGGGAGGAATCGCCGTATACGATGGTATTCCCTCGATTCCCAGCTTCGCCAATTCCCGAACCATCGCCTGTTCGGCGCCTTGCCGGGCGTCTACCAGGCGTGTCCCGGCAAAAACGACAACCTTCTTCCCTTTCCAGGTTGTGGGTTGCGCTTCCGGGTTTTTCCAGGTTTTTACATATTTCACCCCCCCGTACGCAGTCACACTCAGAGTGAACACCACGACAAGAACCAATGTCATCTCTCTTATTTTCATGGAATTCCCTTCGATGTTTGCTGTATGAACATCCAGTATACATTCTAAATCTCCGCGCGGCCATAAGGTACTGTCAGAAATGACAGTTCCATGGCAAGGCATCTCTGCTGCACAACCATTTCGGCCTTTGCCGCATAAAACCCGCTTCTGGGGAATCTGGGTTGTATCTCCGTGGAGTGGTGTGCGAGAATACGCCCGCACCGGGGACCGGAAGATCGTCTCTTGAAATCGCAATTGTGATGATGAATTGCGCGGGGATATCCGATCTGAAGAGTGCGTATGGTAATTATGCCGCTGAACAGACATCCTGATTCAACCCGGGCAATCAGAGCAAAAGAATGGAGTTTCTCAGTTTGAAACAAACAAAAGCCGCGACAGCCGCAGTACGTCGCATCGGGTAATTGCTGAGAGAATGAGTTCCCGGCCGCGCCCAGGCGCGGCGAACGGCGGCAAACAAGGGAGAAGAATCCATGGTAATCGACTTGTCCAGCCTGGTATCGAAGCATAGCCATGCCAAAGGCTCTCGTAGCGTAATTCGGAGGATTGCGGCGGCAGCAGGACTGGCGGCATTGCTGAGCCTGTGCGTCCTGGCCTGTTCGAGTGGAACCAGCCCTGAGCAGCCGCAGGCGCCCGCAGCACCAGAGAAAGCCACTGACCAAGCGGCTGCAACCGGGGATGAGGATCTCCCTCCGATCGTCAAGACGCCGTGGAAAGGCGATCTGGATGAAATGATCAAGCGACGCGTCGTGCGCGTGCTGGTGCCGTTCCGGCGGCCGGAGTTCTTTTACATGGAAGGGCGCCCGGCAGGGATGCTCCAGGAAGCGTTCCAGGAAGTCGAAGCGGTGCTGAATAAGAATTACAAGACAACCGCAGCAAACCGGATTATCGTCGCGCTTTTGCCGACTCCGTTGGACCGAATGCAGGAGCGGATGGAAGGCGGCTATGGAGATATCGCGGCGGGAAGCATTTCGATCACGGAAGCCCACAAAGCCTTCGCGGATTTCACCATTCCGTTGGCAACCGGGCTGAAGATCGTTGCCGTGACGGGGCCGGGCGCTCCCGAACTCAAGAGCGTCGAGGATTTGAGCGGCAAAGAAGTGTGGGTGATGCCCCAAACGCGCATGAAGAACGACCTCGAGGAACTGAATGCCAGGCTGAAATCCCAGGGGAAGGCCCCTGCGACGATCCGCGAGACCGACCCGGTGCTGGAGCCGGGCGACGTGATGGAGATGGTAAACGCAGGCGTTTATGCCGTTGCATTGATGCAAAGTTTCCAAGCGGAGTTTTGGGCGCAGGTTTTCGACAACATAAAACCCCGGATGGACCTGGCACTGGCCGAGGATGTGCAGCTGGGATGGGCAATCCAGAAGGGAACGCCGCAGTTGAAGGCGTTTCTCGACGACTTCATCAAGGCGCGCGGCATAGGAACGGCTTTCGGCAACACGGTGACGCGGAGGTACCTGAAAGAAGCCAGGTACGTGAGAAACGCCACAGAAGTAAACGAGATGAAGAAGTTTCAAGCCACTCTGCCGCACTTCATAAAGTATTCTGCACAGTACAACCTTGACTACCTCATGATGGCGGCGCAGGGTTACCAGGAATCACGGTTGGACCAGAGCGCGAAGAGCCAGGTCGGAGCCGTGGGAATCATGCAGGTGATGCCATCGACAGCGGCCAGCTCTCCCGTGAAGATCCCCAACATCGAAACCGAGGAGAACAACATTCACGCGGGTTTGCGCCTGATGCATTACCTGATCGAGGATCACTTCAACGAACCTGATTTAGACCTGCAGAACCGCATATTATTTGCCATGGCTTCCTACAATGCCGGTCCGGGAAAGATCGCCCGCTGTCGGACTCTGGCCAAGAATATGGGCTACGATCCGAACAAGTGGTTCAACAATGTCGAAGTCGCAACCGCAAAAATAGTCGGGCGGGAAACGACCCAGTATGTGGCGAACATTTACAAGTACTACGTATGTTACCGATTGGCAGGTGATACGTATCAGAGAAGACTGGATGCCGCGAAGAAAGCAGGCAAGAAATAATCAACGCTGGATGCGTTGATTCCAGGAATCTGCCGTCCGCAATTACATTGCGGCCCGGTTCCTCTCCCGGCGCCAAACAGGTGAGCGCCGGGTTCCCCATCATTTTGGCTGCCGGATCCAGGAATACTGCCATGCCACGCTGAGGTTGTGAAAATTGCCGCCGAACCTGACATAAGTGCCGTGGCTGTAACTCATCTTGATGGATTGGCGGCGGGTTATGGGTATCGAACCGGTCCCTCCCAGGCGCGAATTCTGTTGCAGCGTTGCCGGGTTCTGCACGCCGTTCAGGCTGGTTCGGCCGCCATACCAGAAATTTCCATCCAACGACACCCAGAGCCGCGGTTTCACATCGTAGCTCAAGTGCCCTTCAAGGGCCAGGATGGGTTCCTGAGTCTGTTCCTGGACATCAGGGACGTAAGCGTTCCGCGAGAAGAACTCGGCATTGCGGGTATAGAGCCAGACTCCGCCGTATCCATCCAGCACCCAGTGGCCCAATCTCCGCGAATATCCGACCTCCGGCTTGAACGCCCAGCGGTTCGAGCCGAGGTTGATCAGTCGCTGGGGATCGTACTGACCGGTGGGAGCCATTAATTTCAGGCTGACTCCGATTACGGTCTTCTGCTGGTACTTCATGAATTGGCTGACGTCCATCGCCGGTCCGCCCTTCAGGTTCACAGCAATGCGATAGATAGAATCGAACATGCCGGAGCGGTAGACGGTGGTTTCCGATCCCATGACCGTGCCCTTGAAGTGGCCCACTCCGTAGGGGAGTGAGGCGGTAATATTCGCGGAGCGGCCAAAAAAGCTGAACGAATGATACAAGCTGAAGATGGGCGCGTTCAGATTCGCGGTCGAATCGGTGATGGGCACCGTGCCGTTGAACATCAGGTTGCCGGAGAAGAAGGAGTCCGTCATGATGATCGCATTGCTGCGGATCGGAGTGATCAGATAGGCGCGTGGCGTGAGGTCCTGTCCCAGGCAGGGCGTGCAAGCCAGGAGGGCGCCGAAGAGCCAGCCGACCGACTTTGTTCCAAGGTGGTTTCTCATCCTCTCTCCAGTTCAATCACAATCCGCTGCTGCGCGCATGGCCCACCGTTTTCACCTGTCACCTGGAACTCGGCTCCAGTCCCCGCAATGCAAGTGCGCCGGAGGAGCTTCAGCCCGGGGGAGGTCCAGACCGGAGTGATCCGGGGCGTCTCGCGCATAAACCTCAGGATCATCGGAACATAACGTGCAACGCTACCATTCACCACTCGGCCCCGGAATACAACTGTAAAAGATAACAGGTACGGAAACAGGCTTCCCCTGGCGACTGCCATCGCTGGCCGCCCCCGCGTAGATCCATGCGGGCGCTGCTGGCGCAAACGTCTTCCGCCGCGACTGTCCGGCGTCAAAGTTCCTATGTGGATGAGGGTGGAGTAATCGACCGCGGCTGGAAGCCACGGCTTTGCCTAGCCCGGCAAAGCGCTGGCTGCGGGACACACTTGACACCGTGGGTGTCCGGTGGCTTGATGCTGAAAATTCATGTATCATGGGGCTCGCCTGATACGGCACAGCGTACGTTTAGGGAGGAAGGCACACCCCCCGGCAGCAAAGGATCGTGACTTACGATGGGTACTCGCGCCGGCGATACCTATCGCAGCGGACTTCGAAGGACAGTCTATGCAAGCCCAACCGCAGCTTTCCGAATCCGTTTTTCTGGCAGTGCGCCTCGTTGCCATGCTGTCTTATCTCGTTTTGCTCTACCTGGTGCTGCGCCGCGCCCTCCTCGTTGCCGTGGGCCGGCAGCACCGGCATAGAGTCCGGGCGAGACATACGCTGGCCGGCTGCATGCTGCTGGCATTCGTGTGCCTTCTGTTGATTCGACACGGAGCCGAGAAGTGGCTGACGCAACTGGGGAACTACCTCGATCCCCTTGTCCTCCTGCTGCCGCCGGGGTGGTTTGCGGCAAGCCTGATCGGCCTGTATCGAACTCTGACCGCAGGGTGCGCCCTGGTGCTGATGTTCCAGATTGTCGGCGCCATCCACTGGTTTCTCGAGTCCCGCCTGGAAACATGGATCGCAATCGTCCAGCAGCAAGAAGAGTCGCTTCGAAGGAAATCCGTGCGTCTGCAGGTGCTGCTGGCAATCCAATGGGCCAATCGCGCGGCCCGCACCATCGTGCTGGCCGTTCTTGTTGTCGTATATATTGTCCTGGATTTCCGGTTCTTTCCGCGCACCGCAGTAGTTGTGGACACCTTTATGGCATACCTGGGCACACCGGCCAGCCAGGTAGCCATGGCCTTCTTCAATTATCTGCCCAATCTCGGCTACCTGAGTGTGATCTGCGCCGTGGGCTGGCTGCTCCTGAAACTGGCCCGGAAGATCTTCAACTGGCTCGGGGACGGCACGTTGAGCATACGAGGATTCCAGCCGGACTGGGCCGAGCCGACCTACAAACTTTGCCGCACCCTGCTGCTGCTCTTTCTCCTCATGATCAGCTTCCCCTATTTGCCGGGCGCCTCTTCTCAGTTCTTCAGCGGATTTTCGCTGTTCGTCGGCGCCCTCGTGACGCTCGGCTCCACGGGAGCTATCGGGAATGTCATTGCGGGCATCATGCTCACCTACACCAGTGCCTTTCGCGTGGGCGACCAGGTGAGCATCGGAGGCACGATCGGAAGCGTGGTCCAGAAGTCCCTGCTGGTCACCCACATCCTCACCTTTCAGAACGAGGACTGCACGGTTTCCAACAGCGTCATCCTGTCTTCTTCCGTCATCAACTACAGCACCCAGGCAGCGTCCACGGGGCTGATCCTCACTGTCCGGGCGGGCATCGGTTACGACGTGGACTGGCGAACGATCCACCGCCTCATGATCGAAGCCGCCCACCAGACGGAGTTGATTCTCCCGGATCCCGCCCCCTGCGTGTGGCAGATAAGCCTGGACAACTATGCGGTGACTTACGAGTTGCGTGCATTCACCAACAATGCAGCACTCAGGTACGAGACTCACTCCCGCCTTCAGGCCAACGTGCTGGATGCCTTCAATCGCGCCGGTGTCGAAATCATGACCCCCAGCGTCCTGTCCCACCGCGACGGGAGCATGCTGGCGGTCCCCCGGGAGCAGTATCCCGGACGTGCGCGGCAGCACGGCATTGCCGTCGAGTTGGATCGGAACCCTGAGTGAGATGGGATGTAATTGTCTAGCCAGCCCGAAGGAAACTGCCGCGAATTCCACGAATTATCACGAAGGCCGCATCGTATGGCTCGCATCAAAGGAGATAATCCTTCGTGACATTTCGTGAAATTCTGGCTGTATGTGCAGACCCTTGACTGTTCCGAGCCGGCTAAACATTTACGATGGGATTAGGCCTGGAATATTGCGGATTTGCGAGGGGATTCTGGCCCGCCTTTCTCACGGGGTTTCTACTGCGGCGAGTGAAAAAGTAAATGTTCCAGACCTGACACCATCAGGGCAATCAGGGCGCCATGTCAAATCCGCATTCACGGAAGTGCCGGTCGAACGAAAACGCAGAACTCAGGCCCAGTCGGTGCATGGTTTCAAAGCTCGCGCAGTCGGTCAGGCTCAGGCGCTTGTCGGAACACCTTGCCATCTGCTGCAAGGCACCCGACATCAAGCCGGCGTCCACGAAAATTACTTCAAAGCGCGTGCTGTGCAGCAGGCTATTGGCGACGGCGATCGCGCTTGGCGCGTCGCTTCTTGTCCGGACGAGAGTGATCACCTCCGCCAGGATCAGATCGGTCAGGATGAACCGCATCCCGGGATTGTGCTTGAGGAATCCGGCCGCTTCCCGATGGTATTGATCGTTGCGCATCATGAGTGCCAGAAGCCCGCTTGTATCGGCCAGCAGCTTCACTCGCGTTCTCCTTCTCCCACCCATAGAGATACCGGTCATGGTTCAACGACGCATCGTCCAATGTATCGGCGATGCATCCAATGAGACGGTCCGCCGGGTCGTCGCCGAAACGAAGATCCTCTCCATGCTGACCATGTCCGAGGTAGAGAGAAACCGCCTCTCTGACGATTTCAGCCACGGCAGTTCCCCGTGCGCGGGCCAGGAATTGCAGCTCCCGATAATTTTCCTCGGAAAATCTCAGATTGGTAACCCGATATCGCATCATGGCAATATCAAGATATCTTCATTCGTTTTCCCTGTCAAGGTCGCTCCCGGCAGGGGGTGCATTCGGAAGTGAGACTCAACAAAAAAGAATCTGTCAATTATCATTTGTCAATTGTCATTGGGGGCTCGGCAGCTTGGCTCTGCGCTCGGGTGCTTCACCCGCTCCGAACGCGTTCAGCACCGCACGGGCCGAAGGTTTGCAGCGGCCAGGTGACAAATGACCATTGATAAGTTCCTTTGTCGTTGATCATTGCGCGACCCGTATTTTGCGTGGATTGAGTCTCACTTCCGATTGCACTCCCCGGCAGGCATGAGCAGAAGCATCGGATCCTATTCAATCGCTTTTTGGCACACCCCCGGCCGCGCGTGGGCGGTGATTCCGCATTTTGACAGGGAAGGCATCAATCGCCGGGCCGACGTCGCTTGAGGACGACGGCGGTCAAATCGTCGTTCTGCGGGGTACCCCCCACAAAATCCGTTACCGCCTTGTGAAGGTGCGCAATGAGCCGATCAGGCGACAAGTCCCGTCCAGCCCGGATCGCTGCATGGAGGCGTTCGAATCCAAAGTCCTCATCGCGCGCGTTCGTCCACTCGAAGAATCCGTCCGTGACCAGGACCACCGTATCGCCCGGTCCGAGTACGACCTCCTGCGGAGGGCCGTACGCCATGCCCGCGAACACCCCGAAAGGCACGCCGTGCGCTTCGAAGCTCTGCACGCGGCCGTCGCGCGATGTGAAGAGGAGCAGCGGCGCGTGCCCTGCGGACAGGAGCTCGACGCGTCCCGTCGAAGAATCCAGGGCGGCTGCCACGAATGTCACGAGCCGGCCCGGCGGCAGGTCGGCGCATAACAGCCGGTTGATTCGAGTCACGATGGCGGCAAGGTCCGAATCCTGACCCATGCTGGCACGGCTGTAAGCATGACAGGCGGAAGCAACCAGCGCGGAGCTGATCCCATGCCCGGTAACGTCGGCCAGCGTGAAGGCGGTCCGCCCGTCCGGCAGCCGGAACCAATCGTAGTAATCGCCTCCCGTCTGGTCGGCGGGCTTGTTCCAGCCGGCGATCTCGAAGTCGCCGAGATCCGGGATTTCCTTCGGCAGCAGCCCCTCCTGGATGGAGCGGGCGGTTTCGAGTTCGCTCGTCATCCGCTCAACCTGCCGCGCCTCCCGCAGCGCACCCGCCACGTGGTGGCGGATCTGCCGCGCGACGGCGCCGGCGACCAAGCCGGAGGCCAGCAGGACCGACGCGTTTCCGACGTACATTTCCACCGGCTGCATAGCGCTGCGGATCTCCGGGGCGGGGTAAACGACATGAACGCCCAGAGCCACGATCGAATAGCCCGCAGCGGAAAAGACACCCGCCAGTCTCGCAAGCATAGGACTGAGTTTGAGAGTCGAGAGGGCAATGAAAATGAAGTAGGTCAGCACGATCGGCGCCACCAGTGCCTGGTAGGGATTCACCAGGCCCATCACTATCATCAGCGGCAATCCGAGGGTCGGGAAAAGCGTCTCGACCAGAATGTTAGTGACCCAGACTCCAGTGCTGACCCCGGATCCAGACTGGATCGCACGCTTTACACGGCGGAGCATGAAAATCTCATACAGCGATGCCGCCCCGAAGAATGTCAACGTCGGCCCGAGCATCCTTCCAGCCTCGTTCCAGTCGAAGACGAGTATCCTGAACACCGTCAGGAAGGCAAGAACGCCCAACGCCGCCAGGATCACGATGATCCGGGTGCGGTCACTGCGGATCGTCGCGTCGCGGAATGCCTTTGAATCGATCTCGTCACGAATCATCTTATTTGAGTACAACCTTTCCCGGGAGGGTAGAGTCGGAGTCACGCAGTGCCGGGTGCTGCATCCCCCCTGTATTGACGACGCCAAGCAGACGCCCGGCGAAAATCAACGCAGCGTCTCGCCTGCAATCTCCCCCGGCTCATGGGCCGGGCGGCGCTTCATCGCTTGAGGCAGTACGATGCTCCTGAATCAGGCCTTCACCCCCGCTCCTTCGTCCGTTCGATGACACCTTGGCACACAGGCCGGCCCGAAGACAGGGGCTTATGATTGCACGGAGGTGTCGCCAAGTCAATTGCACCCCTCTGAGTTCCGCGATTCAGACAGTGGCAATCATGGGGGCGGCGCAGGAAAGCCCAAGGCGCAAGCCCTGGAAAACGGCGCGAGCAAAATCCCAGCCCTTAAAGGGCGCAGCAGCCGGCTGATAAAAGTGCACACAACATCGCACACACCAACTCTCATGCCGACCGAATGTGCTGATCGCGTGGGACCCGCTTCGCCCCTTCAAAGGCAATCGGGGACAGTCAGGTGCAATCGGAAGTGGGGCTCAACAGACAGAATTTATCAAATGTCATTTGTAATTTCTGTTTGGATCAGTTTGGAGCCTCGTCACGGAGAATCGCTAGCTTGCGCGTATTCTCAGCGCCTCGGCCAGGACAGCACAAGCCAAAGGCCTGCAACGGCCAAATGACAAATGACCATTGACAATTGATCAATTCTTTTGTCGTGTATCGTTGCGCGACGCATCCTTTTGTCCTAATTCCATTAAAGATCGAGTCCCACATCCGCTTGCGCCCCCATGAGGCGCTGCGCTCGCCCGATTTGCACTCGCAGATCAACGTGGGTAATATTGTTCGACTCGCAAAGCAGGTGAGCATTCCCGATTGCCCCTACCCGGCGGGAGGATGAAATGAGGCTCAATCAATACCCCAGGTTCATGACGTTGTCGCTTCTGGTCTTTCTCACGATGGTGCTGCACTGCACCGCCTGGGGGCAGACCGCCCCGACGAGTCAACAAGCCCAGCCGGGGGCCTCAGCCTCTCCGACCGATCCGCTGAAACGAGAGACCCCCTACGGGGCGGTTACAGGCTTTCTGAAGGCCGCAGGCCAGAAGAACTTCGACCTGGCGGCAAGCTATCTCCAGTTACCGCGTCGGAAGCCCACGGCGCGGGACAAAACCACGGCCGGGGAACTCGAAGCAATATTCAACCACCACTATTTTGGCTCTCTTGACCTTATCAGCCGCGATCCCGAAGGCGATCCCTCGGACGGCCTCCCGCCGGACCGCCAGTCAATCGGCCAGGCTCGCGCTTTCGGCGGCCGGAAGCTCGACATCGTACTGGTGCGCGTGTCGGATCCCCAGGTCGGAAAGATATGGCTGATCTCTGCGGACACCATCAAACAGGTCCCTGATTTCTATGAGCGAATGCAGTTTTCTGCCCTGCAAAGGATCATGCCGGAATGGATGAACCGGACCGAGTATTTTAACCTGACGGTTCTGGAACTGGTGCTCTTCCTCATAGGCATCCCAGTGGCCTGGGCTTTGGCCCGATTGTTCCTCTTCGCAGCCGCCTGGGTTATACGACGCTACGTGGGCCGACTGACGCGGACAGGCTGGGGGCAGAGCGGCCAGCTGACCAAAAAGCCGATCCGGCTGGCTCTTACGGTGGCTTTTCACTACGTCCTGGTCAGCCCTGTGCTGCCATTGCTCTTTGCCCAGCAATACGGGCGCGTCGTACGGATACTGCTCGTGATCATATTGTACTTCCTGGTCAGCAGGATCACCGACGAGGCTGCTGCCCGGCTCGAGGCCCGGCAGCCAGATGCGCGAAAAGCGTCAGCGCATTCATTGATGGTGCTTGGCCGGCGGGTGTGGAAGGTCATGGTCGCCCTGGTTCTTCTTCTCATTGTGCTGAAGTCATTCGGATTCGACGTTAATTCAGCCCTTGCCGGCATAGGAATAGGAGGCATCGCGCTGGGCCTTGGCGCCCAGAAGACGCTGGAAAACCTGTTCGGCGGGGTATCGGTCCTCAGTGACGGCACGATGCGCGTCGGCGATTTCTGCAAGGTCGGCGACCAGGTCGGAACGGTGGAGGACATCGGTCTCAGGGCAACCCGGGTACGCACCACCGCAAGGACGGTGGTTTCGATCCCGAACGGGGTTGTTGCCACAGCCAACCTGGAGAACTTCACCGGCCGCGACAAAATCCTGATGAATCCGGTCATTACCCTGCGTTATGAGACTTCGGCCGATCAGCTTCGCTACGTCATCGCCCGGATTCGGGAGATGTTGTATCGGCATCCCAAGGTGGAATCAGCAACGCTCCGGGTCCGATTTATCCGTCTTGGAAACAGTTCGCTGGATGTGGAGACTTTTGCGTACATCGTGACGTCGGACTACGCGGAATTCCTCTCGATCCAGGAGGATCTTCTCCTACGCATCATGGACATCGTAGAGGAATCCGGCACCGGGTTCGCGTTCCCATCGCAAACGACATATTTTGGGAGAGATCCAGGGCTGGACCCCGAGAAGACAAAGGCCGCCCTGGCTGCCGTCGAGCGCTGGCGGCAGGAGAAACACATACCCTTCCCGGATCATGACGCGGAGACAATTGCGCGTCTGAAGCAGACGCTCGACTTCCCCGATCCTGACTCTGCAGTCAAGGAGCCCTGAGCAGGGCAGCAGATCAATGCCCGCCGAGAATGCCGATTGCGACCTGCACACAGATGATCTTCACGATCGTCATAGACGGGTAGATAGTTGCGAACGCGACGTCGATGCGTTCGCTCTGCAGCACCCGGTTCGCATAGACGACGATGGCAGGATTACCGGTGGTACCCGACGTGATCCCAAAGAGATCGTCGGTCGACATCTTGAACAGGTAGTGCCCGAGCAGCATGACGCTCACGACGGCCCCAAGCAGGATCGCCGCGCCGATCCCAAGGAACTGGAAGCCCGTCCGGACAACGGTGTCCACGAAGGGCGCGCCCGCCCCGAGGCCCACTGCGGCGAGGAACAGCGTCAGCCCGAAGTTGCGAAGCGTGAGGTTCGCCGGAAGCGGGATGTGCCATGACAGTGAGCCGGTCCTTCCGAGTTTGCCGAGAATGAGCGAGATGAGGAGCGGGCCGCCGGCGACTCCCAGCGAAAAGGCCCCAATGCCCGGGACCGGGACCTTGACCAGACCGAGCAGGACGCCGAGCGACATCCCCAGGCCGACCGAGACGTATGAGAATTCCGCCGTCGACTTCAACGAGTCGCCGAAGTACTTGCGCAAGCGGGGGAACGCCTCACGGGGAGCAACCACCGTGACGCGATCGCCATACTCGAGCACCAAGTCGGGCGCCGGGAAGAGCAATGCGTCGCCGCGGCGCACTTCGCCGATCTTGGCAGCGATGCCGTCCGGGAAGGAGCACTGCCCGAGCGGCATGCCGACGACGGCCGGCCGCGATACGAACACCCGCGCGACGTCCAG
>JAFNAG010000113.1 GCA_017860135.1 Acidobacteriota bacterium
ATGAGCCAGGCCTGCGTCAACACCATGATCGGCCCCAGCTGAAAATTTTTTATGAGAACAATCGGCTGGAATTTGCGTCTTTACCGATGAGCGGGAGGTGGCTTCACAATGAAATGCTTTGCGCGTTCTTTGATTTTGTTCGCAGGGATCGGGATTTTCTGCCTGGTGACGGCAGCCTATGCTCAGACCGGGACCGAGGCGACGGAGCAGGCGGTGACCGCGGGTCCGCGTGCCCGTTACTGGCTTGCCTACTTCCCGCTGGAAGCCGGCAACGAATGGGTGTACAGCGACGGCGCCGCGAGCTTCACGGTGCAGGTGCTGGGCGCCACCCTGGAAGCCAACGGCATGAGGTATTTCGAGGTTTCGGGCTACTTCCCTGGCGATCCCGCGAGGGTGCGCAAGCTGCGGCAAGGCGCTTTTGGGCAGATCCTCGAGTACAACCCCGCGGGTGAGGATTTCCTCTGGTATGGTTTTGAGAATTTCCGGGGCGCATGGAGCTTCGAATCCGGGGTGAACATCCCATGCATCGTGGGCAGCCGGGTCGGCATCGGCGAGATCGGGGGGAAGGTGGACGCGCCCGCGGGCAGCTTCGAGCGTATACTGCGACTCGATTTCGCACCCCCCTGCATGGATGCCGGCATCGCGAGCGAGTACTTTGCCGACGGCGTCGGGTTGGTTCAGCGTGTCACGCACACTATCGCGGGGCCCCGCACGGTGAAGCTCGTCGCCGCGCGTGTGGGCCGCTCCGTGCTGCCGGCGGCAGCTTACGGGATCGAAGTCTCGGCGGACCGGCCGGTCTACTACAACAACCTGATGCCTCCCGTTGTCAATCCGTGGCCGACCGCCCGGGTAAGGCTCACAGTGCGCAACGAGACCGAGTGGCCGGTGGAGTTCACGTTCCCGACTTCGCAGCGCTTTGAGTTCATCGTGCGCGACGCGTCGGGCAAGGAGGTGCTGCGATGGTCCGACGGACAGGCATTTCTCCAGGCGGTGGGGCGGGAAACCCTGCTTGGGGGGTCGCGCAGCTATGCGGAGGATCTTGTGCTCAGGGGCCGCGACGGCAAGCCGCTGCCGGCGGGCCTGTACACGCTGGTCGGCTATCTGACGACGCCGGGTTCCGAAGCCGGCAACTTCAGCATGTTTGGTTCCCTTACCTTTGAGATCCGGGACATTTACTAGCTCTGCACTGCTGGAGAGTCAGCCGGTCAGACCGCCACTTCGACTTCCGTCACGGGCAGGACCTCGCGTAGCGCCCGCGGTTCGATTTCGAGGAGAAACCCCCTCTTCCCGCCGTTGATGAGAATGCGCGGCAGTTCGAAAATTGATTTCTCGACATAAACCGGAAGTCTGGTGCGCGTGCCGAAAGGGCTGGTGCCGCCAAAGACGTATCCGGTATGCCGCGTCGCGGTTCGTTCGTCGCAGGGGACGATAGATTTCACATCCAGCAGCCGCGCCAGTCTCCTGGTCGAAACCTCCCGGTCTCCATGCATCAGCACGAGCAGGGGCTTGCGTTCATCCGTCTCCATCACCAGCGTCTTGACAAGAATGTGTTCGGAGAGCTGCAGCGCGGCGGCGCCTACGCGGGTGCCGCCGCGCTCCTCGTAATGGTAGAGATGCGGCTGAAAGAATATCCCCTTCTCACGCAGGAATCTGACGGCCGCAGTGATCGGGTGTTCCTTCCTGGTCATTTCCCTGCGCTCACCGTGCCGGCCGCATGTTCCGGCAATGGAAACCAGCCGAACACCTCCTCCGCGCGCGCAGCGGCATGTTTTTCTCTGTCGCAAGCCGAGCCGGAGACCCGGATGCGGCCCGCATCCCCGCAACGCAACGCACCCGGGAGCGTGGGACTACGCATCTCTGTTATTATGACGCAAACAAGCGGAAATCCAAGTGGTCGGGGGGCCACCCGATCCCTGACGGTCGCGGCCCTGACGTCGTTTTGCGGGAAAGCGCGGGCGTCCGAAATGTGGTAGAGTGGTGGGCGGCTTTCCGCACGTGGAATGATGTTTGTCTGTCTTATGGCTTTTCGAGGAGGACCGAACCTTGACCCTACCTAAATTCGCCTTTTTCAAAGGCCAAATCGTTCCTTACAGCGAAGCAAAGGTCGGAATCTTAACCCATACCTTCAATTACGGCACAGGCGTTTTCGGCGGCCTCCGCGGCTATTGGAACGAGGAGGCAAAGCAGCTGTACGTGTTCCGCCCATTCGATCACTTCACACGTTTTCTGGAGTCCGGAAAACTGCTGTTGATGGACATCCCGTATTCGAAGGATCAGCTGGTCCGGGCCACCCTGGATCTGCTCCGGGCGGAGAACTTTCGCACAGACTGCTATGTCCGGCCCCTGGCTTACTACAGCGACGAAGTAATCGGCGTGCGTCTGTATGACCTCAAACCGGAAGTCGCGATCGCCTCCATCCCATTCGGTTCGTACCTTGCGAACGAAGAGGGGCTCAGCATTTGCACGGCCTCCTGGGTGCGCGTCGAGGACAACATGATTCCGGCGCGCGGCAAGATCAGCGGCGCGTACGTCAATTCCTCGCTGACCAAGACGGAAGCGCACAAGGGCGGGTATGACGAAGCCCTGGTGCTGAATCAGAACGGCCATGTCGCGGAAGGCTCGGCGGCGAACTTCTTCATGATCCGGCGCGGCGTCGCCTGCACTCCAAGGCTCACCGACAACATTCTCGAGGGCATCACGAGACGCACCATCATGCATCTGCTGCGCGAGGAAATGAGTATCGAGGTGGTGGAGCGCTCCATCGACCGGACCGAGGTGTACCTGGCCGAGGAAGCTTTCTTCTGCGGGACGGGTGTGCAGCTGGCGTCGATCATCAAGATCGACCACCGTCCGATCGGCGCCGGGAGGATGGGGCCGATCACGCAGGCCCTCCGGAAGCTCTACTTCGACATAGTCCGCGGGCGCGTCCCGAAATACCTTTCCCTGTGCGCCCCCGTGTATCAGGCGCAGGCAGGAGCGGAGCAGGTACACCCCTGAGGAACCGGCGGGGCGGCGTCCGGAGGCGGCGCACAAACACGTCTTTGAAAAACGGGCTCTTGTGTATTCGGTTCAGTAGCGTTGCCGTTCGTACAACCGGCTCATTTCCATCAGCCGGCCGCTCAGCTCCGGCTGCAGCTGCTCCGGAAGGAATCTCCAACGCCAGTTGTGCTCGGCGCGCGACGGCAGGTTCATGCGCGCCTCGGACCCCAGGCCGAGAACGTCCTGGAGCGGATAGACGGCCAGATCCGCCACGGAGGCCGCTGCCGCGCGGATGAAATCCCAGTGGATTTCCGTGCCGTCGCTGTGCAGATAGCGCAGGGCGCGATCGCGTTCCGCCCGTTTCCGTTCCTGCTGTTCGGGGCCTTCCCCCGATCCCGCATCACGAAACCATCCCAGGGTCGTGTCGTTGTCGTGGGTGCCGGTGTACACGACGCAGTTTCGTATGAAATTGTGGGGCTTGAAGGGGTGTTCCGGCGAGTCGTCGCCGAACGCGAACTGAAGCACCCGCATGCCGGGGAAGCCCCAGCGGTCCCTCAGTGCATGCACTTCCGGGGTGATCCAGCCCAGGTCCTCCGCAATGACGGGAAGGTTCTTGAAAATCCCGGCAAGGGCCGCGAAAAACCGGTCTCCCGGCCCATCCACCCAGCGGCCCTGGGTCGCGTCCTCCGCATGCGCGGGGATCTCATAGTACTTTTCGAAGCCGCGGAAATGATCGATGCGCACAAGATCGAACTGGTCCAGCATGCATCGCATCCGGTCGACCCACCACTGGTAGCCGGTCCGCTCCATGGCATCCCACCGATACAGGGGATTCCCCCACAGCTGTCCGGTGGCGCTGAAATAATCGGGCGGCACGCCCGCGACCATCCTCGGGTGCCCGTGCCCGTCCAGGTCGAAGAGACCCGGATTCGCCCAGACATCCGCGCTGTCATGCGCGACGAAGACGGGGAGGTCTCCGACAATCCGGATGCCGCGGTTGTCACAGTAGCGCCGGAGGGCGTGCCACTGCCGGTGGAACTCGAACTGAACATACTTGTGCAGGAGAACATCACCGTCATCCGGATCCCGCCTGCGCTCCCATTCGGTCCAGGGAGAACCGCCGTTTTCGTCCCTGAGGGCGGAGAAGACCGCATACGAGTCCAGCCAGAATGCATTCTCCGAACAAAACGTCTCGTACTCCGTGTGAATCCCCGAGGGAGCATGGGCGAAGAAATTCCGCGCCGCTTCGCGGAGAAGCGGCCATTTGAAACCGGCCACGGCATCGAAATCCACCTCCCCGCGCGGGAATACGGGCGCCCCGGCAAGCTCGGCAGAGGACAGCCTTCCCTGGTGCACCAGCGTGTCCAGGCTGATGAGCAACGGGTTCCCGGCCAGGCTCGAGCAGGACTTGTAAGGTGAGTTGGCAACGGCAGGGGGCCCGAGCGGGAGCACCTGCCAGAGGCCCTGGCCCCCGGCCGACAGGAAATCGGCAAACCGGTATGCCCAATTCCCCAGATCGCCGATGCCGTGCCCGCCGGGAAGCGAGGTCGGATGCAACAATATTCCGCTGGTCCGCATGAATTCTCAAAGATACCGAATTGCCAATCATTGTACCAGTCCCAATCTCGGGAAGGGTGCAATGGGAAGTGGGACGCAACAGAGAATGTTTATCTAATGTCATTGACCCTTGAAAAATGACGAACTCTTGTGTCGTGCATCGCCGCGCGACGTGTCCTTTTGTCCGAATTCCACTGAAGATCAAGTCCCACTTCCGATTGCACCCTCCCGGGGATTCCTGCGCCGTCCCGGGATAGGGGATCGGGAGCCAGCGGAAAAGCGGCGTGCACAAAAATGAGAGTGTCGGCGCTGTCGGAGGACTTAGGGGGGATGCGCGCCTGCATCCGGCTGGATCAATTTCCTACTGACTGCTGACTCCCGGCTCCCGACTCCTGTATGCTTATGGAGAGCGCTCCGGCATTCGCGCTCGGGCACGCGATCACATTGCAGGGAGGAATCATGCGCTACCGAATCACAAGCATCGGCATTCCGATCCTGGCGCTCTGTCTGGCATCCGGCCTGTTTGCAGGCTCCGGCAGAGCCTGGAAGGACGTCTCTGTCCAGGTCGGCGACATCAAGGTTCACTATATTGAGGCGGGTACCGGAGACCGGAACCTGCTCTTCATCCCGGGCCATATGATGGTTGCGGAAGTCTGGAGAGAGCAGATCCCCTATTTTGCCGCCCGCGGATTCCGCGTCGTTGCCATGGACCCCCGCAGCCAGGGCCTTACCTCCAAGACCGACGGCGGGAACACGTATCAGCAGCACGCGGCGGATCTGCACGCATTCCTCAAAAAGATCAAACTGGAACACTGCAACATTGTAGCCTGGGCGGCTTCCATCGTCACTGTGCTCGAGTATGTCTCGAGCCCGGAAGTGCTCAGACCCGACACGATCGTCTTCGTCAACGGCGGACCGGGCGGCGTCGCCGAACCGGATTATCCGAGCAACCTCACCATCCAGCAGGCGCGCAATACGGTATTCGCCCTGCAAGAGGATCGTGAAAAAGCCGCCGAGGCTCTTGTACAGGGATTGTTCAAGGCACGCCAACCGGGAATCCTGGTAAAGGAGCTCACGGACGCCAATCTGAAAACGCCCACAGGCGCTGCGGTCGCTCTTCTGTTCGACCTGGTAACGGCCGACCGCCGCACCAATCTGGCAAGCGTCAGCGTGCCCACGCTGATCGTCATGTCCGAAGAGAGGCGGTTGCTCGGGGAATACATGCAGGCGAAGATCCAGGGTGCGAAGCTGGCGGTGATTCCCGACGTTGGTCACGCACTGTTCCTCGAGAAACCGCAGGCGTTCAATCAGGCGCTGGAAGATTTTCTCGGAAAACAATAAGGGCGCAGAAATTACCTCGCGCGGCGTTTGATGGTGCCTTTCGCAGTAAGATAGAAAGGTTCCTGAATGATCTCCTCCACCTTCTTCCGGTAACCCTTCACGCTCAATTCGAGATCGGTGAAGAGTTCCAAGATGCGGCCCCGCACCCGGGGGCGGAATTCCGCCTTGAGAAGCGTCTCGACGAGCCGCTCACGGATCTCGTCGTCGCCGTGATGTGCCAGGTAGTCGGCGGCTGCGATGCAGACGTCGTCATCCTCGTCGTCGAGGAAGCGGAGGAGCGTGTCGCGCAGCTGCGGGAACGCTTCCTTCGGAAGGTGTTCGATCATCGCTACTTTCGCTTCCGGCCAGCGCGTATAGGACCTGCCGAGGTTTTCGAGGGATTCCGTCAGGGCGGCAATGAATTCCTCGGGGGGGAGGATTTCCCGGAGAGCGCGCATGGGCCACGTCACTTCGGGCTCCGAACGTATGAAATTCAGGATCGGGTCCACGGCCACCCGGCCCATTTCGGTCAGGAGCCGCACCGTGTACTGCTTCTCCTCCAGGTCCATTGTCTCCTGGGGAACCTGGATGGTAAAACGCCTGAGGAGCGCAGTGGCGGAGGAGGGCGTTTTCCAGGAGGCGAGCCGCTCCATGGCTCCGACGCGCGCCGCCGCGTCGCCGTGAGTCTGGATGGCATGCTTCAGCGCGCGGCCGATCTGGCGCTCCGAGGGCCCGTCACTATCCGAAAAGAATTTGCGTATGAAGTCCATCTTTCAATTCTACAACAAGAATCCGATGGGCAGGCACGGATTCCGACCTGCGGTTAATGACGCAAACTCCGGGAGGCACATGTCGTTCGCGCCGGGCGTTGTCTGAATCGGGGAGACGACAGTGGCGGCAGCACCCCGGAACGCGAGTATTTTGGCTCTCGCGGCCGCAGCGTCACTCATGTATTATCTTGGCTTATCGCAGATAGGACGGAATCATGGAAGAAAGGGAGTTTTTCAACGAAAAGGACGAAGTGGTGCCTGCCCAGATTTACTGCCCCAAGTGCCGTGTCACGCTGGAATACCCCATCCGCTGGCGACGCCGCACAAAAAAGGAGAACCTCCCGCCGCGCGCCGACGAGCGGGATCGGGCCCGGTTCGCAAAAGCGCGCAATTACCGTGTGCGCCTCGACGACAAGCTGCGCTGCAATAATCCCCGCTGCGGCAAGACGATTGAAATCACAACGCTGCAAACCGTGGTCTTCGACTGACCGGTGCGCGCCCCGGCCGGCGCATGGAAATACGGATCCGGTCAATCCTGCCGGCGCCGCCCTTTCCGCACCAAGCCCGCCTCCGGCGATCCCGACAGGAAGGGAACCTGGCACACGATCCCCAAGCTGCCGCAACCCGTTTCAGAGCGCGGTGGAACGCCGCCTTCAGACGCCGCCCGGATCTGCGAGCCGGCATTATTCCGCGTCCCGATCAAATCCATCGGACGCAAGGGAAACGGGTCATGTTCCCGATCCGGTTCCTCAGGAGGGCTGATTTCAGGTTCCACACCGTTTCGCGGGGCATGCGGGCCGGGCTTTCCTGCCGGGCATTTACAGGCCCGATGGAAACTCTTATCCAGCGCCAGCCCGGCCAGGCGCGAAATTGATGGATGAAGTCGACGAGGGCCCCCACGTGATCCTCCGGCGTGGAGGGCAGGATGCCGTGGGCCAGCAAGAATCTGTCATTTCGGCTCATTCTGGTCTGGTGCCGCTGCGATGAGCAGCCGCGCGCTTCACAAGCGCACGGGCCGGATCCGCCCTGCTTCTATGGCGCCGCAAGCAGTCCTTCGAGTTCCCGGATCCGTCTCTTGAAATCGGCGGTTGCCTCATCCAGGCTGAAAAAATATGCGCCGAGTATAAAGTAGGATTCCGCATCCGGAGGCATGACCTTCAAGTGGGTGGCGTAGGTCCCGGACCTGACGCGGCGCAGCACGATCTGGCTGGGGTAGCGTCCCTCGGCTGTGCGGACCTCACTGGAGCTCAAGATTTCCGGAGTTTCCATCTTCTCCTCCTCAGAGCCGGGATCGACTCAAGGTACCACCAAAAAGCAGCAGATCCAAGACTGCCTTCCGCACCGGGTGCAATCGGAAGTGAAACGCGACAGAGAACATTTATCAAATGTCATTTTCGGGGGGGACCAGGTTGAAGGACGAATGGTTCAAGCCGGCAGGAGGATACTGCCAGGGCACAAGCTGCTGCCGACGCCTTTCAAGAGAGGTTGGTGGTGTTTGCAGTAAGAATCATCGACCTGGTTGCCCACTTGCCTGGAAACCACTGCGGGTCGGCATGTCGGCGGGCAGGTCCTGCGCTCGGGTGCCTCTCCCGCTCCGAACTATGCGGAGGCACGAGGTGCCGAGAGCCGCGCAGACTTCGTTCACGGACATCGAACCGGTGCAAAAGAGCTCAATGAGACCGGCATCCGGCCGCTCATGATCCAAGAGGCTCGTGTGTCTCCGGAGGTGCTGATTACCAGCCCCGTCACAGAGAATCGCGAGCTTGCACGAATTCTCAGCGCCTCGATCAGGACCGCCCGGGCCAAAGGTTTGCAGCGGCCCACTGACAAATGACCATTGAAAAACGATAAACTCCTGTGTCGTTTATCGCCGCGCGACGCGTCCTTTTGTCCGAATTCCATTGAAGATTAAGTCCCACTTCCGATTGCACCCTTCCGCACCTGCCGACGCGCGCTCCGGTGGTCGGATCAGCGGCTGCTGTTCAGGTCGTGGATGATTTTCAGGCCATCGAGCGTCAGCCACGGCGCGACGATCCCGATAACCCTGGTTTCCCTGGCAATGATCTCCGCCTGCCAGCCGGTGCCGACGACTTTCATTTCGGGACCGAGTTCCGCGCCGAAGCGTGCCACCATTCCCTCGACCAATCCGACATACCCGAACAGCAGGCCGGACTGTATGGAGTGCACCGTGTTCCGCCCGATAGCGGAGGGAGGGCGGCGCAGGTCCACCTTCGGCAGTTTGGCCGCGCTCTGGAAGAGCGCCTCCGCGGCAATTCCGATACCGGGCGCGATGGCGCCGCCGAGATACTCGCCTTCCGCAGAGACGGCGTCAAAGGTGGTCGCGGTCCCGAAATCGACGATGCAGGCAGGCCCGCCATACATTTTCTGCACTGCCGCGGCGTCCACGATGCGATCGGCCCCGACCTGCCGCGGTTCTTCGAACCGCACCCGGACCCCGGTCTTCATCCCGATATCCACCACGAGCGGCGCCTGCCCGAGGTAAGTCTCACAGGCCTGAACCAGGGTGGCGGTGAGGGGAGGCACCACGGATGCCATCGCGATCGCCCGGACATCGCCTGGCGCAACTCCCGCATGCTGGAAGAGGTGAACCAACAGGAGCCCATATTCGTCCGGCATTCGTGTGCGGTCCGTTGCTATGCGCCAGCGCGGTCCCGGCCGGTTGCCGTCGTAGAGTCCCAGCGTGATGTGCGTGTTTCCAAGGTCAATGGCAAGAAACATTGGGTTTTCCGGGCAAGAGAAGGAGGTTGTCGATCAACCGCACGTGGCCGACGCGCACGGCCAGCGAAAGCAGGACGCCGGCACCGACGCCCTCTATATCCGCCAGGGTATCGGGATCCGAAGCGGACACATAGTCGGCGCGGGCCATCGGCTCCGCATCGAGCACCGCCCGCGTGATGGCGCGCAGGGCGCTCGCCTTGCGCTCTCCGGCCTCGAAAGCGTCCCGGGCTGCGGAGAGGGCCCGGTAGAGCACCGTCGCCGCCTGCCGCTCGTCCGGATTGAGATAGGCGTTCCGGCTGCTGAGCGCCAACCCGTCCGGCGCACGCACGGTCGGGCAGACCACAACCTCGGCCGGGAAGTTCAGATCGTTCACCATCCGCCGGATCACCGCGACCTGCTGTGCGTCCTTTTGCCCGAAATAGGCACGATCGGGGGCAAATATATTCAGCAGTTTCGCCACCGCGGTGGCAACTCCCCGGAAATGCCCGGGCCGCATTCCCCCTTCGAGGCCTTTGGATACCTCTTCGACCGTAACCCAGCTCTGAAAGCCCGCCGGATACATGGTCTCGGGAGAGGGGGCGAAGACAAGGTCCACACCCAGGGGTTCCAGAAGTCCGAGATCGCGATCGAGGTCGCGGGGGTACCGGTGCAGGTCTTCGTTCGGGCCGAATTGGGCCGGGTTTACGAATATGCTTACCCCGGTGCGGTCGCATTCGGCTCGCGCGCGCCGCACAAGCGAAAGGTGGCCTTCGTGGAGCGCACCCATGGTGGGGACCAGCCCGAAATCGCCCCGCATGCCGGCGCGCAGCCTTCGCAACTCAGGAACATTGACGGCAGTTATCATGAAACCGGCACTCCTCCTTCGGGAGAAACGGCCGCAAGCGAGGCGGCGGCTTTCACCATCCGGTACAGGAACTCGTTCACCGGTGCGGGCACGCCAAGACGCTTACCCCAGCGTGCGACCGCCCCGTTGATGGCATCACACTCGGTAGGCGCGCCGCGGAGGAGGTCCTGCAGCATCGAGGAGCGGTTCGAAGCCGTAAGGAGCGCCACTTCGCACACTCTGCCGGCCGGATCCGAAAAGGGCAGCTCTATGCCTTTGGCCGTCGCGACGGCGGCACACTCCTTGGCGGCCCGCTTCATCAGGACCGCTGCGTCGGGGATCCGCAGAAGTGCGCCATTGGGAACGCGCAACAGCGCCGTAAGCGCGTTGATGCCGCAATTGGCCGCGAGCTTGCCCCAGAGCATGCCGTCGATCTGTGCCGGGGCGCCCGTTTCGACCGCCATTCCCGCTGCGCGCAGGAGATCGGAAATCCACCCGGCGCCGGCAATCCAGGTGGCGCCGTCACCCCCTGCCAGCACCCGGCCCGGCCCCAGAAGTGTCGCGCCCCGGTAAGTCACCCCCAGGATCGCCCGCGGCCCGAGTGCTTCCAGATTGCCGAGACCGTTCTGGAGCGTGAGCGCAACCCCTTCCGGCCTGAGCAGCCTGGGAATGTCTGCTGCGACTCTCTCTGTCTGCCACGCTTTGACAAGAACAATCGCCAGGTCGGCCGGCTCGACCGGTTCGCCCCAGAGGATGGCCGGCACGCGTGCCGCCGTCTCCTGCCCCGCCTCCTCGACAGTGATGCCGGAGGTGCGGATCGCTTCGATCCCTTCCGCCCAGGATCCGGTGAGGGTGACGGACGCCACCCGCGCCAGTCGTGCGCCGAACAGGCAGGCCATCGCGCCGGAACCGACAATCGTGATCCGCAAGTTGGGTTCGGACAAGGTCAACCCGCCCTCAGATCGCCATGCGCCACTTGCTGGGCTTCATGCGCAAATCGCGCAGAAGCGCATCATACTCTTCGTCGCTCATGTGATATGCATGCTCCGGCGCCGGAAAACGGCGGGAGGAA
The DNA here is from genome assembly GCA_017860135.1 of Acidobacteriota bacterium. Classification (GTDB taxonomy): domain Bacteria; phylum Acidobacteriota; class UBA6911; order UBA6911; family UBA6911; genus JAFNAG01. Next base: position 11,261 of record JAFNAG010000113.1, read on the forward strand.
ACATCCCCGATGAAGGCCCGGAATGCCTGTTCCATAACGGCGCGCATGTCGGCGTATTTCCGGGCGAACCTGGGCGTGAACCGATCAAATGACCCGAGCAGGTCGTTAGTGACCAGCACCTGACCGTCGCAGGCTTCGCCCGCGCCGATCCCGATCACCGGGACGCGCAGACGCCGGGAGATGATTTCCGCCACGCGGTCCGGGATGGCTTCCAGGATCACGGCATAGCAGCCGGCATTCTCGAGGATGTGGGCTTCTTCCACCAGGCGCCGGGCAGCTGCTGCCGAAGTCCCCTGGACTTTCCACCCGCCGAGCTTGTGAAGGCTTTGCGGCGTGAGTCCCAGATGGCCCATCACCGGAATGCCTGCGGCCACGATCGCCTCGATCGTCCCGGCTATATCGCGGCCACCCTCCAGTTTGACGGCGTTCATCCCGGCCTCCTGCAGGAATCGGCCGGCATTCCGCACCGCTTCCGTCTTCGAGACCTGGTAGGACATGAAGGGCATGTCGCCGATCAGATGAGCGAAGCGCGTGCCCCGGGCGACCGCCTTGCAGTGATGGAGCATGTCCTCCATGGTCACGGAAAGCGTGGTTTCGTAGCCCAGCACCACCATGCCCAGCGAGTCGCCGACCAGGATGGAGTCAATCCCAGCCTGATCGAGGGCCAGGGCGGTAGGATAGTCGTACGCAGTCAGCATGGTGATGGGCTCGCCGCGCTTCTTCTTGGCTGCAAGGGTGTGAACAGTGGTTTTTTGTCTTTCGGGCCCAGCGGAGGTTTGCATGGCTATCTTCTCCTTCGAGTAAGATGCCTCCTCTCTGCATGTGGAGATGAGGTCGGTTGTTCTGTGCCGTCCCGGTCGAACTGCGATCCAGGCGGCAGACAGATTATACGCGGATTTTGCCGCGAAATGCACGTCCTTCCTGGAGCGAGTCGCAGGAATCGGACGGAAATTGCAGAAACGCGAAGCGCCGGAGGCGCGGCGCCAGGATCCTCATCATGGCCACGCCTCCGGCGCTGAATCTGCTGTCCGGAATAACTCTCTAAGGATGTTTCACTGCGGTAACGGGAGTCCCTTTGGGTATGGAGTTCCATAACTCCTGATTCAATTGATTGAGTTGGATGGAGACAGGCAATATCAGGGATTCCAGCACGCCATTGGAACGAATAGTGTGACGATATACCATCCTTATACGGACAGTCGCCTTGTCTGGCGGTAACGGATAGAGTTACAAACAAGATCAACATTGTCAGCAAGCAGAGTTTCCTCATGTTGCTTCCCTCCGGATGCATTTCAGCTTCTTAATGCGCGTGACTTTTCCCGGGCGTGGATATCATTTTCTCTTGCGTGGATCATTCAGTGGCAATGGCGCGAGCCCGCAGGAATCAGAGTATTGGGGGAGCATGAATTCGTATATCCGCACGCTGAAATTTCAGGCAGCATATCCCATTGATTTTGTCAAGGGTTTTAGTCCGCTATTGAATTGGTGGCAATGTATACTGGGGGAAGGCCGGCGTCATTGTTCACACTTATCCTGATGCTCAGGTGTGCGTGAAATCGGCGACATTCGCGGCCGCCC
>JAFNAG010000361.1 GCA_017860135.1 Acidobacteriota bacterium
TCTCAATCTGGGCTATATGCTGCAGGGTTTGGGCCGTCTCGAGGAGGCCGCGCAGGAATACCGGGAAGTGCTGCGTCTCCGGCCCGGCAACGCGGACGCACATTTCAACCTGGGAAACGTTCTGCAGGAATCGGGCCGCGCCAACGAGGCGGTGGAGCAGTACCGGGAGGCGATCAAACTCCGGGCGGGAGACGCGGAATTCCACAACAATCTGGGCGTCGCGCTGGAACGGTCGGGACGTCTGAAAGAGGCGCTTGCGGAATATGAAGAGGCGCTGCGGCTGAATCCCGACTCCGCCGATGCGCGCGCGAATTCGGCCAGGGTCCGCGCGGTTCTGAAACACCCCCCAACGGAAGTGGGTCGCAGGCGGGACGCCCGCTTCCGAGAAGCAAATGAGGTCCGGTAGGATACAGGATGGTGATGAGGGAGCAGCGGGAACAGGGAAAATCCGGATCCGGTCGGTACCCGCATTGCTCCGCAAGGCTGACCTCTTCCCTGACACAGACGCTTGAATATGTGGCGCTACCTTGAGGCGTGCGAGGAGTTGCCATGAAAAACGAACCGTTTGCCACCAAGCTTCCTTCCGACCTTACCGCTCAGCTGGATGTAGTGTGCAAAAAACTGGGTTTGCGCAAGAATTTCGTTCTGGAGACCGCGCTGCGCGAAAAAATCGAAGATCTGCTTGACGCCGAGGATCTGCGGGACGCAATCCGCGAGGCCACAGGCTTCCATCCCTGGGAGGAGGTTAAAAAGGCAAGCCGTCGGGGCTACAGGAAATGACGTATAAGGTCGAGCTGGAGACTCGGGCAAAACGTGAATTCCGCGACCTGACTCGTCAGGTTTGCGAGAGCGTTGTCGACGTCATTGACGATCTCCAGGCAAATCCCCGGCCGCCCGGGGCCAAGAAGCTTGTCGGGGAAAACGGCTACCGCGTTCGCAGCGGCGACTATCGCATCCTTTACACGGTCGATGATTCCTCGCACACGGTGCGGATTTACCGAATCGGTCACCGCCGTAATGTGTACCGCCGGCTTTGATACAAGAAATCTGCGCGCTTCTTCTTTGAGATCTGGTTGTTTGCGGCTGTTCGCTTTTCGTCAATCGCCGGGGGCCAATGCGACTGGCAGTTCTGTTTCCTGTCCTACTGTATCGCCCTGGCGGAGTCCCGATAACTGCCCCGACATCTTTTATCGTGGTTTTTTTTCTGGCTCGGGCATCATCGCGGAGAGCGCTTTCAGGAAATCCGGGTTCAGCCGGTACCCGCACTGCTCGGCAAGCCGCACCTCTTTCCAGGCCTCCGCATATAGCCCCTTGGCGTAGTAATGCACCGCCAGGCCGTTGTGGGAATCTCCGAGCTGCGGCTGCAGGCGGACGGCCTGGCGATAGGCCTCGATCGCCTCGTCCGGCCGTTGAGCCTTGTCCAGGGCATAGCCGAGATTGTGGTACGATCTTGCATCGTTCGGCGCCAGGCGGATGGCCGTTTTGAATTCGGCGATGGCCTCGTCCACCATGTCGCGCAGCAGCAGCACACGTCCCAGGTTGTGGTGCGCCACGGCAAAGTCCGGGGCGATCGCCAGGGCTTTCCGGAATTCTTCCATGGCGCTGCCCGGGTCTCCGGCATCATCGTAGGCAACTCCAAGATGGTTGTGTGCCAGGTAGTTGTCGCGGGTTACCGAAAGAGCGCGGGTGAAGAGTGTGATCCCATCGCGCCAGTAGCTCACCTGCGCCCGGGCGGACACGGCAAGTGCGAGGACGGCTGCACAGGCAAGCGACACCGACGCCAGACGGAACGCAGTGGGCTTCACGGCGCTTCCTTTGCGACGCCCGCCTTTCCATCCCGGCAGGGCAGGGATGCCCCAGGCAAGCATAATAAAGAAGCCGATGAGGGTGGCATAAGTGTACCGGTCGGCCATTGCCTGTTCTCCGACCTGGACCAGACCGATTACGGGGAACATCGTGATGAGGTACCAGAGCCAGCCAACTGCCATATACCGATGTTTGCCGGCAATGCGCACTGCTGCGACAGTCAGCAGGATCAGCAGAACAGCGGCGCCGGCAACCTGCCAGATTGGAAGATTCGAGCCCGGATGCGGATAAGGAACCGCGAGCCCGGCGGGCCAGACCGTTTTCACAAGATAACGGACATAGGAAACCGCGGCGTTGGCAACCCGGACGCCGAAGGGGAAACCTCCGAGGGTCACCACGGCGCCTCCACCCCACTGTGAGATCAATGTGACGACGGAGGAGGCTCCTGCCAGGAGAAAAAGCGGGATTTTTTCTGCGACCAGCTTCCAGGGCGTCATGCCCCCCTGTCGCAGGCGCGCCAGCGGCCAATAATCCAGCAGGAGCAGCACCAGAGGCAGCGTGACGAGCATCGGCTTGGACATGAGCCCGAGAGCAAAGAGCAGGCAGACTTCCAGATATCGCCGAACGCCCGGCCGTTCGGCATACCTCGCATAGGCTTGGATTGACAGGAGCAGAAAGGCGGTGCTGAGCAGCTCTTTCCTCTCCGCCACCCAGGCGACCGGCTCGACATGCAGGGGATGGACGGCGAAGAGAGCCGCCACGAAGACGCTCCTCCATCCGAGCCCTGTAATGCGCTTCAGAACCAGATACAGCAGCACCACGTTTGCCAGATGGAGCAGCAGGTTTGTGCGGTGGTGCCCCCCGGCTTCGAGCCCGTAGATCTCCACGTCCAGCATATGGGAAATCCAGGTCACCGGATGCCAGTTGTAGGCGTGCATGGCGGTTAACGCCCAGCCGACGTTGGCGAGCGTCAGTCCCGTGTTTACATGGGGATTATCATACACATAGGCATCGTCATCGAGCCTGATGAAGCCGTGGTTTTGCACCGGCCAGAATACGGCCAGGGTGATCCCGAGCAGGAGTGCAATCACAATCCATTCACGCCGGGAAGACGTTGGATTTCCCATCGGCATCATCTCTTTCGCGTTTTCACCACTGTGCCATACGTTCGCCCGCCGCGCAGAGCATGCCAAAGCCACGCCTTCCAGGGGCGGTCGCTTGCCTGGTCGCGGCCGTCGGCCGCTCTATGTATATTAAGACACGAGGTTTGAGCGTCCAATAGGGATAGCCGGGAGCGGAGAGCGGAAAGAAGAAGGGGAACGCGGTCTTGCCGCATTCCCCTTCTATTGATAAGCGGATTAGAAGTTAAGGCGCAGGACGATCTGAACCAGTCGTCCGCCCGGGTTCTGAGCCTGATTGAGGTCGCGGGCCGCTGAAGTGACCTGGCCCCAGGTCTGGCTGGTGCCGGGATTCATGACACCGGTGAAATTGATGATGTTGAACGCGTTCAAGAATTCGCCGCGAAGTTCGAAGTTCTTCGTCTCCGAGAACCTGATTCTCTTGACAAGACTCAGGTCGAAGCGCTGGAAATAGGGGCCGCTCACGTAGTGATGCAACGGCGCGCAGTCCCCGCTGGATACCTGGATGCAGCCGGCGGAGTTCTGGTTTGCCGGTGCGATATAACGTCCGGTAGGAGCGCCGAAAGAAGTGCTGAATCCATTGGACGTAGTCGGGCTGGTGTTCATCGCCGCAATTGTGTTGGTGATGATATCCTGGGGCACGTAGTAGGCTATCTTCTTCGCGTCGTCGAACCGGACTCCGACCGCATTCTGGAACTCCTCATCCGTCATGCCCACGAGAACGACGTTGCCGGCATCCAACAGGTTGCCGCTCTGCAACATCCACACTCCCTGGAACTCCCAGCCGCCGACGATACGTTCGACGACGCTGTTGTTGCCGCTGAGCAGCGTACGCCCGTTTCCGAACGGCATTTCATACAGCCAGTTGAGTTTGAACGTATGCGGCAACTGTGAGGAAAGCGACTTGACCCAGGGATTGCGGAAGCTGACACGCTGGCTGCTCAAGGCCTTTGACCAGGTGTAATTGGACTGAATCATCAATCCCTTGGACATGCGACGCCGCAACTCGATCTGCATCGAGTCGTAGTAGTTGAATCCGCCATTCGACATGAGCCAGGCGCCGCCGTTCATCACGGTCGGATTCACATAGAAGAAGTTGCTGGGCAATCCGGCAGCCAGGGCGTTGGCGCGGCGGGTGGAGTCACTGGCCAGATTCTGGCCATAGGTTGACGGATTCGGATTGGTTTTCGCCAGGGTGTTGACGAAGGTGGAGCTGGTGAAATTGGAAGAAGTGTATTTCGACGCATCAGATGCTTGAGACGCAGCATAGCCGCTGAAGTACGCCAATGTGATCGGCAGCGGCGAAGTGCCTGTCCCGGCGCCGTAGTATCTGAAGTTGTTCCCACGCCCCGCGGCCATGTTCGCCTGCAGGTTCGCCATTGCCAGCTTGAACTCGTCCAGCAATCCGTTTTCCACCAGGTTGCGTTCATTGAGTTGGTATTGCAGCCAGGGCTGCAGGTTGCGGTTGGCGACGTAGCGCAATTCGAGAACCATGTCTTTGGTAAGCTCGCGCTGCAGGCCGAACGTCCATGACATGGTGTACGGCGTACGGATGTTGGGATCGAACGCGTTCGCCGACTGATCAATCGAGGGAGTGATTGGGTAAACCGGCGCATCCGGGAAGGATGGCGGCCCGAGACGGCTCTTGTCGCGGAACAGAAGCGGCCACGACTGGCCTGTGGGCACCAGGTTGCCGAGAGCCTGCGACCGGTTGGCCGTCTGGCTGGCTCCCGGGTTGGAGGCAAAGATGCTGTTATAGTCTCCCATCGAATAGCGGTTGTAGGAAATAGAGAATCCGCCCCGGAACACCGACCTGCCGCTTTCGCCGAATATCCGGGAGAGGAAGCCGCTGTCGAACTTCGGGGTCCAGGCAAAGCCCATGCTGGGAGCTATGGCCTTGTAATCGATCTCGTAGGCAGGATCCCCTTTCTTGTACTGCGTGAACTGCGTCGGCACCCCGCCGGTTGCGCCGGGCTTGAACATGTTGCCGACTCCTGATTCGCCCCAGATTTCCTTATAGGTGGCCCAGCTGTACACGTCGTTGAGCGGCACCCACGGCAGCTGCAGTTCCCAGCGCACGCCGTAGTTGAAAGTAAAATTCGGGCGCATGCGCCAGGAATCCGTCACGAAGAGCGCCAGCTCGCGCTGGTGGGCGCGCTGCGTCGTCGGTCCCATGTACGCGTATTTCAGAGTTTCTTCGTCCAGATAAATGCTCCCGTTGATTGCCGTGACGCGGGCCGTCAGAGACGCATAGATGGCAGCGGCATTGCTGATCTGCGTGGAGGAAGCATTGGGGAAATTCTTCGGGCCATTCACCGAATCAAACATGACTCTTGCGGGATCATAGGTGTTGTCCATCCCGAAACCCACCGCGGGAACGAAGGTCTGGTTGACGTAGAACGACCCGATGTTGGTAAAACTGCCGCCGAAGCTCAGGCTGTGCGATCCCCTCGTCCACGTTAACGTGTCATCGATGTTCGTCGTCGGCGTGCTCCGGCGCTGGCTGCTGCGCACGGTATAGGGATTGGAAACTCCGGACAGATTCCATGCGTAGTCGTCCATCCAATCGAACATGCCGGGGTTCAC
>JAFNAG010000362.1 GCA_017860135.1 Acidobacteriota bacterium
CCCTAACCCCGCGCTGACGCGCGGGGCTACTCACTTCCGGCGCTTCGCGCCTCAGCTTGCCTTGGTGCAACCGTTGACAACCGCTGGACACCCTCCTTAGCCCGCGCGCTTTGAATTTCGGCGCCAACCGTTGGACACCCTCTTTAGCCCGCGCGCTTTCAGCAGCCTTGAAAATTACCATCGAATACGATTCTTACACTCCACCGTCTGCCGGAATGCGCATTTGCATTCCGGATCGAAGGAGGCTTACTATAGTGGACAGCGACTCATTCGCAACCGGATCGCTGACTTTCACGGTCCGTGCAGGAGCCGTTCCTGCATCCGGTTGACCGGGGTGCACCATGAAACGAGGGCTTGCCATCTGCCTCTGCCTGTCGGTCGGTTCCGTTGCCTTCGCGGGCTTCCGCGTAAAGCTGGTCAAACCCAAAAGACCTGAAAAATTCCAGGTGCAGCTGACGGTCGGCAGCGTGACTTATGCTGCAGACCTGTTGTTCGACGGCAAGGTCCAGAATGAATTTTTCTACAAGGAACTGACGCCTGCCCATGTGATTGCAGTGCGTCTGGCGGTGTTCAACCAGGGGGAAACCGGACTGGTACTGCCGCTCGGCCAGCTGCAGCTGATCGATCCATCGGGCAAACAGGTGGCGCCGATAGCGCCGGAGATAGTGGCCCAGGCGCTTCTGCAGGGACTAATGGTCACGGCGCAGGCACAGGATAAGAGTCCGGTCCAGGTTTCGCCCACAATGGGTGATCCGCGTTACGATCCGACGGATCCGCGTTACGACCCGCGAGCCGATCCTCGCAACGATCCGAGGTACGACCCCCGCAATGACCCGACATCCCCCCGCTACGATCCAAACGATCCAAGCAACACCCGGCGCTATCCGAACGGCACGTATGGGGGGCCGTGGGGGCGTCCCGGCGTAGATATCATACTCAATCCCGGCGGGGGAGGCGTTGCGGGGGACCTGTCTCAGTTCGAGAAGGCGCTCGTGGAAAAAGATTTCATCGACAAGGCCCATTCGCTGGATCCGGTCGATGCCTCAACGGTGCGCGACAAGTTCCTCTATTTCTCGCTGCCGGATATTCCCGGGCGCGCAACCGGCTTCAAGCTGTTGCTGCCTTCTGCTACAGGACGGGCGCAGGAGATTGTACTGCAGTTTTAAACACAGCGACATCAGCCCTGACAGCCATTTGAACCGAACAGCAGTCGGAAGAAAAGCAAAAACGAACCACAGAGACCGCGGAGACCGCAGAGATTTTCCCGGCGTGAACGGCGCAACGCGATCGGCTACTGGATGCCGCGGAATTTGGACTGGAGGATGGCGATCTTTTCCTGCAAAGTCTGTTCTGGAACCTTCGGCTTAGGCTCGCGCGCCGGAAGATCGGCTTCTGATTTCATGGGAGAGGAACCGTCTCCCCCCTGAGTCACTTCTCGCCGGGGGGCATTGTCCCTTCTGAATCTGCCTTCGCGCCGGCGCGGCCGGCGTGGCGGGCGCGCCGCGGAGACCGGAGCGCCTTCCGCATGGGAGGCTGCGGATCCCGTTGTTTCAGGGGCGCCTTCCGCCTGCTCTGTTGGAGATGCCGGGGCTCCGGGACCGGGGTGCGACGGCTGGTCGGGCCGTCGCCGGGGCTTTTTGCGCCGCCTGGGAATGGCGGGAAGCAGGGCTTTCATGGAAAGGCCGATGCGCTTGGTCTCGACCTCCACCGAGATCAGCTTTACTTTCACCAGGTCGCCGACTTTTACGACCTCGCGCGGATCGCGGATAAAACGGTTCGACATCTGGCTCAGGTGGACAAGACCGTCCTGATGGATGCCGATGTCCACGAACGCGCCGAAGTTGGTCACGTTTGTGACAGTGCCTTCGAGTTCCATCCCTTCCTTCAGGTCGGCGATGTCCCGGACCTCGCTCCTTAACCTGGGAGGGGCATAAGTGCCCCGCATGTCCTTTCCCGGCGCAAGCAGTTCATCCCGGATGAACTCGAGAGTCGGCATTCCCACGGTTTCGTTGACAAACTCCTCGATTTTGAGGGATGAAACCAACTCGCGATTTCCCAAAAGATCCGAAATCCCCACGTTCAGGACGGCGGCCATGTTCTCGACGATCGGATACCAGGTAGGATGGATAGAGGACCGGTCCAGCGGCGAATCGCCTTCTGCTATGCGCAGGAAACCGGCGGCCTGATGATATGCGGAGGGGTCCATGCCGGGCATGGATGCAAGCGCGGCCCTGTTGCTGAAAGGTCCGTTGGTGCTGCGGTGCGTGACGATCCTGCGGGCCAGCCGGTCGCTGATGCCGGCGATGTGGCGGAGCAGGGAGAAACTCGCCTTGTTGAGGTCTGCTCCCACCCGGTTCACGCAGTACTCTACGGTCTGAACCAGGCGCCGGTGAAGCTCCTTCTGGTCGACGTCGTGCTGGTACTGTCCCACGCCGATCAGTTTCGGGTCGATCTTGACCAGTTCTCCCAGGGGGTCCTGAAGGCGGCGTGCGGTGCTCACCGCCATCCGCGTGGAGACGGACAGTTCGGGCAACTCCTCCCTGCCGATCCGCGAGGAGGAGTACACGATCACGCCGGCATCGTTCACCGTGGCGATCATGAGTCCTTCGACCGCCGCATCCGCCAGGATCTGGCGCAGGATCATCTCGGTCTCCCGGGCCCCCGGCCCGGTTCCGATCGCAATGGCAGCGATGCTGCGTCGCTGTATCAGGTCGAGGATCGCAGCCCGGGTTGCCTCGGTTTCGCTTCTCGGAGGGCGGGGGTAGACGACCGCTTCCTCCACGAAACTGCCGGCGGCATCCACGACGGCGAGGCGGCACTCCTCCGCTTTTCCGGCGTCGATCCCGATGACCGCAACGGGGCCGCAGGGCGGGGAGAGAAGCAAGTTTTCCAGGTTCTCCTGGAACACGCGGATCGCCTCACGATCCGCGCGATCCTTCAATTGGGCCCGGACTTCTGTCTCTATCAACGGCCGGAGGATCCGACTGTAACAGTCCCGCGCCGCCGCCTCCAGGATCGGCGCGAATGGAGATTCGCGGTCCCGGATGACGGCATCGACGATCAGCTGGACGGCTTTCGTGCTGTCGCATTGAATCGAAGAGGTGAGGACTCCTTCCTTCGTGCCCCTTCGAATGGCGAGAACGCGATGGGACGGGATCGAGGCGACAGGCTCCCGGCGGTCGTAGTACATGTTGTACTTGGTTTTTTGTCCTGCCTTTGCCGGCACGACCGTGGATACAACCTGTCCTTCCTTCCAGAGCATTTCCCGCAGCGCCTTGCGCAAGTCAATCCGTTCGGCGATCCAGTCCGCGATGATCTCGCAGGCTCCCTGCAGCACCTGCGGCCTCTCGGTCAGCCCTTTTTCCGGATCGATGAAGACGTCCGCATGCTCCTCGGGGCTCCAGGCATCCGACTCCTGGCCCCACAGATACTCCGCCAGCGGGCCCAGGCCCTTTTCGATCGCTTCTGCCGCTCTGTTTCGTTTTTTAGGCCTGATGCGGTGGTATAAATCCTCGATATCTGCCTTATCCCAGGAGTCCTCGATGTGCCGCTGCAAATCCCCCGTCATCCCGCCCTGGTCTGTCAGGGCTTTCGCGAGCTGGTCGCGCTTTTCCTGCAACTCCTTGTAATGGATCCATTTTTCCTGAATAGCCCGCAGGCGGTGTTCATCCAGACCCCCGGTCGCCTCTCTGCAATAGCGCACAATGAACGGGCCGGAGGCTTCCGATTCGAGCAGAGCGATGGCTGCCGCGACCTGCGCCTCAGGGAGAGACAATTCCTGGACGATTCGTTTGATTATGGCTGAATCCATGCGCGTAATTCTTACCGACCCGTGCCTTAGAATCAAGGTATTATCACGGATATACGACGATTCAGACAGTAGGGGAACGGGAAACCCGGCAGGCGCCTCGGCAGGGACGTCATCGCCACGGCCGTGAGGGAGAGAGGGGGAATATCTTTCTGCCCCCTCACGGTAACGGCGCTGCACGGCATTGCGGGCTGAGGCGGGGAGGCCTCCATCCTGTCCATTCCAGGTGTCTGCATCAGGACTCCCGGGCGTCCGGCGGCGCCGTATCCAGCCGGGGGCTCCGGCCCGGACTGTCAGAAACAGTCCGTCCTCTCCCGGCAAGCGATCCCGAGTCCCTCCAGTTCACTCAAGACCGGATCGTAAATATCCCGTGTGGTGGGGCGCAGCACGCCCCTGGCTTCGACGCGGCCCGTCAGGATCATGTTCACTCCGATGGCTGCAGGGAGGGCGACCATGCGCGACATGGCGGAATCCCCTCCCGGGATGCCGAACTCGATCAACTCGGAGACGACGCGCTCGCACCGGCCCTCCGGGAACTCGATGCGGAAATCATGATGGAGCACGACCATGTCCCTTTCTCCCGGCTGGAACGCGAGCTTCTCGAACATGAGCTCGCCCAGGGCGTCCAGCGGCGATATCCGGGCTGTGCTGAGCCGGCGTCCGGAGAACAGACCCAGCCACTCCAGGTTCAGGACCGGCAGGGCTTCCTTGGGGAGTCCGAGCCTGGCGGCCACAGCTGCCTTGAGATCCTCGCCGGGGTCGCAGCCGATGAGGCGGCGCATGAACCCCGCGTAGGTCAATCCGCCCGCATCCATCTCTTCCAAGGACAGCAATCCCAGCCTGCCAATGTGAAACAGGGTATCGCACCAGCCGATGTTGCGCAGCGTGGCGCGGTACATGGTGCGGATTCCGCCGAGGCCGTATATGTCGACATAACTGACGGCATCGCGATTCGGATACGCCTCGAAGTCGCCCAGCCCGTCGATAGCCAGGATGTGCATGTCGCGGAACAGACGGTGCGGCGCTATTTCCACCCGCCGGCCGTCGACGAGATACTGCGCGCCGTTGCGACCGGCCAGCAGCACGCCGCGGGGCGCCCAGGAGAACTTATAGCCGAAGGGATTGCTGTTGGCTTCCGGTGCCGGAAGGCCGCCGCAATAGGATCGGAATGCGGCGATGTTCCCGCCGCGGCTGCGGGCAGAGTCGATGATCCGCATTGCGGACATGTGATCGAATCCGGGATCGACGCCGATCTCGTTCAGTATCGTGATTCCGGCGGCGCGCGCCTGCCCGTCCAGTTCCTCCATGGCCGCGGAAACATAGGATGTTGTCACCATGTGCTTGCGCTGCGCGAGCTTCGCCTCATCCCGGATGTCGAGCAGGAACGCCCTGCCGTTCGGATGTCCGGCGATCATTTCCTCCGCGCGTTCGACCATGAGTGTGGCGACGGCCACCTGATGACCCTTGTCGAGCAGATACCGGACAAGCGGCCCGGCTACAAGGCCCGATCCCAATACCAGAACTCGTTTCATACAGGTTCCTCAGTGA
>JAFNAG010000114.1 GCA_017860135.1 Acidobacteriota bacterium
TTCGGCGCGGCGGCGATCGTGCGCATGTATCGTGACATGCGGATCATACGGGTTTTCGAGAGCATGTTGAGCGAGGTCAAGCTGCAGGGGACATACAAGAATGTCGAGTACCAGCATCGGGGCCCCGGCCATCTCTCGATCGGGCAGGAAGCCGCTGCGGTCGGCCAGGCTTTCCTGCTGGGGGTCGACGACCACATTTACGGCAGCCATCGGAGCCACGGGGAAGTGCTGGCCAAGGGGCTCTCCGCCGTGGAGAAGCTCGACGATGGGGCATTGATGGAGATCATGCGGGGATATTTCGACGGCCGGTGCCTGCGCGTGGTGGACGACGGCTCGCACGGATCGGTGCGGGAGCTGGCGGTGGAGTACCTGATTTACGGCGCCCTCGCGGAGATCTTCGGCAGGGAAGCCGGCTTCAACAAGGGCTTCGGCGGCTCCATGCACGTGTTCTTCCCCCCGTTCGGCATCTATCCGAACAACGCGATTGTGGGCGGTTCGGGGGATATCGCGGTGGGAGCGGCGCTGTTCAAGCATGTGAACAAGGCTCCCGGGATCGTCGTCTGCAATATCGGCGACGCCTCCTCCTCGTGCGGCCCGGTCTGGGAGGGGCTCTGTTTCGCCACCATGGACCAGTTCCGGACGCTCTGGGAGCCGGAATACCGCCAGGGATTGCCGCTGATCGTGAATTTCTCGAACAACTTCTACGGCATGGGCGGGCAGCCCGTGGGCGAGACCATGGGGCACAGGGTCCTGGCCCGGCTCGGCGCCGGCCTGAATCCGGAGCAGATGCACGCGGAACGCGTCGACGGCTACAATCCGCTGGCGGTGGTCGACGCGATGGCGCGCAAGAGGGAGGTCCTGCTGCGCGGAGAGGGCCCGGTGCTTCTCGACACGGTCACCTACCGCTTCAGCGGCCACTCGCCGTCCGATGCAAGCTCCTATCGGGAGAAGGCGGAAGTGGAGATGTGGCAGCGGGTGGACCCGATCGTGACCTTCGCCCGGGAGATGGTCGGGGCGGGGATCGTCGATCAGGGCGGCCTGGAGGAGACCGGCAGGCGGGTCGAGGATCTGATCTTCAAGGTCTATCGCAAGGCGGCCGACCTCGACTTCTCGCCCCGGATCAACCTCATGGGAACCGGTTGCGAACTCGAGCGGGTGATGTTCTCCAACCGGAGGATCGACCGCCTGGGCCTGCGCCAGCCGCAGACGCTGCTGCCGAAGGCGGAAAACCCGCGGGTGCAGCAGCTCGCCAAACGCAGCCGGTCGGCATACGACGACAAGGGGCAGCGGCTCCCCAACAGCAGATGCATCGGCATACGGGACGCTCTGTTCGAGGCCATCCTGGACCGTTTCTACGAGGACCCTGCGCTGATCGCCTACGGCGAGGAAAACCGGGACTGGGGCGGCGCCTTCGGGGTGTACCGCGGCCTGACCGAGGCGCTCCCCTATCACCGCCTGTTCAACGCGCCCATAGCGGAAGGAGCGATTGCCGGCACAGCGGCAGGCTACGCCCTGGAAGGGGGGCGCGCCCTGGTGGAGCTCATGTACTGCGACTTCCTGGGCCGTGCCGGCGACGAGATCTTCAACCAGCTCGCCAAGTGGCAGTCGATGTCCGGCGGGCTGCTGCACATGCCGGTGGTGCTGCGCGTTTCGGTCGGATCGAAATACGGAGCCCAGCACAGCCAGGACTGGAGCGCCATGTGCGCCCACGTGCCGGGCCTGAAGGTGGTCTTCCCCGCCACGCCCTACGACGCCAAAGGACTCATGTATTCGGCCCTGCTGGGATCGGATCCCGTGATCTTCTTCGAGAGCCAGAGAATTTACGACATGGCGGAGGAATTCGCACCCGGGGGCGTGCCCGAGGGCGCCTACGAGATTCCCATCGGGGAGCCGGACGTCAAGAAGCCCGGGAAGGACCTGACGATCCTGTCGAGCGGGGCCACGCTGTACCGGGTGCTGGAGGCCGCGGCACAGCTCGGGAAAAACTACGGCGTGGAGTGCGAGGTCGTCGACGCCCGCTCGCTCGTGCCCTTCCGCTACGAAAAAGTCCTGGAATCGGTGCGGAAAACGCACAAGATCCTTCTGGCCTGCGATGCCTGTGTCCGCGGAAGTGCGCTCCAGACAATGGCAGCGGACATCTCCCTGCTCGCATTCGACGACCTCGACGCGCCCCCCGTCGTCGTCGGCGCGCGCAACTGGATCACGCCGGCCGACGAGGTCGAGGACGCCTTCTTCCCCTTCCCGGCGGACATCCTCGACGCCGTCCACGAGCACATCCTGCCGCTCGAGGGCTATCGGGTGCAGCGCGGATGCGACCGCGAGGAGATCCTCCGGCGCTGCGCGCTCGGAGTCTGACGCGCCTCCTGCCGGCGGTCGCACGCCGGGGATTGCGCTATCCCTGGATGAATTCCTCGACCTTGGTCCGCGCGAGGTCGTCCGGATACTGTTCCGGCGGGGATTTCATGAAATAGGACGAGGGGGCGAGCAGCGGCCCGCCGACGCCCCGGTCGAGCGCAAGCTTGCAGCAGCGGATGGCATCGATCACCACGCCCGCCGAATTGGGGCTGTCCCACACCTCGAGTTTTACCTCGGCCAGCAGCGGCACGTTGCCGAAGGTCGTCCCCTCCATGCGGATGTGGCAGAACTTCCGGTCCTTGAGCCAGGGCACGTAGTCCGACGGCCCGACGTGAACGTCGTCGGCCGGAAGCTCATAGTCGAGCTGCGAGGTGACCGCCGACGTCTTCGAGATCTTCTTCGATTCCAGTCGTTCCCGCTCGAGCATGTTGAGGAAGTCGGTGTTGCCCCCGAAGTTGAGCTGGTAGGTGCGGTCCAGGCGCACGCCGCGGTCCTGGAAGAGGCGGGTCAGGATGCGGTGCACGATGGTTGCGCCCACCTGCGACTTGATGTCGTCGCCGATGATCGGGAGTTTGGCCTCCCGGAAGCGGCGGGGCCAGTATTCGTACTGGTCGCGCGCGATGAACACCGGGATGCAGTTGACGAAGCCGCAGCCCGCGGCCAGCACCTGCTCCACGTACCACTTGGTGGCCTCCTCCGATCCCACCGGCAGGTAGTTCACCACCACGTGCGTGTTGGTCTCCTTGAGCAGGCGGACGATGTCGTCCGTGCCGCCCTTGGACTTCTTGATGATCTGGGACAGATACTTGCCGAGCCCGTCGTGGGTCATGCCGCGCGCGACCCGGACTCCCTGGTAGGGGACATCGGAGAACTTGTAGGTGTTGTTCGGGTAGGTGAAAATCGCTTCCGAAAGATCCTTGCCGACCTTGTTGGCGTCGATATCGATGGCGGCAACGAAATTGATGTCGCGGATGTGATAGCCGCCGAGGTTGATGTGCATGAGACCCGGAATGCGCTGATCCTCCGGCGCGTCCTGATAGAAATAGCGCCCCTGTACGAGCGAGGACGAGCAGTTCCCCACTCCGATGATGGCCACGTTGATCGGGTTCCCCCCCTTGGCCGCCGCTGCCGGCGCCTTCCGCTGCTTTACCGCTTTCTGCTTCGCCATGACTGCTTTTTCTCCCTTTCGAATGAAAAGCACGTGCTCGGGCAGGCCGAGCACTTCACACACCGCGTGGATGAACCTGCGGGACGGCTGTTTGGCTCCCGCCTTGATCTGCGACAGGTAGCTCTCGCTCACCGGATAGCCGCGGCGCTCCAGTTCGCGGAGAAGCCATCGCTGCTTCTGTCCGCGATCCTCCAGCACCGCAAAGACTCGGGTTTCCACTAGGGTCCCTCCTGCCGGAATCGGGATTAATATTTCTGTACCACACTTAGAATGTATCCGGGCAGATAATTAAAATCAAGTAAAGATTCATTTACCTAAAAAGCGCACAGTGAGCGCGGGACTCAACTCGCGCGCTTCCAACCGAATCACCGGCGCGCCGAAGGCGGCTTCCATGATCCTCCGCCATTGGCATTGACGATCCCTGATCGCCGCGGATGCCTTACTTGACCGGCTTCGAGATATGGAACGTTCCGGCCGTTGCTGTCCACGGGCAGAGCCTATCGCCGGATCTTTCACGGCGGGCAACCGGGGGGAGGGAATGGCGCATCGGGCGACGTTGACCGCGCGGGAGCGTCTGTTCGAGGCCGCGAACCACCAGGTCCCGGGCCGCTTGAATGCGCCGGACAATTCGAAACTGCGGTTATAATGACATCTGATGACTGGAAGCAGTGCCCGGTGTCGATTCGGTGCGGGGCACATGCTCTGCGTGCCAGCCCGTCGATATGTGCCGCCAATCGCCACCCCGGGGAGGTTGGGCCAAAACCAGATCATCTTGCATGGACGAGGTAGCCCGCATGATCCGCGCTGTCATCTTCGACATGGACGGTGTACTCACCGACTCGGAGCCCGTCATCAACGCCGCCGCAATCGCCGGCCTGCGCGAATACGGGATCGACCCGAAACCGGAGGATTTCCATCCTTTCGTCGGCATGGGGGAGGACGGCTATATCGGCGGCGTGGCCGCCCGGTACGGGCTCACCTACGCGCCCGAGATGAAGCGCCGGGTCTACGAGATCTATCTTGATATCCTCCCCGGCATGATCCGCGCTTTCCCGGGAGTGCGAGAGCTTTTGCAGAGCCTCATGGCGCGGGACATCCGCCTTGCGGTGGCTTCCAGCGCCGACCGGGTCAAGGTCGAGGCAAACCTGGGCGCCATCGGCGTCGGGCTGGCCTGGTTTGGCGCCGTGGTGGTGGGTGAGGACGTGGAGCGCAAAAAGCCGGCTCCGGACATCTTCCTGGCGGCGGCACGCAGGCTCGGAGTGCCGCCGGCGGCGTGCTGCGTGGTGGAGGACGCGCCCAACGGTGTCCGGGCCGCGAAGGCTGCCGGCATGCGTTGCGTCGCGGTCGAACAGAGCTTCCCCGCTGCAGACCTCGCGCCCGCCGGCCCGGAGGTGATCCGCGCGTCCGTCTCCGGGATTCGCCTCGCCGACCTCGGCATCGCCGTTTCCGCGGACTGACACTGCCCGATGGTTGTCAGCGAACTTTGGATCGGATCTTTCCTCTGGACAGAGTATCCATTGTACCGACGGATCCTTCGTTGATCAGCAGGGAAGCCCGGCTGCAGCGCATCATTTTCCCGCTTTGGGGGGAGGGAGCAGGCGGTATTCGATCTTGCGCAGAGCCCCGATCGTGCTATAGGAGGCAAATCCCAGCGGCACCGAGCGCTCGATCTCCCCGGGGCGCAACCCGACCTGTCGTCCGTAGAAGTCAACGGAGATGACCTGCTCCTCGTCGATCCATGCCTCGATCGTGTAATCGGTCACACGAAGCCGGAAGGAATACCACCGGCCCTGCTGGAATGGGATCGTCGTGGTGGTTTCGTTCTCCGAGGCGTCCATCTGGTCAATGCTGGACAGGCCCACCAGCATCCCGCCCCAGCCCCCGCTTACCCACGTGCAGAAAGAGTCGTGGACGGGAAACGTGAGGGCGCCGAAAAAGTCTCTTCCCTGAATGCGGGAGGCCTGATATCGGATCTCGTAATTGGCTTTGGGAAAGTCCCCCGTCCACGCGATGCCCGTCATGTAGCCGGTTCCCAGAACTATCGTTTCCTGCTCAATGCTGACCTTGCCGCGTGCTGCGAACGGCGTCTCTTTCCATCCGTTCAGTGTCTTGCCGTCGAACAGCGAACGCCACTCACCGGCCGCCGCCTGCGCCGGGGTTTGGGGCTGAGGGACGTCCTGCGCCGTCAAGAGTCCAATCGAAATGCAGAGAGTCAGGCCGAGAATCGAGGCGGAGTGTTTGCATGCCATGCAGTCATTATCCAGATCGAGCCGGTCCCGGACAAGGGGAAACGGAATCAGCCGGCCGCCGCTTCAAAAACCCGGTGGCGCCATAGTCTGTGAACTTCAATGCCTGGCGTCACGCGGGGGACGATCGTCGGTGGCCGCTTCGGTATGCTGGCGGGCATCCCACAGCCACTTGGCGGCGTAGCCGCGCAATTCGACCTGGGGACGCAACTCGACGTAGCGGTCAAAAATGCTCACATACATTTCCCTTTGACCGGGAGGCGGCGCCTCGTAAAGCCGCCGCACCAGTGCCGGCTCCATGTCCGGCGTGATGAGGATCACCGGCGCGGCGGGCGTCGTGTCCGACACGCCGTTCCACCAGCGCACCGCCGGGAAACGGCGCAAATACCAGGGAAGAGGCCAGAGGTTTTCACGGCTTATGATCTGGATGTCCATCGCTGATCGGTCCGGATGCGCCCGGGCCAAGCCTTCCAACTGCCTGACGATGAGGAAGACATCCTTGCCCGTATGGGCGTAAACCCATGGATTGCGTGGATCGGCATCGTAGCGGAAACTGCAAGCCCAGGCTTGCCACCCGAGGTGGCATGCCGCGGCGGCGAGAAACGCGATGGCCGCGCTCCTTGCCGCCGGACGGCGCAATCTCCTGAGCAACCAGGCTGCCCCGATACCTGCCGTCAGGATCATTCCGTGAAGAAACCCAAGCAAGTTCCAGGGCGCCTTGTAGGGAATCGCGGAATAGACGACGACCATCAGCAGCGTAAAAAGCGCCAGAAAGCGCGACACATCCGGGTGCATGTCCGGCCGGTTTTTCCTGAAGGCTGCCACGCCTCCCACCGCGGCCAGTGCGACAATCACGCCTTCCGTCCAGACCGGACCCCCGTATTCCCGAAAATAAAGCAGGAGATTGAGGTAATAATGCCACGGATGCACATGCCACGTTTCGTGGCCCGTGCCGCGCCATAAATAACTCCGATACGCCAGAACGGAGTCGACGATTCCTGCCGGATGGCTCAGGAATGAGGAGAAGAAAGCCACGGCGATCAGCACGCCTGCCGCCGCGGCGAGCACGAGGTGCCGGCCGGGGATGATTCGAAGCGTCGTTTCACCGGCAGCCTTTTTCACCGCCATCAGCAGCAATCCTGCGGCCAGCATGCATGCACACACGATGACAGCCGTTTCCTTGGTCGCGTACATCAATCCCAGGCAAAGGCCCGTGACCGCGGCCCAGACGGCGGTCCTGCTCCGGCTGTAGCGGAATGCGGACAGCAGCGCGCAGAATGTAAGGAGCACAAAGAAGGTTTCGTGGATGAAGTACCGGCTGTAGTAGACCATGGCCGGGGAGACAGCCGCGAGCAATGCCGCGCAAAACGCGGCCGGGAAACCGATGGTCGGGATCAGGAAAATGTGGGCGGCGACCAGCATCACCCCGGCGGCGGCAGGCACAACGCGGAGAGTCTTTTCGTTAATGTCCGTGTACCGGGCAGCGCCCTGAAAGCTGGCCGGGAGCAAGGTGGCGTAATACAGAGTTGGCCCATGGTAATCGACCGTGGAGTACTCGTATTTCCCCTGCTCGAGAAGAACGCCGAACTTCGCCGCGTGGACCGCCTCATCACAATGCATGGGGCGCTGTTCCAGAAGCGGAAAGCGCAGCAATGAGGCCAGCAACACGGGGAGTGCGAATACCAGTGCCCTGCGACCGGTAATTGCCCGGCCGCGTGAAGACGGAGATATCTGCTCGCGGTGCATCGCTTCCACTCTATCACCAAGTGCCGGCGAGCCGCAATTACGGGGGCGAAACCACGACCTGGCCCGGGACCAGGTCCAGGTCGATGTCCGGGTCGAAGTCAAAGTCCCGGTCCAGGCTGCGGATTCGTTGCCGCATCTCCGGCACTGGATCATGCGGCAGAACCTGAATGTGCCCCATTCGCGTCCCCGATTTCCATTCCCGGGATCCGGAAATGAGCTAAGATGCCTCGATGCGACGAGGAAGGAGATCCCGATGCGGTGTGTATCCGTGAGAAATTGTGTTTTGTTGCCCCTGCCTGCATTTTCCGGCCTTATCCGGGCACAAACCTCGGAGGCACAGAGCCTCAAACTTGCAGCCCCGAGCATCAAGGGCGGTCTCCCGGTGATGGAGGCTTTGTCGATCCGGGCGCCTGCCACGAGCTGGTCCGACAAGGAGCTGAGCCCCCGGGATCTTTCCGATCTGCTCCGGGCTGCAAAGGGCATCAACCGCCCGGACAACAAGCGCCCGGCCTCATCGGCCATGAACGCCCGGGCTGTCGACGTTTATGTGTTCGTGAGAGCCGGCGTGTACATCTGCGACGCCGCCAGTGCGTGAGGCATTCACCAAAGGGAGTCGTGCGAGATGACAAGAAGGAGTATGTGCCTGGTCTGGATTCTGAGTCTGGCGTTGGGGATCTTTTCGGGTTCCGGGTGTGGAAGCAGGGGGTATCAGTTCGGCGAATTGACTCAGCTGGCAGACAAGTACCAAACCGACAAAGGATCGCGGCTGCACCGCTACACCGAAGTCTATGAGTGTTTTTTCCACCCCATGAGATCTTCGGCACGCAAGATATGCGAAATCGGCATTATGGAAGGCGCCTCACTCAGGATGCTTGCCGATTATTTCGGACGCGCGGTCATATATGGAATCGATATCGAAAAGGTTTCCCATCTCGATTCGGACAGAATCCATACGTTCGTCGCCGACCAGGCCGACCGGAAGCAGCTGGCGGCTTTCACGGAAGCCAGCGGGTCCGGTTTTGACCTCATTATCGACGACGGCGGACACTCCATGGCGCAGCAGCAAATCAGCTTCGCCAGCCTGTTCCGGCACGTCCTGCCCGGAGGCTATTACATCATTGAGGATGTGCACACATCGCTTCTCGACGATTACGGCGTGGAACCGGGTGGAGTGAATTCCACCCTCACGATGATTGAACGCTATGCCAGAAGCGGCAGGATCGAAAGCAGATACATGACCGCTGAGGAGAGGCAGCAACTGGAGTGGGATGTCAGTTACTGCAGCCTGGTGAGCAGGAACAACGGCACATCGATCGCCTGCATCTTCCGGAAGAGGCAGCCGCAATGATTCCCCGGAGTTTTACCCGACAGGCTTGATCCGCACATTGCGGTATTCCACGCGGTAGCCTTCCGCTTCGAGACCGAGAAAGCCGCGGGGCGTCTCGCACTCCTTGAATTCGCTGGTGACGGCGCCATTGATCCAGAGCGTGATATCCTTGCCCGCGGCGCGCAATTCGTAGACGTTCCATTCACCGGCGGGTTTGACCCTGTTTTCGGTCATGCTCTGGCGCAGATTGAAGCGCTGGACCACACCCTTGACTGGAGAAGCGCCGAAAAGGAATCCGCCTGCCAGCGTGGCTTGTGCCTGGTGCCAGAGCTTTCCGTCGGCGCTGGTTCGTATAAAGACTCCGGCGTTGTAGCCGGGCTCCCCGTCGAGCTTGGTGAAACGCCATTCCACATGGTACAGGCAATCCCCCTGTTCCGTGGCAAAGCGGATCCACTCGTGTCCTACCTTGTCGCCCTCGCAGAGGAGAATCCCGCTGGCCGCATCCATTTTCCACGGCGACGGTTCATCCATGGAACCCGCGCGCAGCTGGCCTGCCGCCCCCAGCGGGCCGCGGATCCAGTCTTTCATGGTACGATCGACGAACAGGTCCTCCCAACCCTTCGCATCCGTTTCGAGAGCGCTCCTGGTCTGGGACTGAACGACAGGGATGACGAGACCGATACCCAACAACGCATGCAACAAGAATCGCATCAGATTCTCCCTTCTCGCTGAGTAATTGTTTAGCCGGCCTGAAGAAGACTGCCACGAATTCCACGAATTATCACGAAAGCCGCATCGTATGGCCCGCATCAAGGGAGATAGTTCTTCGTGAGAATTCGTGAAATTCGCGGCTTTCTTTGCAGACCCTTAACTGTTCCGAGCCGGCTGAACAGTCCTCGCTGAAACATGGTAACGAAAAGCACCAGACTCATATGGCGCCCACCTCCGGTTCCCTGTCTGATAGACATTGCCCTCGCCGGCCCGGGGTGAAGAGCTCAGCGGGCAGCCCTTCTGCCGGGGAACGTTGGTCGGTAATCAATATGATCCTCAACGGCGACAGCCATGTCCACTTTCTTTTTGCCGGAGAGCTTCATGGAGAAGATCACTCGGATCCTGCCCCCCCTGTCACGTCAGGCGGCAGGGTTACCACGTTGAAATGGACTCGTAGCCGCCCGACTTCCACTGATCCGCCACTTTCCCGTTTACGGAATGGAGAGAAGATATTCCGGCATGAAGCGGAATATAGGGCATTCACGGCCTCGACCGCCGCATTATTGCCGGCGGCTGACGGCAATGATCTCTTCCGGCGTGGCCGTGCCTGTCTGGTTCAGTTTCTGAATGGTCACTGCCGCGATCAGGTTGCCCAGGTACCCGGCTTCCACGGCATCGCACCCGGCGGCGAGGGCAAGACTGATCCCCGCCAGCGCACTGTCCCCGGCTCCTACGGCATCCACCTGGCCGTGAATCCGGGGGCCAGGCAATTCCCAGAGGCCGCGTGGATCGACAACCACCATTCCCCGGATTCCGCGCGTCACAAATACCGGTTTGCCGGACCTGGCAAACAGCTCCGCGGCAGCCGCCAACGCTTCCTGCCGGGAGACAAGTTCTTCCGGGGCCCGAAGCGTACCGCACAGGCGCACGGCTTCGTGGTCGTTGATTTTCATGAGGGCGCCCGGGTAGGAGTCGCTGAAATGCCGGCTGTCCGCGACAAAAATCCTGTCGGGGTGCTTACGAATCAGGGCCGCGAGCCCATGACGGAAGGCCTCGGTGTGAATGCCCTGCCGCACCTGCTGGTTGACGATCACTACATCTGCCTCCGGGATGCGGGCGCGGCATCGCAACAGCAGGTCGCGGGTGGCTTCAGTCGAAAGCTCGTTGAAATTGCCGAAGTCGAAACGGCTGCTTTCGTGGCGATCGAAGAGGGGCTTGTTGTAGGCCAGGGTGGCCCAGGCTTCATGCTGGGCCAGCACATCCTCGACGTTGATCCCGAGCGCCCGCAGCAGCCGCATCAGCTCGCGCCCCCAGGGATCTTCGCCGATCACACCGAGGATCCGGACGTCGCGGCAGCCGGCGGCCGCGATGTTGCTCGCGACGTTGCCGGCGCCCCCCGGAGAGTATCGCTGCTCTCGCACAGGATGGGTCGCCAGACCCGTTTCCAGGGATTTTTCGCTCCTGGACCCATCCACAGACCAATAAATGTCCAGGCACACATCCCCCACCACGAGGACTCGAACGCCTGCGATGAGGCCGAGGATGTGCCGAAGCCGGGCTTCCGACGGTTGCTGGAATTCCCTGCGGTGTACACTGGACCCGGACTCTGACATGTGCGCATGCCCCTGGCAGACTGCGTATGGATTGTATTGAAAAGTACGGAAGGCAATTTGTAAACTGCAAAAAACATCATGTGGGAATCGAGGAGGAAGCCGTGCCGACCGGGAACCATATCCACGAATTGCTCGAGAGGACTCGCTCCTACTTCAACGGCTCCCTGCTGCCGTTCTGGATCCGCAAATCGCCGGACCCCGGCTACGGAGGATTTCTCAGCTACTTTGACCGCCATGGCGATCCCACCGGTGAGACGGCCAAGACCTTTCTCACGCAGATCCGGATGCTGTTTGCCATGTCGGCCGCGCATCGCGCCGGCTATGGCAACGGCATGTGCAGCAGACTGGCAAGGGATGCCGCGGACTTCATTATCAGCCATTACTGGGACCGCGAATATGAGGGGTGGTACTGGATCGCCGACCGCCGGGGCAATCCCACGCACACGGACAAGGTCGGCTACGGCCATTGCTTCGGGATATATGCCTTCAGCGAGTATTTCCTTGCCACCGGCGATCCCCGCGGCCGCGAATATGCGGAGAAGACCTACGCGGCTGTCTGCAAGCACATGGCCGACACGCGGCACGGCGGGTTTCTGGAACTGATGACACCGGACTGGCAGCCCGCGCGGCCGGGCATCCACGGGGGCGACCGCAAGAGCCTGGATGTGCACATGCACATGATGGAGGCCCTGACCGCACTGTACGAGATGACCCGGCATCCCTCTCATCGGCGGCGGCTCCTCGAGATCATCGACCTCATCCTGACCCGCATGCTGCGCCCGGACGGGACCGGCTATGTCCAGTTCACGATGGATTTTCAGCCTCTCCCGGCGATCTTGTTCGCGGTTTCCTGGGGGCGCGATGCAAGACCGGCCGATGGCGCAGCCAGGCCGCTCCAGATGACATCACCGGGACACAACGTCGAGTTTGCCTGGCTGCTCCTGCACGCCGCGGACATTCTCGGCATTCCGCGTCGCAGCCATGCGGGGCTCGTGCGACGCATCATGGATCACTGCATCCGGATCGGCATCGATCACGAATACGGCGGGGTCTATGCCGACACTCCCGCCGACGCCCCTGCCGTCGCGCACGAGAAGCAGTTCTGGCAGCAGGCAGAGGCGTTGATCGGTATGCTCGATGCTTACGCAATGTTCGGCGAAGAGAAATACTGGGACGCGTTCGAGAACGTCTACGACTTCATATTCACCAAGATGGTAAACATGGCGGCAGGCGGCGAGTGGTTCGAGAGACTGGACAGGGAAGGGAAGCCGATCGACGATGCTCTGGGTCACGGCTGGAAGATCTGTTATCACACCGTCCGGTCCATGATCGAAACGATCCGGAGGCTGGAGCGGCTCGAGACACCTGCCTGATCGCCGTTTGCCCTTGAAATCAGAGAAATCGGACTCAATCATGGGCTGAAACTGTGCCGATCCGCCGCTGTTTTTCCCCTTGAGTTCCAAAGAGGAATCTGTATAGATCATTCCTCGATTATGATGAAGTGAAGCGACCGCGTGCCACACGCGGCTCTTGCGTCACTCGAAAGGAGATGGCATGTTCCGAAAGCTGTTGTGGATAGCCGTCCTGGCCGCCTCGCCGGCTTTTGCGCAACGCGGAGGTGGCGGTGGCGGAGGCG
>JAFNAG010000363.1 GCA_017860135.1 Acidobacteriota bacterium
AACAAACTGGTCTTACCCTCCCCATGCAAGTTCCTGCCTGTTAACCCATTCACCCGCAGTTTCCGCATTAGGGGCCAGCAGCGGCAAAACGCCGCGGCAAGGAGCGGCCCCATGAGAGCCAACCAAGGTTCCTTACAGACCGCAGCGATGTTCCTTCTCCTCGTGGTTTCCCGACCGGCACTGGCGCGTGAAGCAGAGCGCACGTCGCTGGGTAACGTAGCCTCCAGGGTGATTCAAGAGTTCGAACACATCAACTCCCTCGCTGGCGCGCACGAGTACCTTCAGAGCGCCCGCCCCGGCTGCATACCACCATTTGTAAAAGCCAGGCTGCTCAGGACACTTCCGATTACGGGAGAGGCGAAACCAACCGCCAATGGACGCTCGAAGCTTTCAGCGATTGATTCCGTGCTGGAATATCACGCTCGCAAGACGGTGTTTGTCGTCAAGGTGATCGTCGTCAACCAAGCCTTTATGGGATTGCATGGCCGGTCGATTCTACTGATCTCGGGGCGGGCGCTCGAGCTGCTCACGGCGGAAGAACTGCGGGCTGTCGTCGCCCATGAGATCGGACACGAGTATTTCTGGGAGGACTATCAGAGCGCCGCCAGACTGGGCGATCCTGGAAAAATGCGGGAACTGGAACTGCGGTGTGACGCCGTTGCGGCCCTCACGCTCTTGATCCTGGGTACGGATCCTGCCGCTCTGCTAAGCGGGGTATCCAAGCTGGAGAGTTACAATAGGCTCGCCGGGGCAACGGGCAACGTCCATTGCTACGTTTCCATGAAAGAGCGCACGGGCTTTGTGCGGGCATTAGTCGCCAAAGTCATGGGGAACCGTAACGACTGGAAGGATTAGAACCGCCTGAAGGCTCAGGCGGCTCGCACACTGCCCGGCCGGGGGGGTGCGGCTCCCTGAACACCCTCGTCCGGTCAATTCCTCAGATGGGGCAATGAGGGAAACCGACATTGGCTGGTTCCAACGCCGTTGAAGACGATGGCCCGGCCGCAGTTGATCCGGACGCCGGCGCGCGTCCTCACGGCGGCGACAAGGCGGAGTTCGCGGGAGGCCCCGATTTTCTGTGGGCCCAAATCCCGGCTATGTGTGGGATCGGGGCAGGTCAGGCGGCCTTGGCAAGGGCGGCAGCAGATCGCCGGGCTTGGGACCTACTTCTTGCCCGCCGGCACGAGTCGCTTGAGTTCCTCGAACCAGTTCTGGACGAGGATCAGTTCGGTGACCGGCTGAGGCTTCCTCTCTTCAAGCTTTACCATCAGGAATCGCCGGCCGTCGGCGGAGATGTCCCACTCGCGGATCGGCTGATTGCTCAGGTATCCCGACTGCTCAAACAACAATCTCGGCTTGCCGGCAGAGAAGCCGGATCCGGTCAGAACGTCAACGACCCAGACCTGGCCGGACCGCCGGTAAAAGAGCTGTTTGCCATTTCTTGACCACAGCGGCTCCGTGCCGCCCTCGTTGGATATCGGCCACTTGCCCTCGCGAGCAGGAAACGGCCTGACGTACACTTCCGTGCGCCCCGACTCATTGGACGCGTAGGCGATCCACCGTCCGTCCGGCGAGAATTCCGGATACATCTCGTTGAAACGCGAGTTCAGAAGCGGGGCCACCTTCCGGTCGCGCATGTGAAGCAGCAGGATGTCCCAGCCGCCGTCCTGGCCATATTCCACAAAGGCCAGCGTCTCTCCATCCGGAGACCACGATCCGGGTCGTGCACCGTTCTCACTCTTGGTGAGCTGCTCCATCGGCGAGCTTCCATCAGCGGCCTGCCAATAGAGGTTTGTGGGAAACGCTCTCATCCACTCAAAGACCAGTCGCCGGCCATCCAGTGTCCAAGTCAGCAAGCCGGCCACACCCTCGGAGGTCAGCTTTGTGGCAGTACCTCTGTTCAGATCATAAACCCAGACCTGCCTCTCTCTTGACCACGTTCGGTAGGCGATGCGCTGACCGTCCGGCGAAAGGCGCGAGGCAGAAAACGGAGCCTTGAATGGGGTGATCGCTTCGGTCCTGCCTTCGTGGTCTACCCAGACCAGCGAGTTCTGGCTGTCCGGCAGGATCCCTCCCGGCACGTATGCCATCGATCCTGAAGAGGAGATACTGTATTGGCCGGCGGCAGTGTGATAGCCCATATCACCATCGTTCAGTGCCTGCATCACGTTCGCAACGGCGGGGACCGGTTGGCCGCGGACCTCAAGTCTGTCCGGGTCGAAGGGCACAACCATCAGCGTCCCCTGCCTGAGGAAAGCCAGATGGCCCGTGGCTACATATCGAGCATCGGCCCCATCTTCCAGCAAAACGCGCCACTTTCGAGTTGCAGGATCCACCGCTGCTACACGGGGCTGCAGGTCATACCCGTGCCGCATGATGGTAAAGAGAATCCCTTTTCCGGCAGGCAGACAGTGAGGCAGGCGGTGAGCGAATTCCTCCTTTGACCTGTCCGGAATTGTCAAGATCTCCGGCGTACCGCCGTCGGCGGAAACCCTCGAAAGCCCGAAATCGCCAATGCGCGCAAAAATGATCCGATTGTCGGTTCCCCAGCTGAATCCGAAAGCAGAATAATAGGGGATGTCGCACAACGGTGCCGGTACTCCGCCGTCCACCGCAACTTTCATCAACTTGCCCTCTGCACAGAATCCGATCCAGCGATCGTCGGGTGAAAGAAACGGACTGTCGCCGCCTTCCGTCCCGGCGACTGGCTTGGCCTCCAGTTGGTCGAAACGGCGAAGATACAGGCGCGGCTTGTCCTGTGGGCCGGGATTTTCGCTTATGGCGCTGTAGACCATGAGGCGACCATCGCTCGAGAGGGCTATGGCGGTACGAGTCGGATGACCGAGTCCGTAGGGAGGATTCCTTCGCTGGCCATCGAGCCAGTGTCCCGCCTCCAACCTGACGGAAGCACGGACGACAGGCTGCGACGCCGGCGAGGCAGCGGGCCGGAGGCGCCCCATTGCGGCCAGCCCAATCAGAACTCCGATCACCAGGGCGACTACGCCTACCGACAACACCCACATTAGGGGAAATCTCCGAGCGCCCGGGATCACCTCTGCCGGTTCGGCGAGCCCCTCCAGCATTTCCACACGTGCATCGCCGATGTCGCGGAGGCGGAGATTCGGATCTTTCTGAAGGCACCGTCGCAGCAGCGACCGCACAGAGGCCGGAGTCTCGCCGGGCAGGAGAGTCCAGTCCGGTTCGCTCTTCAGAATCGCAGCCACCGTTTCTGTAATCGTGTCGCCCTGAAACGCCCTCTTCCCGGTCAGGCACTCATACAGCACGCATCCAAACGCCCAGATGTCCGCCCGCTTGTCGACCGTCTTGCCCTTCGCCTGCTCCGGGCTCATGTACGCAGCGGTGCCGAGGATGACGCCCGGGCGGGTCATCTCGTCCGTGACGGTCGGAGATTGCGAGAGATCGGCGGTTGCTGACTGATCATGCAGGGCACGCGCCAGCCCAAAGTCCAGGATCTTCACCTTGCCTTCGGGCGTGACCTTCACGTTGGCGGGCTTCAGGTCGCGGTGGATGATGCCTTTCTCGTGGGCGGCCTCCAGCCCTTCGGCGATCTGGCGGCAGATTTCGAGGGCTTCCTCGACGGGAAACGGCCGCCTGTGCAGCCGCTCGGCAAGCGTCTTTCCCTCAACAAGTTCCAGGACGAGGAAGTGTTTTCCGTCGGCCTCCTCCAACCCATAGATCGAGGCGATATTTGGGTGATTGAGCGACGCAAGCAGCTTGGCCTCGCGCTCGAAGCGGGCGAGCCTCTCCGGGTCTCCAGCGAAGATGTCCGGCAGGACCTTGAGGGCAACCTGGCGGCCCAGAACCGCGTCCTCGGCACGATAGACTTCGCCCATGCCGCCTGCGCCGAGCTTCTCCGAAATGCGATAGTGGAGAATGGTTTTGCCCGTCAATTCTGCAACGCCGGATTGGCCTTTGGCCAGCGCCCTTGCAGCCACTCCCAGCGCGCGTGATTTCATGAACGCCTGAGCCTCCGAGTCACTTGCCAGCAGCCGTTCCACCTCCATGCGCAGACTTTCATCATCCTGGCAGGCTTGCTGTAAAAAAGCCGCCCTCCTTTCGGGCGCTACTTCCAGGACGGCATGAAAGAGAGCCTCGATCTGCTGCCACCGCTCAGCTTGCATTTTTGCGGTTTCCCGTCATTTCGCCGTATATCCAGGCTCTGGCCAATCTCCAGTCGCGCTTAACGGTGTCCCTCGACACTTTTAGAACCTCGGCGGTCTCGTCCAGATCAAGTCCGCCGAAAAAGCGCAATTCCACGACCTTCGCCTTCCTGGGATCGAACTCCGCAAGAGCTTTCAGTGCATCATCGAGCTTCACCAGATCGGGGTCCGCAGCGGGTGAGACAAGCAGGGCTTCATCGAGCAATACCCCCTTCCTGTCGCCGCCCCGCTTCCGGCAACCCCGCGAGCGTGCGAAGTCCACCAGAATACGGCGCATCAAGTGGGCGGCGATGGCATAGAAATGGGCGCGGTCGTGCCAATCGACTTTGTCTGCGCCGATCAGCCGCATGTAGGCTTCATTGACCAGGGCGGTCGTCTGCAGCGTGTGGTCGTCGCGCTCGCGGGCCATGTAGCAATGCGCCAGGCGGCGTAGTTCCTGGTGGACCAACGGAATGAGTTTATCCAGGGCTGCCCGGTCGCCGCCGCGCCAGGCCCGAAGCAAGAGCGACACTTCCCCGGGCGAGGATTGAGTCACATCCGCCCCTCATAAGGATAAGTCAGCGATTCATCTGTAAAGGTACCCGCATTATACAACGGCCGGGATCAACCTGGTCATACCCTCCCCATGCAGATTCCTGCCTGTAAACGCATTCACCCGCGGTTTTCGCATGAAGGGCCAACAACGTCGAATGTCCGTTGCTACGTTTCCATGAAAGAGCGAACGGGCTTTGTGCGGGCACTAATCGCCAGAGTCATGGGGAACCAGAACGACTGGAAGGATTAGAACCGCCTGAACGTTCAGGCGGCTCGCGCATTGCCCCACCGGGACTCTGTGGCCATCTGGATACCCGGTCGGCTCAACGCCTGAGATGCGCCGTTCAAGCGCAAAATTCCGGCCGTCCCCCTATGCCTCTCGTGGATACGATTTTCAGATACAATCAGCGGGAACGAAGAGGGCATCACCTGGCGAATCT
>JAFNAG010000364.1 GCA_017860135.1 Acidobacteriota bacterium
CTTATCCTTCATCAGATCTCGCAGGCTCTCCGGCCCAACGGGCTCTTCCGATCTCCAAGGCACAAGCACAACCAAGGGGGAATGTTTTTCCCGCACTTCCGAGATATAGGGCAACTCACGCCTGCCTCGCGCGACCAGGATCGGATCCCGAAATCCATTCACAGCAAAGCTCTGGTTTATCACCCAGGCATACGGCCGAATTCCTGCTCGCAGCAGGTCTTCCTGAAGCCGCGCCGCCTCGTGCACCGGGGTCGCTTCGGGCAGGGTCACCAGGAGGATCCGTGTAAACAGCCCGTCGCGAAGTCGCGGAAGAAGATTCCGTACAGCCTCGGGCGCTTCGCTGGTGGTTCGGGATACTTCGCGATGGTAGGACTCGGCCGCATCCAGCAGCAAGAGTGTGTGCCCGGTCGGCGCGGTGTCCAAGACCACATATTCATCCGCGCCTTGAGCCACTTTCTGGGCAAAGGCTCGAAAAACCGCAATTTCTTCGGTGCATGGCGAGCGCAGATCCTCCTCAAGCAAAGCCTTTCCTTTGGCGTCCAGCTGCGGCGCCGCCTTCGCCAGGACTTCCTGTGCGTAGTTCTGCGTTTCGACCGCAGGATCGATCCGGCTGACACTCAAATTGGCAACTCCATCGCGCACTGCCCGGGCAACATGCGCCGCCGGATCGGTTGTGCTGAGATGGACCCGGTGGCCCCGATGCGCCAGCTCCACAGCGATAGCGGCGGCGACTGTCGTCTTTCCGACTCCGCCTTTTCCCATGGTCATGATCACGCCATGACCCGCTCTCTCCAGTTCATCAACAAGCATCCGCAGAGGCTGAATGTCAGCCGGCCATTTCATCGCAGCATCGGCTTTCGAATCGGCAGCGGGCGCACCTCCAAATACCCCCCTGAGGCGATCCAATCCCATTGGGGCAAATGGCAGCAAGGGAATATCGAGCCGGGGGAGAAGCGCCAGGCCTTCCGGCATGCTTGCGACGGCATTTTTGCCCCTCGCCTCAAGCGCGAGTGCGGCGGGATCTAAGGTATTCCCCGCGAGGAAGATCCCATTTAACGCCAGGATTTGGTGGGAGAGCCCCGTTTCCTGCAACTCGGTGCGTGTTCTTTCAGCTTCGGCCATGGCAGAAGGTTCGGGACGGCTGACCAGAACGACGGTTGTTTCCGCAGCAGTGCAGAGCGTTCTTAAGCTTGCCTGGTATAGAGCCCGTTGCGCCTGCAACCCTGCCAAGGGTCCCAAACAAGATGTGCCGGTTGAGTTGGCGGCCATGAACTCAGTCCAGGCCCCGGGAAGACTCAGGAGCCGGAGTGTGTGGCCAGTCGGCGCGGTGTCGAAGAGGATATGGTCGAAGCCGGCGGTGGCGCGTGGATCACCCAGGAGCTTGGTGAATTCGTCAAACGCCGCAATTTCAACGGTACAAGCGCCTGACAGCTGCTCCTCCATGCTGGTGATGGCTGCCTCGGGCAGGATTCCCCGGTATGGATCCACGACCCGATTGCGGTAAGCGCGGGCGGCAGCCTCGGGATCAATGTTGAGGGCGGCCAGATTGGAGACACCGCCGACAGGCGTCGGCTCGGAACCCAGCCGGGTTTCCAGGACCTCATCGAGGTTGGAGGCCGGATCGGTGCTTACCAGCAGAATCCGCTTTCCCCGATCCGCCAGCTCCACAGCGGCCGCGCACGCAAGGGACGTTTTGCCAACGCCACCTTTTCCCGTGAAAAGCAGGAATCGCGTGGGATTGTCGAGCAGACTGGCAGCTTTTGTCATGAGCAACACCCGGATTTCGGAGCGCTTCCGCCCGGGCCGACAATCGGCAAATCAGCTCCCGGCCTGCGCTCTTTCAGATACCGGTCCGCCAGATCGAGCACTGCGCGAGCCGGGGTGTCTTTGACCATCTGCGCGGTTCTTACCGCCAATGCCATGTCTTCCTTGGAAACTCCGAGCTTCCGGGCGCGGTCGTAGTGATATCTGAAACAGGGCTCGCAATTGGAGGCGATGGCCGCTCCGATCGCTACCAGTTCCGCAACAGCCTCCGTATAAATAGACTTGGCGACTTCATCCTGCACTCGGGTCCACCGGGCCAGTTGCTCTCGCTCCGGATACTTTCCCTTGCTGACAATGACGTCATTCACCAGAACGAGCGGCAGGCAATCGGTGCCTTCGGCCTCCAGCGCCTGTTTGACCTGTCCGTTCGTGGCGAAAGCCTCTGGCTGTTGCGCCAGGTTGAATCGTTCCACAGACACACCTTTTCCGGCCAGCCTCTCCAGATCGGCGGCGAACCGCGGCAACTGAGGATCGACCACCGGCCCGCAAACGCCTGTGGAGCAGCACATGGCCGGGTCAAAGACCTGCACGGAAGTGGTACCGGTTGACGGCCGCTCGGCGGCGCCAGGTTTGCGGGCACGAATGAAGGCGCTGGCAAACTTGCCGTCCACCGCCGGTGCGATCGAATCCGCATCCAGGTTGGCACTCTTCAGGAATTCTCGCGCATCCTCCGCACGGTAGATCCGGGTCGGCTCAATATCAATGTCCTCGAATCCCGCTGCGGCGAGCTTTGTACGATATTCCCTCTCTTCCAAGGCTCCGGCGACGCAACCTATCCAGAGTTCTACGTTCTTCCTGATCTCAGGCGGAACCTCGCCGCGCACGACCACGTCCGAGACGGCAAAGCGGCCCCCGGGCTTCAGCACGCGGAAGGCCTCCCTCAGCACCCGGTCTTTGTCCGCCGAGAGATTGATGACGCAGTTGGAGATGATGACATCGACTGAGTTTTCGGGCAGCGGGATGTTTTCGATCTCCCCTTTCAGAAACTCCACGTTCTCGACCCCCGCCTTCCGCTCATTCTCGTGGGCCAGTGCGAGCATTTCGTCGGTCATATCGAGGCCGTAGGCTTTGCCCGTCGGGCCCACTCGCCCTGCGGAGAGCAAGACGTCGATCCCGCCCCCCGAACCCAGATCGAGCACGATCTCTCCTGGGCTCAATTCCGCAAGGGCGGTGGGATTCCCGCATCCAAGCGACGCGAGGACTGCTTCTTCCGGCAGCGCGGCCGTCTCGTCGGCGGCATAAAGCCCCTTAGTGATCGGATCCTCGTCACCGAACGCACTCGCTGCGCTGCTGCAGCAGCCACCGCCTGATTTCACGCGGGTCGCTGCCTGGCCATACTTCTCTTTCACAATCTCCTTAATCTCAGATGAATCCATCTCTTTGCCCTCTGACGTTTCAGATTCCGTTCACAGCCAAGGCCACGAAAAAGGCAGCTGTGACTGATCGCCTTGTTCCTGCCCTGGCATTTCTTCCCGCCGGACCGCCGCCTGCGGAAAATGGCAGGAGACTGGCATCCGGTAATTACTATATTTCTAATATACTAGAAATATCACATTTGTCAACCACTGATAGTTATTCGTCACCAATAGTCTGTCGCTCCAGGATTCGTGCACTTGGAATCAAAGAATCACTGGAAAGTTGAAGTGCTGAAGAGTGCAGGATGCCTGTCAGGAAGAAAGCAAGTTCGAGTATCCCCCGCAACCTCAGACACCGATCCGTGCGAGCTCGAAAGGTTCTCGATCAACGAAGAGACCTGAACGTCGCCAATACTCCGTGCGGCAACAAATTCAAGCAGTTAACGCGGCCGCCGAGACGGGCCCTTATGCTACAAATCCGGGGCTAAGTTTTCCACCAATCAGCACGATCTGACAGTGCCGACCGCTCCGGGCCATAAGTCGCCATATGGGAAATTGACAAAGCTGACCCGGGGAATGCGGAAACATGGAAGGACTGCCATCCATTTTGCCCGCACTATGCCATCATAGAATCAGCCGTCCTGGGCACAGCTCATGCAGGCGTTCCCGTGGGACACGGCCCATCGGTTCCTTTTGCGCGACCGTGACCAGATCTGCGGTGACGCATCCCGGAGTCTCTTTCTTCTGTGTGTTCAGCGCAGGCCCTCGGCCGTGTACAGAGTCGAGAATCTGTGGCCGAAGCTATAGGCGTAGCCCTCCCCGTCCGCGCTGAAGAAGACCCTGGTCTGAAGGATCCCGCTTCCGCTTAAACCCGCGCGCGGCAACTGCTCCCCCAGCTCCTTCCACGGTTCGGCCTTGCCGGTCTGCAGGTCGAACAGGCAGACCTTCAGGGGGAGTTGGATCTCCTGTTCCCTGGCGCCTAACCGTACGGGAAGGACCCGAATTCTCCGGGCATCGTGCACCCCGATCGGCCGCCACTCGTTCCGGAAGAGCGTCGGAATCACGGTCTTTTCCCGGCCGTCGATCGAGTAGAGGTAGTAGTTCCTGTCGGTGGGAGCGATCGGGCTCGCCAGGACATGCTTCCCGGAGGGAGCGACGCAGCCACCGGCCCACCCTTCCGGAGTTACTGCCGTCGGTGCGCGACCGTCAACGGGGGCGAACCACAGGCGCCTGCCGCTCGCATATACAAAACCGGAGCTGTCGGGCAGCCAGTCCACGATATTGCTGCCCTCGGATCGGGAACCGGCGATCGTTCTCGGCTCCCCCGCGCCCGTCGGGAGCAGCACCAGCTTCGGGGCAGTAACGAACTCAGCCTCCCTGGCCTTGACATCCCTGCCAACGGAAGTGGTGACGACCCACTTGCCGTCCGGCGACAAGCGGCCGGAGAAACCGGCGCCCAGTCGCTGGGGTGCGGAGCCGTCGGTTCCGCGCAGGTAAACACTCCAACCGTTGCTCGGGTCTGACTCGCCCCCTTCCGAAAACATGATCGTCCTGCCGTCCGGCGAGATGCTGTCGACGAGCGACCAACCGTAGTAGGTGAGATCATGTTCGGCAGCCTCTCCCGGAGCCTTCCCCCTGGTGCTCCAGACCACGTCTTCGGCAGTCAGCAGGACCTTCCCGTCCCGGCTGATGTCTCGAAGCGCCATTCCGGGGACCCGCAGCACACTTCGTTCGCGGCCCTTCAGGTCCATTGCCCGAATGACCTCGCGTCCCGCTGGAGTTATGGCCGGGAACCACACTTCATCTGCCGCGGGCGTCCAGCAGACGGCGGTGATACCATCGCAGAATGACGATTCGACCTTCACCTTCCCGGTGGGGTCCAGAACGACCACTTTGCCATGCGTAAGCGTGTGCTCGATGACGGCGAGGAGATCGCCCTTTGGCGACACGCGTACACCGCTAAGGTTCAGGAGCTG
>JAFNAG010000017.1 GCA_017860135.1 Acidobacteriota bacterium
CGAGGGCACGGGGAGCGGGACTCCGGATTCCCAGGGGGTGCGCGTATGTGCGCTCCAGGCCCTTGCCGGCCTGGGGAATCCGGAAGCAGTGCCGGCGATCATTCATGCACTCGAAGCCGGGATCCCCCGCATGTCCAGCCCGGATCAAATCAATTTCGCCGTCCAGGCCGCAACTGCGCTGGGGACGCTCGGCGGACCGGAAGCTGAGGCGGCGCTGCAACGGCTGCTGCAGGTTTCCGGACCGGTCGCCGACAGCGCCCTGGCCGCGCTGGGACGGCTGCTGCACGCCAGTCGGGACAGGTTTTTCGAGATTACCGCCGGGAGGGTTTCCGGTGCACCGGCGGGCAGGCGCGCCTGGGCTGGGGCGCTGGGTGAGCTGGGGGGTGACCGGGCGCACGCCGAGTTGAAGCGGATGCTCGGGGAGGCCGAAGGCAACCCTCCGGTTGCAGAGGCGGTCGCAACAGTCCCTTTCGTTCTGCGGGCCATGGCGCGCTCCGGGATGCCGGGCCTGCAGGAAATCCTGCGGAGGTATCTTTCCGCCCGGGACGGCGTGATAGTCCGGGCGGCCGCAGCCGGTTTCAGGCCGGCCGCCGATATTCCTTCCCCCTGGAAGCCCCTCCTGTCCGCCTATCAGGGAATCTCAGAATGGCGCGACACGGAAACCAGGGTTGCACTCCTGAACCGCCTCGAACCCTGGGGTGCCGCCCCGGAGGTAGAATCGTTCCTCAGGAGCGTTCTGCAGGACCGCGACCGGAACGCGCGCATCGCCGCTGCCCGCCTGCTGCGCCTCGCGGGTGCTGCCGGAGTCCCGGAGGATCCGGGCCCGTCGACCACCGCCGTTACCGATCTGGATTACGAACTGCTCGCCGGAATGCGTCAGGACCGGACTCTCGCCATCCTCGAAACCGCACGCGGTCCCATCGAGATCGAGTTGTTCCGGGAAGACGCCCCGCTGACAGTTGCCAACTTCGTGAAGCTGGCAAACCAGGGCTTTTTCGATGGGCTTGCTTTCATGCGGGTGGCCCCTTATTTTGTGATCCAGGGCGGAGATCCCCGCAATGATCAGGAGGGTGGGCCCGGATACGCGATCCGGTGCGAAATCAACATGCGTCCGTTTGAGCGAGGGGCGGTTGGCATGGCTCTGGCAGGCAAGGATACGGGCGGAAGCCAGTTTTTTATCACCCTGTCCCCGCAGCCCCACCTGGATGGCGGATATACGTGCTTCGGCCGTGTCATCAGCGGGATGCCAACCGCGGAGCGCATCATGGCAGGGGATCGCATCCTGAGCATCCGCGTCCGAGACGAGATTTCCTTGCTCGAATACCGCAGGTTCTGATCCCGGGATTTTACGAAGGGTGCTGTCGTGACCAATCGAAGGGACGCATGGACTACCCTTGCGATTCTCACCGTCATCAATCTCCTGAACTATATCGACCGGTTTGTCGCCATCGCCGCCCTGGAACCGATTAAAAGGGAATTCGGTTTCTCGGACGCGGAAGTCGCCATCGTCACGACAGCGGCGTTCATGATCAGCTACTCGGCCGCATCCCCGCTCTTCGGCCGCCTGGGAGACCTATTCACACGCAAATACCTCATCGCCGCGGGAGTGGCAGTTTGGAGCATCGCGACCGCCGGCGCGGGGCTTGCGCGCAACTTCTGGCAGCTGTTTCTTCCGCGTTCCCTGGTCGGCATCGGCGAAGCCAGCTATGCAACGACGGCTCCCGGCATCATCACCGACCTCTACGAAACCGCGCACCGCGGCAGGGCATTGGCGGTGTTCTACGCGGCGATTCCGATAGGCAGCGCACTGGGTTACGTCCTGGGCGGAGCAATCTCCCAGAGCCATGGCTGGCGAACCGCGTTCCTTCTCGTCGGCTTGCCCGGAATCCTTTTTGCCCTGCTCGCGCTTGTGATCCGGGAACCGAAAAGGGGGGCAACCGAGGCAGAGGCCGCGGCTCCGGCCCCATCCCTGCGAGCCAGCTACCTCATGCTCTGGCACAACCGCACTTACGTCCTTGTGTCGCTCGGTTTCATAGCCTACACCTTCGCACTGGGGGGCCTCGCCGCGTGGTTTCCGAGCCTGCTGCAGCGATACAATGGGTGGAGCGTCGCCGGATCCAACCAGGTCCTGGGAATCATTACCGTCGCCGCCGGATTCCTCGGCACGTTCGTCGGCGGATTTCTCGGCGACTACTTCTTGCGCCTCACAAAAAACTCTTACCTCTGGATTTCCGGACTCGGCATGATCTGCGGCGCGCCCATTGCGGTTCTGGCGCTGGCATCGCGCACCTCAGAAGTCTATCTGCCGGCCATTTTCGCCGCTGAGTTTTTCCTCTTCCTCAACACGGGTCCCCTGAACACGATCCTGCTCAACTGTGTCCCGGCACAGATCCGGTCCACTGCCATGGCAGTCAACATCTTTCTGATCCACGCTCTGGGAGACGTGATCTCCCCTCCGATCATCGGCGCGCTGTCGGACCGCTTCGGCCTGTTCCATGCAACCCTGATCGCGCCTGTCATGATGGTCCTGTCCGGACTGATCCTCCTGCAGACCATACGGTATAACAGACGGGGATCCGGGAGCAGCCTGCGGCCACAGGCTGAATGAGTGTTCTCGCCCGGCAACCGGCAAACCGTTTCCCGAACTACGCGTGATCTTTGAGCCACAGAAAAGGGCAGATGCCGCGCACACGTTCGAATTCCACTGCCAGGCCGCAGCACGGCATGATTCCCGGGGCGCCGCGCCAGCAGTCCTCGTGATTGAGGTCGGAGCAGTCCATATCGAAGCTCTGGCAGATCTGTTCGATCTTGCGCTCGCCGCGCGGGATTTGTTCGTCTCGGGGCAACAACAGTTCCATGGAGGAATTTGTACCACACCGTCGGCAAAATCGGAAATAACACGCCGGGCCGGTGGGCGTGAGAAATCATTCGGAATCGCAAGAGTCTCCGGGGCCTCGAGGCGGTTCCTTCGGAGCCTTTGTCGGCCAGGCGGTTCTTCTGCCCGGCCGGCGGGAGCATGCCGGTACCCGCAAAACCACGCGCCTCCCGCGACGTTGAAAAGCGGGCTAGGAAGAAGCGATGGAAATCGGTACAATTCCGACCGCCATGCTGAGCAGCGACAGGATCCGCCGCATCCACCTTATCGGGGTCTGCGGCACTGCCATGGCCGCACTTGCCGCCATGCTGCAGGAGCGCGGGTACGAAATCACCGGGTCTGACAGCGCAATGTATCCCCCGATGAGCGATTTTCTCGCCCGCAAGAAGATCCGCACCGTCGAAGGCTTCGCCGCAGCCAACCTCCAGCCGGCACCGGATCTTGTCGTGGTCGGGAACGCCTTATCCCGTGGGAATCCTGAAATCGAATTCGTGCTTAATTTCAAGATCCCGTACACCTCGCTTCCGGGGGCCATCAAGGATTTCCTCCTCCCCGGCAAAACCTCGGTGGTGGTGACCGGGACACACGGCAAGACCACCACCACCTCGATGATCTCGTGGATTCTTCACAACGCGGGATATCATCCGAGCTTTCTGATCGGAGGGATCGCCGAGAACTTCCAGTCCAGCTACGGACTGGGAGACGGCAGTCATTTCGTGATCGAGGGGGATGAGTACGATTCTGCTTTCTTCGACAAAGGAGCCAAATTTCTCCACTATCTGCCCGACGTGGCCGCCATCGGCAATGTGGAGTTCGATCACGCGGACATCTATCCGGATCTGGAGGCCGTGCGCCAGCAGTTCCGCCGGTTCGTGAACCTCATCCCGCAACGCGGATTTCTGGCGGTGGGGGCCGACAGCCCTTCCGCTGTGGAGGTGAGCCGGAATTCCTTCTGCGCCAGGGAAACCTTCGGCCTTGATGCGGAAAACCACTGGTCGGCCCGCAACATCCGGTTTGAGGGCGACCGCCTGGCGTTCGATCTCCTGTATCGGAAAAAACTCTTCCGCGCGATCCGTCTTGCGCTGCTGGGAGTCTATAACGTCCGCAACGCGCTCGCAGCCACTGCCGTCCTGAATCGACTGGGAGTGCCGGAAGACGACATCCGCGATGGAATGGAGACATTCCAGGGCGTCCGCCGCCGGCTGCAATTCCTCGCCGAAACAGGCGGAATCCGCATATACGAAGATTTCGCACACCACCCCACGGCTGTGCGTGAAACGCTACGCGCGCTCCGGTCATCCCTGCATCCGGCACGCCTGTGGGCAATATACGAGCCCCGCTCTGCCACCAGCCGTCGCAATGTCTTCCAGCGCGAGATCACGGAGGCACTTGCCGAAGCGGACTGCATCGCCGTTCCGCCCCTGTACAAGCCGGAGAAGGTTCCGGAAGGGGAGAGGCTCGACCTCACCCGGCTGATCGACGACCTGAAAGCAATGGGAAAGGCTGCCTGGAATCCCGAGGGCGTGGAGGGTATAATTTTGCGGGTCTGCAGCGAAGCGAGGGCCGGCGACATGATCGTGATACTCTCGAACGGCGGGTTCGCAGGTATCTATGAAAAACTGCCTGCGGCGCTCCGCGACCGACAGGAAACATAGAAATATGAGAAGATTCAGCAGATACCCGGATTGGAAAGTGCTTCTGCTCCTTTCCCTCCTGCCGATGGTTCTGGGTGCCGCCTCGGCGCTGGCGCCTTCCCTGCCCTGGTCCCAAGGTCAGCAGTCCCAGAATCCTCCCGCCCAGAAGAAGGAAGACCCGGGGCAGTTCAAGATCGGCGTCGAAGTCAACATGGTGACCGTGCCGGTAACCGTCCGCAAACCGGCTGGAGGATTCGTCAAGGGCCTGCCGCAGAAAGCTTTTCATGTCACCGAGGACGGCGAGCCTCAGGAGGTAGTGCTGTTCACGCAGGAGGCAGTGCCAACCCGCATCGCCATTGTGCT
The DNA here is from genome assembly GCA_017860135.1 of Acidobacteriota bacterium. Classification (GTDB taxonomy): domain Bacteria; phylum Acidobacteriota; class UBA6911; order UBA6911; family UBA6911; genus JAFNAG01. Next base: position 4,873 of record JAFNAG010000017.1, read on the forward strand.
GGACATCAGCGGCAGCGTCCGCAGCGAATGGGGCGCCATCAAGAACTCGACCCGGAAATTCGCTGAAAACCTCAAGTCTGAAGACCAGTTCGCGCTGGTCGCCTTCAATGTTGAGACCTATTTGAAAATGGATTGGAATCACTCGACCGAGCGGCTCGACAGTGTTCTCACGTCGATCTACTGCAAGGACAACACCAATCTGTGGGACACGGTGTATGTGGTGGCCGACGAGTTGTTCAAAGGTGTGAGAGAAAAGAAAGCCATGATCATCATGAGCGACGGCCTCGACAACAACAGCTCCGTATCCTATAAGGACGCCCTCGCGGCAGCCGTGCGCTCGGAGGCGGCTATCTACATCGTGAGTAAGACCCAGGCAGTGCGCCAGGCATACATCCTTAATCAGCAGCAGGCCGGCTTCTATGCAGGCGTCCCGGAAGAGGCATTCGTGCAAGCGGACCTTGCCCTGCGCAACCTCGCCTATGAAACCGGCGGACGGGTCCTCTATCCGAACAATTTCGGGCAGCTCGACAACGTCTACGCCGATGTGGACGAGGAACTCCGCAACCAGTACCTGCTCGGCTACATTTCGACCAATTCGGTAAAGGACGGCAGCTATCGGAAAATCGATGTGCTCGTCAATGCCCCGGGCGCGGAAGTCTCCGCCCGCCCCGGCTACTACGCCCCCAACCAGCTCCCATCGGGCCGCAAGAAGTTCCCCGAAATCCCTTGACACGGGTTGGGCGCGGCACTATTTTGGAAGTCACCCTCAGCGCTCTCTTCGAACTCAGCCAACTAACCCGTGCTCATGCGGCCGCTGCACGCGAATCGGACCATGCGGCAGCTCTCCGCAGGTGCTATCGGCTTGGAGGGCTCGAGTGTGCGCGACTTCGCCTATTCTCCCGCCTACGAATCGCTGCTGCATCGGATCTGTGAAACGGTTCCGCGTGGATACTACCGGACCGGGAATCAATGCATCCCCTGGACCGAAGAGGAGCTGATCACCATACGTCTGGTGCTGAGAAAACTGACGGCCCTGCGGGTGGGGAACCCGCATGACGCCGAAGACCTGGTGCAGGAAACGCTCCTGACCATGGTGCGGAAAGCGCCGAAGATCGATATCGAAAAAGGATTGCTGATCTGGTGCCTGGGCATCCTACGAAGGAAGATCGGCAACTATTACCGGAGAGTGCAGCGTTTGAACGGATTGATGGAGGCCAGGACGATCAGCTGGGACAAATGCCGGGGGCCGGAGGGCACCCCCTCGCCGGAATCCAGCCTGCATTTGAGCGAACTGCTCGCCGCGGTGGAGGAAGTGCTCTTTCGGCTGCCGCCTCTGGAGCGCCAGGTCATCGATTCCTATCTGATGGGGATGGAGACGAGGGAGATTGCCGCCATGTTGTCGCCGGAACGATATCAGAATGTCGTGAACCGACTTCACCGCGGGCGGAAGAAACTCGCCAAGGAGCTGGCACGGCAGGGATACAATGGCGCCCGCACGGGAAAGCACCGTCTTCTCCGCTTTCGAAGCGTATCGGGGAGGAAACCCGGCGCCTCGTGATCAGGCAACCGGGAAAACCGGAGAACTCGAACGAATCGCTCCCTTCGAACAGCCCGTCCCGTGCCGTCAGTTCCAGGCCCGTTCCTGATCTCTTCCCGGAAACCCGGCTCGCCCGAGGTTCTGGATGCGACAAACGATGCGGCTGTCGCAACAGCTCCGTTGCGGGATTGCCTATTGGCAGTGGCTGCCGGACGCTACTTTCTCAGAGTGACGTCCATGCCGTCGGCCAGGCCGCCGTATCCGCTGACGATGACCGACTCCCCGCCGGCAAGGCCGGCAAGTATTTCGACGCGGCCGTTTTCCTCCGCTCCAAGGGTCACTTCCCTGCGAAAGGCCCTGCCCTCCCGGAACAAAAAGACGGCCGGACCCGGAACAATCGCAGCTTTGGGCACCAGGACAGCGTTGGCGGGCCGGGAGGAAGGCGTCCCGGCAGCTGCCAGAAACGTCACTTTCGCGTTGGTTTCGGGACGAAGATAGGCATCGGGCTTGGTGATGGCAACTTTGACCTGGATGGTAGCCTTCTGCCGGTTGGCTTCGGGGGCAATTTCTCGGACGGCAGCAGGATACCTCCTGTCGGGGTACGATTCGGGAGATACGATGCATTCCTGCCCCAGGCGAACACGCGAAATGTCCGACTCGTTGATATCGAGCTCGACTTCGAGCTGGTTCAGATCGGCGATGCTGACCAGCGCGGACTTAGCACCCCTGCCGCTGACGTACCCCGTGGTGACCATTTCTCCCTTCTCGATAAGCCGCTCGAGCACGGTGCCGGGAATGGGCGCCCGGATGATGGTGTTCTCCAGCTGGGCTTCCGACCAGGAAATGCTTGCCTCCGCCTCGGCAAGCTGGGCGCGGACGAGCTGGATCTGCTCCGATCGAGGCCCCAGACGCATCAGCTCGTGGTTTTCCCGGGCGACATTGACCTGTGCGTCTGCAACGTCAAAGGCGTTGCGCGCGTCATCCAGATCCTGCCTGGACAGAACCCCCCGGTCATGGAGTTTCATGGCCCTGTCCAGGTTGACCTGAGCGGTGCGCCGGTTTGCTTCTGCCTCGTCCAGGGCAGCTTTGGCGCGTTCGATCTCCTGGGGCCGCGAGCCGGTCTCCGCTTCCGCAAGCCGGGCCTCTGCCGCCTGCCGGCTGGCACGTGCCTGGCCGAGCTGTGCCCGGATTTCCCTGTCGTCAAGCCGCGCCAGGACCTGCCCGGCCTGCACAATATCCCCGCGATCTACAAGGAGCTCTTCAACTCGACCGCTGATTTTCGAGGAAACCTCGACGCGGCGGCGCGGAATAACATAGCCTGAGGCAGTCAGGACCGCATCGGACGCAATGGAATCCCGGCGCAGTGCCAGCGCTACTCCCACTTCAGCAGGCCTGTTGCCGAAGCCGGCCCGCCTCAGGCGGTCGGGACCGAATGCAAGGAGCACTGCAAGGGAAAGCAGGAAAAGGACAAAGGATATCCATATGATTCGTTTGCGGCCCAATCCGCCGCCGGATTTCCTGTCACGATCGATACGCAGCGATTGCAAGTCCCGGTTCAGCTTCTCTGACATAAGATTAAGATAAGATTGTAGCAGAACCCGCCACAAATTTCCTTTGCCAGATGACCGCCGCCACGGCAGCGGCCAGGCCCGGCAACCCGGAGTCGGTATCGGGATCGCTGTCGGCCCGCAACTTGAAACACCATCGGCATCAGGCCATGGATCGATCGCGATTTCGATGGCAATCCCGATTCCGATTCGATGTGTGATCTTCGCCCATGCCCTGTGGCTGTCCCCGGGCCGCGCCGTGATCTCCCGGCACTGCCAGAACCGGGCCGCCGGCGTGAAAACCGCCAGGTTTGAAGTAAGATCCCGCTCAGTTGCGGGTGGCGACGAGGAGCGCAGGTCCGGTCCCGATCCGGGTGGCCTGCAACAGGTCCAGCCGTGCGCCGGGCGCGCACGGAATATTTTTTGAAATAAAACCGTTCGTCGCGAAACTTCATGGACAACGATGAGCCCGGCGGCCCGACCCAACACCTGCCACCGTACCAATCAACCCCTCGCCGCCGGGTCCCCGCTTGTGTGCGGAGCGTTTGCGCAAAAGGCAACTGCCGGGCCTGGAAGGCATGGCGGCAGCCTGACCGCTGCACTGCGCCAGCGGAAAGCCGGAAAAGGGCAAAACCCGGAATTCCAATCGGGCGGAATGCACTCTATAATAACGGGAGAAAGCAGGCATGATGAGAGTTCTCTTCGAACGCACCGGTGGGTTTGCGGGAATAAAGCTTTCCGCTTCCTTTGACTCCGAGTCCCTGCCCCCCCGCCAGGCGCGGCGCCTGGAAAAACTCCTGGAGGATTGTCGGTTTTTCCGGTTGCCGGTCAGGCTGGAAGAGGCGGCCCCGAGTCCTGACCGCTTCCTCTACAAGCTGACTGTGGAGAGCCGGAATTGCGTGCACACCGTGCATGCCGGCGAGGGCGCAGTCCCGGCCGAAATGCGCCCGCTTCTTGAATGGCTTACCGCAGCCGCCCGGAGGCGATAGCATGGGTCCTCACGGTCCGGCAAATCCCTGTCGCTCCGGAGCACGGTTGTGTTAGGCTGGCGACGGGTATTTTCACCAAGGAGCTGTTTCCTATGCCGGGTTGCTGCATCGTCCCGCCGTACATCCTGCAATCCATTGCGCTGAAGGGCGACAAACGCCAACAGGCGGCCGCCTGGGCGACTCTCACCGATTCCGAACAATTCCGGGGCGGGCGGAGAATTCTGACTGTTCTGGCGCCTCTGGCAAGCACGGCGACCGGCACGAAGCGCAGAACCATCTACGACGCCCGTCATGGGTATGCGCTTCCCGGCCGCCTGGTCCGCGCGGAGCGCGACCCGAAAAGCAAGGATGTCGCCGTAAACGAAGCCTATGACGGCTCGGGCGCCACCTACGACTTCTTTTACCGCAGTTTCGGCCGCAGCTCCATTGACGGCCGCGGCTTCCGTCTCGATTCCACCGTACACTACGGGGTGAACTACGACAACGCCTTCTGGAACGGGCGGCAGATGGTCTACGGGGATGGCGATGGGGAGATCTTCCGGCGGTTCACCGTCGCTCTGGATGTGATCGGCCACGAGTTGACCCACGGGCTAACCCAATACGAAGCCAATCTTAACTACCGGGATCAGCCGGGAGCTCTCAACGAATCCTTCTCAGATGTCTTCGGATCCCTGGTCAAGCAATTCAAGCGGAGACAGTTCTCCCGGGATGCGGACTGGCTGATCGGGGAGGGTCTCTTCTTGCCCGGCGTGCAAGCGCGGGGTATCCGCTCCATGAAGGAACCGGGAACCGCCTACGACGACCCGCTGCTGGGAAAGGACCCCCAGCCCGGACACATGCGCGACTATGTGCGTACGATCGACGACAACGGCGGCGTCCATATCAACTCGGGAATCCCGAATCGCGCCTTCTATCAACTGGCAACCCGCCTGGGAGGATATGCATGGGAGAAGGCGGGCCGGATTTGGTATCTGGCCCTGTGCGACAAACTGCGCGCCAATTCCACCTTCGCCGACGCGATGAATATGACTGTCCGTGCCGCAGGAGAACTCTTCGGCATAAACAGCAAGGAGCAGAAGGCGGCACGGGAAGCCTGGGCAGAGGTCGGTCTCTAGGAATCGCCCGCGCAACCGGGCGTGGAACGATTTGGTGCGATATCGCCCGATCGGCGGATCGAAAATCCGGCTGTGATCGCGGTCTCGGAAGCCGCCCGCAAGGAGCTCTTCCCGTGATCGAAGCGGGCGATTGCCGGAACCGGCGGCGTTTCTTTGCCGACCGGGATTCTGCTATGATCTGCCGCTATGCGACGCCCCATCCATGAGCTGAGCGGAATCCGAACGCTGAAAGCCCGGCGGTTCACCGACGAGCGCGGCTTTCTTCTGCAGTCGTACACCCAGTCATGCCTTCTGGAGGCGGGAATCCGGGCGGTCTTCCGGCAGGCCATTCAGAGCCGGTCGAGGCACCGGGTGCTCCGGGGATTGCATTTTCAGTGGGATCCTCCCCAGGACAAGCTGATCCGCTGCATCCGGGGAACCATTCTGGATGTCGTCGTCGATGTCCGGCCCGGTTCGCCCTCGCTCGGGGACCATGCGGCGGTCGAGCTCAGCGAGACAAACGACGCCACACTTTGGGTGCCGGCAGGCTTTGCACATGGCTTCATGGCGCTGGCCGACGATTCGATCGTTCTCTATGAATGCACTGCAGAATGGGCGCCTGTCGCGGAAGGCGGGATATTATGGTGCGATCCGGCGCTCGCGATCGAATGGCCGGACCCAAACCCGATCGTATCGGAAAAGGACCGCGGATTGCCAACGCTAGCCTCCTGGCTCTCCGATCCGCGCTCGCAGGCATTCCGCCTTTCTGGAGAAAAGCCGTAAGCCTTTCGACTTCTGCCTGCAAGAAATCCATGCTGTGCCACTAATCGTAACATTCTCATTTTCCCGAGGTTCGGCGCAATGGTGCGTGTCGTATAACGTAAATCAGGCCGAGCGCAATGAGCACGAAAGGCCACCAGATGTCGGGATGCACGCCCTGCGGCACCATCGGGCGGGACGGAAGGCAGAACAGATGATAGAGGCCGGCCGCGAGAATCACGATTCCATAAAAAGCCAGAACCACTCCAATGAAAAACCAGATCGGGATCTTATGCTCCTCATTCATTCCTTCCCCGCCAGAATACGATGTTGAACGTGATCAAAGCTGCGGCAACAACTCAGGCCCACAGGACCGGACGACGGTACTATGGGCAAGGGCCTTCGTCGGGCAACTCAGTTCATCCATGGACCAGGTTGCGCAATTCGCCGGCGGGTTTCGGTTTCGTCACCAGGCTGAAGCCGATGGTCACGGTCATGCACAGGATCAGCGACCGGAGTGCTCCGAAAATGTTGACCGCCATGTCCTTGGCAAGGGGCGACAGTGCGATGAAGCGGATGTGTTCCGGATTCAACGCGGTGGAGTCGAAGCGGTCGGGGAAGGCCTGCCCATACATGAAAACGGCTAATGATGCGAGGATTCCCGACAGGAATCCCGGAAGCCGCCGGCCGGCGTTGCCCGCTTCCAGAGCATACCGAGGATCACCACGCCGAACAGCGGCACGATGAAGAACATCACCAGCACCTGAAGGTAGACGAGAATGTTGCTGAAGAGCATGGCGGCATGGGCCGTTCCGATGGCGAGGAACACGCCGACGATCGAGCACCATCGCCCCATGCGCAGCGGAGTGCAAAGGTTATTCATTGACAGGCCCTTACTCGGAGAACACCTGGGCCTCGAAGATCTGGATTACCGTTCCGGGCCTGTTCCAGGCTGTGGCGGGCAACCCTGCCTTGCGGCAGGTCTGAGCCAGAAACGTCTCGCGATCCCACTCGTATTTCGATGCCACCTGAGGCAGCAGCAGGCCCCGGAAGCCGCCTGACGATACAATCAACCCATGGCGTCCCACCTCAATCTGGCCCATATCCGTGACCCGTTGCGCGGGGGACAGCACCGAGATCTCGATGCTCAAGGCGGCGACCTCTTCGCGAGTGACCGGAGCGAAACGGCTGTCCTCGAGCGCAGCGCTCAGCACACAGCGCTGCACGGTTCGGCACAACTCTCCTTCATCGGAGATCAGGCCGATGCACCCCCGCAGATCATTGCCTTTATGCAGCGTCACGAATGCGCCGCTTCGACGGCGCAGCGCCGGATTGCGGATGGCGGATTCCTGAACCCGTCCGGTTGTGAAATAGCTTTCCAGAGTTGTGCGGGCGAGTGCCAGCAGCTCTCTTTGAGCGTCTTCATCCAATGGAGGGGAGAGAGTCTTCATGGCGTAGTGCCTGTCAGCCTGAATCTTGCAGGCTGCCCATGGCCCGCGGTTCGGCATCCAGGCCGCTCCGTTTTTTCCCTTCGAGCCTGCGCAGCCGCCGGAGTTCGCGACGCTCGGCCCTGATCTGCCGCTGTCGTGCCAACAGGCGGAGACGGCGATATTCGCGATGTTTGATGCTTGTGTCCAGCTTCGACCAGAATTCCTTGAAGTACTGCACCATCGATACCAGGGCGGACGCTACCACCGCCCACAGCAGGAATTTGGCAGTCTGGCTGATCCAGCCGGGATGCGCCCGCCCGAGGATCAGCCCGACAACTGCCGCAACCTGAAGCACCATCTTTCCCTTGCCCAGTGTGGACGCTTCAATGGCGAATCCCTCGGAGGAAGCGATGCTGCGGAGGCCGTTGACGGCAAACTCCCTGCCTACGATTATGGCCACCATCCACGCCTCGGCAAGATCGAGCTCCACCAGCGAAATGAGCGCCGAGGAGATCAGGAGCTTATCCGCAATCGGATCCAGGAGGCGGCCGAGGGTGGTTACCTGCTTGCGGCGCCGCGCAAAATAGCCGTCGAGAAGGTCCGTCAGAGCGGCGCCAAGAAAGAGTGACACTCCCCAGATCGCCCAGCTCTGGATCTCCGTCGGCCTGGTGAGCAGGACCACAACGATGAATGGCACGAGGAAGATGCGGATCAGGGTCAGACCGTTCGGGAGATTCATATTCAGCTATCTGTCAACGCACAAGAAATACTATTGATTCTACCAAAGGTGACACAGGTTGCGGTAAGAAAACTTCGACCTGCCACGGAAGCGACTCGGTTCTGTGCCGTCCGGGAAACCCGGCCGCCCGGTCAGGACTGAAGGATGACCGTCGCTTCGCAGTGAGAGAGAACCCGCTCGGTGGTGCTGCCAAAAAGCACTTCCCGGATCGGGCTGTGACCGTAAGCTCCCATGATCAGGATGTCGGGTCGGACCTCGTCCGCGACATCGCAAAGCACCTCGGAGGGTTTGGAACCGATGACAACCCGTTTGACCGGCGTCACTGCGTGGTGGTACAGGAAAGACTCCGCAGGGGCAAGAATCTCCCGCCCCGCCCCTTCGTCGGCCGCGACGGTCACCAGGTGGCATTCGACTCCTGCGTGCGCACTCAGTTCCACGGCGACGCTCAACGCCCGGACGGCATGGACGCTCCCGTCATAGGCTACCATGATGCGCCCGACGGTCCCTTTTGCCGGAAAGGCCTTCCCCGCAACAAGCACCGGACGGATGGATCCGCGGATGACGCCGGACACCAGCGGGTCCACCGCCTTGTCGTCCGCCATCCCGGCCCGGGTGTAGCCAACCCTCGACATCACGATGATGTCGTGCGCCGCGGCTTCCCTCACGATCACCTCCGCCGGGATTCCAGTCCGGACTTCCGTGGAACATGGTATGCCCTTCTCTTCACAGATCCGGGCGAACCGTTCTATCCGCTCCCTGGCATGCTTCGTCAAATCGTCCAATAGTGCCTGGCTCTCTGCCACGGGCGGAGAAACCACCGAGGGCATGAAACCGTCGGCAGTGCCGAGAACCGGGATCTCGAATGACTTGACGTTGATGACCACAAGCGCATGAATGTGCACGCCTGCTCTGCAGGCAAGCCAGAAAGCATAGTCCAGAGCGTGAGAGGCATGCGGCCATTCTGCAAGAGGCAACAGAATCGAAGAGAGCATACGCCCTCCCATCGGCAACGTATGAACCTCAGGAAATGCCCAGATCCGACTTGATTTTAAAAAGATCCAGAAGATCCCGGCGCGAGACCATTCCGACCAGCCTGCCTCCCTCAATCACCATCATGCGACCCATGTCGTGGGAAACCATCAGCCGGAAAGCCTCCGTGGCATCGTCCGTAGGTTTAAGAAACGGCACCTGTTCGATCGGCGTCATGATATCGCGGACTTGTTTAAACATCCACAATTCCTTGGAGATCTCCTTCACCTGATCGAGGGAGACCATTCCGATCAGCTCGGCGCGGTTCAACACGGGAAAGTTCGTGTACTGGTATTTGTAGAAATATTCGCGCACGAGCTCATCGAGGGGCAGCAGCCAGTCCACTGAAACGATGTTCTCCTTCATTACCTGCCGGATCTGGACACCGGCGAGCGATTCGCGCAGAACCACCGCCTGGTAGCTTCCAAGGGCGGACTGCTTCATGAACAGACCGATGAGCACAAGCCAGAGCCCGGAAATCAAGCTTCGGGCTGCGACCATGAGGAGGATGCCGAAGATGATGAGGAAGAGAGCGAAGGCATTCCCGATCCCGCTCACCACACGGGTCGCCCGCGTTACGTCACCCCACCGGTCCCACAATATGGCGCGTAGAATGCGCCCGCCGTCCAATGGAAAACCCGGAATCAGGTTGAACAGGCCCAGAAGAATATTGGCGGTCGCCAGATAGCCCGCGACACTCGCCACCGGGCCGAGATGCCCGGACAGGAACATCACGAGGTAGAGCAGACCGAAACCGAAGCCAAGGAGCAGGCTCGTCGCCGGACCCGCGAGCGCGATCAGAAACTCGTGCCGCCCGGATTCAGGCTCGGAGGCCACCTGGGCCAGGCCTCCGAAAATGAACAATCGAATCGACGTGACTTTGATTCCGTGCATGATCGCAAGGAACGAATGCGCCATTTCATGAAGCAGAACCGAGAGAAAAAACAGGACGGCGGCGATCACACCCATGATCCAGTACTGGGAGGTGGAGAAGCTGCCCTGCGTGGCCGGGAAATAGTTTTCGGCCATGCTGTAAATGACCAGGAAGAAGATGATAAACCAGGAGTAGTCAATGATGATCTGAATGCCCGCCAGGCGGAACACAAGAAAGCTCTTCCATCTCATTTCCTGAATAGATATACCATGAAGGGGGGCACATTTTAACTGGAGTAATCAGGCTCGCGCGGCAGGATTGCAGAGCCCGCACCGGGCGCAATCGGAAGTGAGACTCAACAAAACAGAATCTGTCAATTGTCATTTGGGGGCTCGGCAGGTTGGCTCTGCGCGCGGGTGCTTCACCCGCTCCGAACGCGATCAGGGCCGCACGGGCTGAAGGCTTGCAGCGGCCAGATGACAAATGACCATTGATGCATTCTTTTGTCGTTGATCGTTGCGCGACCTGAATTTTGCGAGGATCGAGTCTCACTTCCGATTGCACCCCCCTTCACCCCGGACGACAGGACTGCAGATACGTGTGTGGTATCATTTCCGGTTCAGTCTCGACCCGGGGGAGGAAAACTTGATAAAGGCCTTCATCCTTGCAGGCGGGAAAGGTGCGCACCTGCGGCCGCTGGCGTTGCATATCCCCAAGCCGATCGTGCCGCTCGCGAACATTCCCTTCCTGTTTTTCCAGATCGAACAGATAAAAAAGGCGGGGATTACCGAGATCATACTCGGCCTTTCCTACCAGCCGCGCAAGATCACGGATATCTTCGGCGACGGGATCAACTACGGCGTGACCATGCGGTATACGTACGAGGATTTCCCCCGCGGCACCGCCGGCGCGCTGAAGGCGGCGGAAAACCTGATCGATGACATGACGCTGGTGCTCAACGGGGACGTGCTCACCGACACCGACCTGCGCGAGGTGATCCAGTTCCACCAGGGGCAAAAGGCGGATGCCACCATCGTGACCAAGCGCGTGATGAACCCGAGCGGATACGGCCTCGTGGAAGCAGGACCTGACGGGAGGGTCGTTCGATTCGTCGAAAAGCCGCCGGAAGATGAAGTTACCGGGGATACCATCAACGCGGGCATCTATGTTCTGGAACGCTCAGTGCTCGATTGCGTCTCCCGGGAAGGCCCGCAAAGCTTTGAGCGGGAGGTTTTCCCCTCCATGCTCGCTGCAGGGGCACGTATCTACTCCTACACCACCCGATCTTACTGGCAGGATATCGGCAGCCCGCAGAAATACCTCGAAGCGACCTTCGGCATCATCTCGGGCCGCATGAAGCTCCCCAGCTATCCTCTGAAATCCTGCCCTCCCAACAGGTGGGAAAAGCGGCAGGTACAGATCGATGCCTTCTCTATCCTGGACGGCGGCTGCATCATCAAGCCGGGCGTGGTCATCGAGAACTCCGTTCTGGGGGAGAACTGCCGCATCGAAGAAGGTGTGCTGATAAAGGACTCCGTGATCTGGAGCGGCACACGGATCCGCCAGAACGCCAGGATCGAGCAGTCGATCATCGGCAGGCAGTGCCACATCGGCGAAGGAGTCCGTCTGCGCGCAGGAAGCGTCCTCGGCGATAAAACCTCCGTTACCGATTACAGTGTCCTATGATTTTGGAATGCGGATTTCGGAATGCGGGATATTTCGTTTGCCGATCGCGGACTGAAAAAACCAACCGTAAGAAATCCTCGAGAAGGGAGCCTCGCACTGCCCTCTGAAGATTCTTCATTCCCAATATCCCGACCCGACTTTCAAAATCCCGATTCCGAATTCAAGTGAGCTTTTCGAAGTACTCGATCAGTTTCGCCGCAGCTTTGGGACCGACGTAGGGGGCCAGTTCTTCGAATTTCGCGCGCCGGATCCGATCGAGACTTCCGAATGCGCGGAGCAGGACCTTTCTGCGCACGTCGCCGATTCCGGGAACGCCGTCGAGTTCGGAGGAATGGTCGCGCATTTCCAGGCGCTTCCTGTGGTAGCTGACCGCAAAGCGGTGCGCCTCGTCACGCATGGTCTGAATCAGGTGCAACACCGGAGAATCCGGCGGCAGGACAACCGGCTGCTCCCTCCCCTTCACGAAGAGCAGTTCCTCCTTTTTCGCAATCGCGGCAACTGCCTGGTCCTCCATGCCCAGATCCGATAATGCGCTGGCGGCGGAGGAGAGCTGGCCTCTGCCGCCATCCACGAGAACAAGGTCTGGAATCACGCTCTCGTCATTCTCCAGCAGGTCTTCGTAGCGGCGGTGCACCACTTCCCGCATGGCCGCGAAGTCGTCGGGCCCTTTGACGCTTTCGATCTTGAATTTCCGGTACTCGCTCCGTTTCATCTCGCCGCCGATGCACACCACCATACTCGCCACGGTATTCGTCCCCTGGGTGTGTGAAATGTCGAAAGTTTCGATCCGTCGTGGCAGGGCTGCGAGGCCGAGTGCTTCCTGAAGGGGCCTGAGCAATTCTTCGCCACGGGGCTTCAGGATGCGGAAGCGGGTCTCGAACAGCATCCGGGCGTTGCGCATCACCAGGTCCAGAAGTCCGGACTTGAGGCCGCGCTTGGGAGAGTGCATCGAGACGCGGCTCCCCTTCCGATCGGAAAGCCAGGCTTCCAGCGCCTCGGCATCCTCGATATCGGCGGGAATCAGGATCTCCTTGGGCGTGAAGGTGTCCCGGAGATAATACTGCTTGAGCGCAGCGGAGAAGAATTCGCCCGCCTCGAATGACAGCAGGTCCTCCCAGTAGAATTCGCGCCGCCCGACGACACGTCCCCCACGCATGGCAAAGACCGCCAGGGCGAGTTGCCTGCCTTCGCGGTAATACCCGAACAGGTCGGCATCCACCTGCCCCTCGAGGATCATCTTCTGGCGTTCGGACATGTCACGCACCACGGCGATCCAGTCGCGATACATCGCGGCGGCCTCGTAACGCAATTCTTCTGACGCCAGTTCCATGCGCTGCGCCAGCTCCCGGATCAGCCGGTCGGTCTTGCCCGAAAGCAGCAGCTTCACGTCCTCCACGGCACGGGCGTATTCCTCCTTCGAGCAGAGACCCGCCACGCAGGGTCCCAGGCAGCGTTTCATCTGGAAGTCCAGGCAGGGCCGCGGCAGTGATCCGTCGATGGACAGGCTGCATGTGCGCAGTTTGAAGTAGCGGTGGATCAGCCGGATAGTGTGGCGCGCGTGGCTGGCGGGCAGAAAGGGGCCGAAGTACAGGGCGCCGTCGCCTTTGATTCTGCGAGTGATAAAGACCCGCGGGAAGTCTTCCTGAACCGTGACCTTGAGGTAGGGAAAGCTCTTGTCATCTTTCAGGTTGACGTTGTAGCGGGGCTGGTGGCGCTTCACCAGCGTCGACTCAAGGATCAGCGCTTCCACCTCGCTGTCGACGAGGATGTAATCGAGGTCGGCAGTTTCCTCTACCAGGCGATCGGTCTTGGGATCCGGGGCGCGGCTTTCCTGAAAATAAGAGCGCACCCGGTTCCGCAATGAGAGAGCCTTGCCGACGTAAACGATCGCTTCTTGGGCGTTCTTGAAGATATAAACGCCGGGAGAAGCCGGCAGGTTTTCCACCTTTTGTCGCAGAACACCGTGGGGATCCTCGGGCATAATTTGTAAAAGTACCATTTTCGCAGTCTAAAACCATGGCCTTTGGCCATGCGACCCTGACAGGCTCCGCCGCTCCGGCGTTGCGTGGGAGCGGCAAGATGCGCTCGATACAAGTGAACATCACCCTCGGAATCGGGGTCGCAATCTGTATCGCAATCGGCATCGAATTTCAGGCAGATCTTGAGCCGCCGCATTGATGTCGGCCACGAGACGGTATCGGCATCGATCCCGATTACGACCCCGATTGCGACTCCGATACCGATGGTAGCGCGGACTGGCGTCGCTTTTTGTGGGGCAGGCCAGAGCCGCGCCTTCCAGCCTTGGTGGTTTACTTCGGAGGTTCCAGCCGCCGGCGCGCGGCGGCGTTGACTCTCTTGCCGTCGACAAGCCTGCCGGAGAAACGGGCCATGCACTGTTTCATCACGGAGCCGATATCCCCGGGTGTGGAGGCGCCGGTTTCGCGCACCACTGCGTCGACAGTGCGCTCGATCTCCTCCTCCGGCACCGCCGCCGGGAGGTACTCCTCGATAATCCGGATCTCGGACTCTTCCTTTTCGGCGAGCTCCGTCCTCCCACCCCGGGTGAACTGCTCGATCGAGTCTTTCCGTTGTTTTATCAGAGTGGCAAGCACCTGGATGACCTGGGAGTCGTCGAGTTCCGCTCGCAGCTCGATCTCCCGGTTTTTGACCGCGCTTTTCATCATGCGCAGAACGCTCAACCGCAAAGGCTCTTTTGCTTTCATCGCGGCAGTCAGTTCGCTGTTAATTCTGTCTCGCAGTCTCACTTCGGACTCCTTTATTGAACTTGGAAGGGCGGTCGTGCCCGCATACTCCAACGGCTTCGCCTCCGATCCGTACGATTCTGCAGTTCCTCTGCATACTGCAACAGGAACCATTTGGCATCTGTCGCGGACTCGCGCTTTGTATACAGTTCGTTAATGTGGCACTCGAACTTCGACTTGGACCTCGACCCGCACCAAGACCCGGACCAGTTTCTCCTGGGCATGCCACCACGAGCGAATGAGTCATCAGTCCTCTGGAAATCGATGCGCTGTTGTCCACGTCGAGGTCCGGGTCAAGGTCCAGGACTGTCAGTCTGATGGCTCCGTGACAGAGACTATCTGGATCCCGGGTTCAGCCCTGCCGTCTCCTGCAGGACCGCCATCATTTCCTCGTGGATCCGCCCGTTGGTTGCCAGGCATTCCCGGTCGTAGACAGACCCGGGATTGCCGTGCCAGTCGGTCACCTTCCCTCCGGCTTCGCGGACGATCAGGTAGCCTGCGGCGCAGTCCCAGGGATGCAGGCTGAGTTCCCAATATCCATCGAACCGGCCGGCGGCAACATAGCAGAAGTCGAGCGAGGCGGAGCCGGTGCGCCGGATGCCCTGGGCACGCAGGGCAAAAGCGCGGAAATAGTTGAGATTGTTGGCCGCGCTGGTGCGGATATCATAAGGGAAACCTGTCACGAGCAGACCGGCGCCGAGTGAGTCCGTCTCCGACACGCAGATGGGAGCGCCGTTGAGAAACGCACCGCCGCCAAGGCGCGCGGTGAACGCCTCGCCGAGAACCGGATTGTAGACGATGCCCCACTCGATCGTCCCCTCGACCTCAAGCCCGATGGAAACCGTGAAGACAGGAAACCTGTGAGCGTAGTTGGTGGTTCCGTCCAGAGGATCGATAATCCACGTCACGGCGCCGCGCGCGGCGTCCGAGTGCATTTCCTCCGCAAGCACGACGCTTTCGGGAAAGGCGGATGTGAGCCGGGAAACGATCAGTTTCTCGGCCGCGATGTCGACTTCCGTCACCAGGTTGATTTCGCCCTTGAGGGCGACACTGAAATCACGGTGCAGGTGATCCATGAGAAACCGGCCCGTTTCGCGAGCCGCTTCCTCGCCCGCGCGGGCCATTGCCGCGACATCTCTTCCCCTCGGTGCGGCATCCCTTCCCGTGGTCCTGATGCGGTCACTTCTCATCGATGCGCACGACCTCGACACCTTCGGGTATCTTGAATTCAAACTGGCTGCGCTCCATTCTCACATTGGTGGCGACCTTGCTGAGCACGAATTCCGACGTCGCCCCCGTGCGCTCGTGGATTACCATGCGGCGGATGTCGTGCCGGGAGGTGTCGCACTCGATCACTACATATGCGTAATCCGTATCGGCGGAACGGGGCGTGAGGCGAAACAGGAGGGCTCCGCCCGCGCCCGTGCCCGGCTCCCAGGCAGCGTCGAAGCTTTCACGGATATCCCCCCGGCCCAGGAGGAACTGCAGCGGCGTGCTGTTCAGATCGGCAGGCGTGACGCGCCGCACCTGAACCTGGCGGTCCGCGGGGACGTAGAGGTACGTGTCCCTGCCGTCTGCGACAAAGAGTTTGATCTCCGGATCCCGGTACTCCCAGCGCATCAGGCCGGGCTTTTTTAAGAACACGGTCCCGGACTCCTTTTGATCGATCCCCGGACCACGATAGTGCTGCTGGAATTCCGCACGCAAGCTGGTGACCGTGGCGTACCGTTTCTGCAGCCCCTCCACCGCGGAAGCCAGGTCCCCTTGCGCAGGCAGCAAGGCAGGCAGCAGCAATGCGGCAAGACTGCATGCAATCCGGCGCACGCCGCCGCCATGGAGCCGGGCTGCAGCGCCTCTGGATTGGGCGGCGGACCGCATCGGGCCTTTCGGGGTGAGTATCTTGCTCAGGGACATCATGGGCATCCAATAGGGATGGAAAAGAGCGTTCCGGCCATGGGGGTGTCCGACATTTGAACACCGGGAGTGCGGGCGTCTCGTCCGCATCGTCGATCAGCTACGAAGTAAGTCTTCGCATTTTCAAGGATTTGACGGGCGGACCGCCCGCCCCCCCGGCAGGCCGCAGGCTAGCCTCGGCCGGCGGCAAAATCAATCGTTGGACACCCGCTAAAGCCCCCGCTCACTGAAATCGGCCTCCTCCTGCCGGCCGGCCTCCTGATCCGGGTGCTTCAGAGAATCAAGCAGCAACAGGGCGATGCCGACCGTAATGGCGGTATCGGCCAGATTGAAAGTCGGCCAGTGGAAGGAATCCCGGAAATGCAGCTCGATGAAGTCCACCACCGACCCGCGCGCGACGCGGTCCGCAAAATTGCCGAGAATCCCCCCCATGGTCACCGCAAGAGAAATCTGCAGGAGCCATCGTTCCTCGGGCATGTGATAGCTGTAAATCAGAATCACGATGACCGCAACAATCGCCATGGCGGCGAGGAGGTAGGGTTTCCAGGACGGCTGCGGATCGGAGAACCACCCGAAGGCCACGCCCGTATTCAGGACGTAGGACAGGCGGAAGAAGCCCGGGATGATGTCGATCGTCTCATGCAGGCTCATGGTCCGGCTGACGAGGTACTTCGACAGATGATCGATGATCAGCACGAGCACCGTTATCAGGGTAAGCTTGCCCCGCACAGTGGTCATTGCCATTTGCCTCCCGGCCCCTTTCAGGCGCACATCCCCGCTACGCTTTGCACGCAGCGTTCGCAGATGTTGGGAGCTTCTACGTTGCGCCCAACCTCCACCGAGTAATTCCAGCAGCGTTCGCACTTCTCCCCCAGCGCCCGAGCTACCTCCACGCGGAGCGAGCCGTCCCCATCCGCGAGGACATCCGCTTGCGACACGATGAAGATGTAGCGCAGATCCGGCTCGTGCCTGCGCAGCAGGGCGGCCGTTTCTCCCGCGGCATGGAGGATCACCCGCGCTTCGAGCGAATCGCCGATCGCTCCCGACTGCCGCATCTCCTCGAGAGCCTTGGAAACCGCCTGCCGCACATCGAGCAGTTTGTCCCATTCTGCCAGGAGAGCGTCCTGGTCCTGCTCTTCCCGGTACTGGGGAAACAGCAGCAAATGGACCGATGCCTGCCGCTCCTGCCGGCCGTCACCTTCGTGCATCGCCTCGAAAACCTCTTCCGCCGTGAAGGGCAGGATCGGGGCGATCAAACGGGTCAGGGCATCGAGCACCTGCCACATGGCGGTCTGGCCCGATCGCCGCGAAACGGAGCGGGTCGCATGGGTGTACAGACGGTCTTTCAGGATGTTCAGGTAGAAGGCCGACAAATCTACGGAGCAGAAATTGTACAGCGCACTGTAAACCTGGTGGAACTGGTAATCCTCGTAGCCCTTGGTGCATTTCTGGATGAGTTTCGCCGTGCGTGCCAGCACCCAGCGGTCGACCTCCAACATCGAATCGTAGGGTACGGAGTCTCGTGCGGGGTTGAAACGCGGGCGGTCCGCATCCTGCTGGTTGCTCAGATTCCCCAGCATGAAGCGGGCCGTGTTGCGAATTTTGCGGTACGCCTCCCTGAGCCGTTCGCACAGTTCATCGAAGATGCGCACATCCTCGACATGATTCACCGAGCTCACCAGGAGTCGCGTCACCTCGGCGCCCTGCTCCCTGATCAGATCATGGGGATCCACGCCGATGCCCTTGGATTTGGACATGGCACGCCCCTGCTCGTCAAGCGTCCATCCGTGAGTGATCGATGTCCGGTAGGGGGGCCTGCCGTGCAAAGCCACGCCGATCAGCAGCGAACTCTGGAACCAACCGCGGTATTGGTCGCCTCCCTCGATGTACAGGTCCGAAGGCCAGGGCAGATCCTTCCTGTGCCCCAGCACCGCCAGATGGCTGCTTCCCGAGTCGAACCAGACATCCAGAATGTTCGACTCTTTGCGGAACTCGAGGCTGCCGCACTTGCGGCAGTTCGTTCCCTCCGGCATCAGCCCGGCCGGTTCGCGTGCGTACCAGGCATCGGCGCCTTCCCTGTCGAAGATCGCCGCAACATGGTCAATCACTTCCTTCTCCAGCAGGATCTCACCGCACGCCTCGCAGTAAAACGCCACGATCGGAACGCCCCAGTCACGCTGGCGCGAGATGCACCAGTCAGGCCGCTCCTTTACCATGTTGCTGATGCGCTCTTCCCCCCAGGCGGGAATCCATCGCACGGTCTTGATGGCATCGAGAACCCGCAGGCGATATCCGTCCTTGTCGAGCGCGATGAACCACTGGGGCGTCGCTCGGAACAGCACGGGGCTGTGACAGCGCCAGCAATGCGGGTAGGTATGCTCGAAGGACTCAGAATGGAGCAGAACCCCCGAAGCGCGCAAATGCTCGACGATCCTCGGATTCGCTTCGAAAACCGTGAGACCGCTAAAGTGCTCCACATCGGGGACAAACCGTCCGTCATCGTCGACCGGGCAGAGGATGTCCAGCCCGTAGGCAACTCCCGTCAGGTAATCTTCGTACCCATGCCCGGGAGCGGTGTGAACACAACCGGTTCCCACGTCGAGCGTCACGTAGTCGGCAAGCACCAAGAGCGAGCTGCGGTCCAGGAATGCATGGCGGGCCAGGCGCCGATCGAGCACCTTGCCGTAGAAGCGGCACACTTCCTCTGGAGCTTCCCAGGCGCAAGCTTCGGCCACTGCTGCAACTAGTTCCGTGGCAACTATATATCCCCTCTCCCCCACGCGCACTGCGGAGTACTCGAAGTCGGGATGCACGGCAATCGCAAGGTTGGCAGGAAGCGTCCACGGAGTGGTCGTCCAGATCACCATCGCCCAGTCCTGGCCCGCAAGCCTCGGGTCGATATCCGAAAGATCCGTTTCCACCGGAAACGCCACGTAAACGGAGGGGCTGATATGGCTCTCGTACTCCACTTCCGCCTCGGCCAGTGCTGTCTTGCAGCTGATACACCAGTGCACCGGCTTCATGCCCTTGTAAATCATGCCCTTGCCGACAAATTCTCCGAACGCGCGGGCAATCTCGGCTTCGTATGAATGGCTCATCGTGAGGTAGGGCGCCGACCACTCACCGAACACCTCCAGGCGCTGGAAGCCTTCGCGCTGCACCCGGATATACTTTTCAGCGTATTTGCGGCACTCCTGGCGCACTTCTACCTTGCTCATGGAGGCTTTTTTCGCACCCAGAAGCTGATCGACCCGGATCTCGATGGGAAGCCCATGGCAGTCCCAGCCCGGAAGGTACGGGGCGTCAAAACCCATCATGGTGCGCGATCGGACAATAATGTCCTTCAGGATCTTGTTGATCGCAGTCCCCATGTGAATCGCGCCGTTGGCGTAAGGCGGTCCATCATGAAGAACAAAGGTCGGACACCCGGCGCGTGCGGCACGGATCTTTCCATACAGATCGATGTCGTCCCAGTGTTTGAGCATCAAAGGCTCCCGCTGCGGCAGGTCAGCCTTCATGCTGAAGGAGGTCTTGGGCAAATTGAGCGTGTTTTTAATTTCCAGAGTCCTTCGCACCTGTATGATCTCCAAAAAGTTAGATTCGTATGATACCAAAATAATCGCGCATCCGGCCCGGGAAAAGTGGCCCTCCCGGCCATAGAGCGTTTGGATATGTCTCGCCGAAGCTCCGAAGACCGCTGAATCCTCTCTTTGAAGCCTTCGATGTCTTCACGGTCCCTCCCTGTCATCCACACATGGTGCGCACCCGATGCCGAACCTCATGTGGCCTCGCACAACCGGGCAGGAATCCTCGTTGGCGGATGCGGGCACTTGTTTGACAATTCCAGACGCAGATTTTATTAGATAGTCGCAGTCAATGATGTTTGAGAGATAGAGCAGAAGGAGGAACCTATGGTAATCAGAATTGCGGGAAGCAGCCCCGGGACAAACGTCGAGCAGGAAAACACCTCGTTATCCAGCCCATTTCGCATGTTCGAAAATTTTTTCAACAATTGGGCGGTAAGCAATGCACTCGCCCGCCGGCGCGGGGATTGGCGCCCTCCGGTCGACATCCTGGAGAAGGACAACAAGTTGATTATTAGAGCCGAGATACCTGGTCTTGAGGAAAAAGACCTGGATCTGAAGCTGGATGGCAACACGCTGACCATCAAGGGAGAGCGGAAGTCCGATGGCGAAGATTCCGGTTATTTCTATCATCAGATTGAAGGCTTTTACGGGTCTTTTAGCCGCTCCTTCGATCTGCCGAATTATGCCGACACCGAGAAGATTGCCGCCGCCTTCAACAATGGCGTTCTGACCATTGCGATTCCCTTCAGGCCGGAGGTCCAATCCCGTTCCATCCGGGTAACCAAGGGGTAGGTGCAAAAGTTGACAAACAGACACTAAAATCTTATACAGAAACAGTTCCGGGAGATGAGCCTGGGACGAAAGAATTGCAAAGGAGGCTTGCAAGATGAGACTGATTCCATATATCCGGAGAACCGAAACACCGTCGAGGATCTGGCCGGAGACAACATCGCTTTTCGATGAGTTTTTTAATGATTTCCCCTTCTCTTCCTCCGTCACTCGCAGCGGGGACAGGTGGCTGCCGGCGGTTGACATTCTGGAGAAGGACGGGAACCTGGTATTGCGTGCCGAGGTCCCGGGAATGAACGAGAAGGACATCGACCTGAAGCTGGAAGGGGACGTACTGACCCTCAAGGGCGAAAAGAAGCTGGATCTCGAGGAAGACCGCAACAGGTATCACCGCATGGAGAGCTTCTACGGGTCGTTCACGCGTTCGTTTACTCTGCCCGATTCCGTGGACCGCGATCACATCAATGCGGAATACAAGAACGGCATTCTGACGGTCACCATTCCGCAGAAGCCGGAAGTGCGCCCGCGTGAGATCCCGGTCAGCGCCAAATAATTGCCCGGAACGGTCGCGACGGCCGGGGCCGCAAAGCAGGTACGGGCTGGCCGGAGACAGCGGGTGTTGAAGGTGGCTCCCTGCGGTTTGGGGAGCCACATCCGTCTCGACCGCACGGCAGGCCCGCTGTCGCAGAACATGGCTTCGCCCGCGGGCCATTCAGTCATAAACGGCGGATTCAGGTGGGTCGATTGGGACAGGTATGATTCGATTCGACAAGCTTACGATCAAGGCGCAGGAGGCATTGCAGGCTGCGCAGAATCTGGCGGCTTCCCTCGAGCATCCTCAGTTGGAGCCGGAGCATCTCCTGGATGCGCTGGTGCGCCAGGAGGACGGCATCGTGATCCCGCTGATGCAGAAGCTGGGTGTGGCTCCGGACGGCCTGCACCAGGAGGTACTGCAGCATTTCTCCGCACTGCCCAGAGTGCGGGGCGGCCAGATTTCCTTGTCTCCGCGGCTCGACGCCGTTTTCACTCAGGCGCAGGCGGAGGCGGATCAGTTCAAGGACGAGTACATTTCGACGGAGCACATGCTTCTTGCCCTGTCCGCGGAGGAGGGAGCAGCAGGGCGCATTCTGCGCCAGCGCGGTGTGGACCGCTCCGCCATCCTGCAGGTTTTGGTGTCGGTCCGCGGCAGCCAGCGCGTAACCGACCCGAATGCGGAGGACAGGTATCAGGCGCTCAAGCGATTTGCGCGGGACCTGACCGATCTGGCGCGGCGGGGAAAGCTCGATCCGGTAATCGGACGCGACGACGAAATCCGCCGGGTCATGCAGGTCTTGTCGCGCCGCACGAAGAACAATCCCGTCCTGATCGGAGAGCCCGGGGTGGGGAAAACGGCGATCGTGGAAGGGCTTGCCCAGCGCATCGTTTCCGGGGATGTGCCCGAAACGCTCAAGCGGAAGCAGATGGTGGCTCTCGATCTTGGCGCCATGCT
>JAFNAG010000115.1 GCA_017860135.1 Acidobacteriota bacterium
CTGCAGCGGGACATACGGAACAGCAGGTTTGTTGCGCTGTTGCTCAACCAGCCTCTCCGCTTGCATCACGACAGGGTTGACAACCCGGTCCTGCGCGGAATTGTCCAGGCGATTCCGGAGGAGCGGATGCGCCGGAACGTGGCGCTGGCGCTGCTGCACCTCTACCGTCTCCAGCGTTATCTCGCACTGATTGCAAAGGCGATCGGCGCTGACTGCCCGTTGCGGCGGTATCTGGTGGTTTTCTCTCTCCTTCACGAGCAAACGGAATCCCTGTGCGAGTTCCTCAAGTCGCGTTTCCTGAAGGAGAAGAGGAGCACCCCGGAATTGCGCGACGCTGCGGAGTTCGTGATGCACCGCCTCCGCGCGGAGAGCCGGCGCGTGTCGGAACGGGATCTCGCCTTCGTTGCCGCGGAGAAGGATCCATCCTTGGTCAGTCTGGTCGTCGGGCGGAGTCATGGCCTGCTGCTCCATTGCTACCAGGGGTGCGTCGCCGCGCTGGTTCACGCCTTCGATCCCGGCATGCCGGCGAAGACGCTGTTTCCTTCCATTTCGGAGGAACAGGAACGTGGTCTACTGATCCAGCAGAATCTGTGGGAGCTGAGGCAGGGCTTGAGACTGGAGCTGGAAAAGACGGCGGCCTTCGACCTTGACCTGGTCCTGGACCGGATCATGTCGTTTCGCGAACAGTCCATGCGCCACCTGATGTATCAGGATTGGGATGAACTGGAGAGATTCTGCGAAACGCTTATCACCGCGGGAAACCAGGCCGACGTTCAATTGGGCATTCGAAATCTGATCGGGCACCTGGAATCGCTGATTGAGGATGTTGCCGGGCGCAGCGTGGTGGCGCGGGAGGCGGTTCGCGCTTCCCACCTGCAGCAAATGCGCGCGTGAAGAATAGGGAGAGATGTTTGAGCCGGGGTCGGAACCGGCATTGTTGAAGGGTGTTCGTGGGCGTGGAGGCGCGACCCGATGCGTTTGATTCGCAAGATCGAATTTTGTAACATACAATGACGCTGGCCGCGGACTTGGCCCTGCGACGCCAGGTCGTTCAAATCCGGGGCTTTTCTCAGGGACGAACATGAAGCCAAAGTTTAAAAAGCTCTTCCTCTGGTCATCGCTAGGGAGCATTGCGATAGGAACCGCCGTGGCGATGGCGCGCAGATCGAGAAAGGACGAGCCGAGGCCTCTGGCATGCAGGAAAGTGCCCGGCGATTGTCTTGGAGCGGTTCTGTGGACTGGGCAGTTCGAAGTGGAAGAGAACGGCGAGGGCCGGTTCGCCCATGACCGCTACACTCTGCAGCCCACATCCTTCCGGGTCTGGAGCGTCCTTGACCTGCCGGTACGCGGAGAATCCGCGCCTGCCGGTTCTGCCGGATCCGCCATTTACCACGTAACGCAGATGCGCTGTTACCAGGAGAGTGCCGGGGAAGGGTCGACAGGGGAAGAGCGGCTCGTGGAGCGTTTTTATGGGATCGTAACGGCGGCTGATGATGCCGGCCGCACCTGCGGAAGCAACGCAATCGCGAGAGGCGGCTTCCTCGAGATCCGGAAATGCTACGTCGGCGGAGCCAGCAACGGCGTCGAGTCGGGCGAAGTGCACCGCTCACGGGGCAAGATCTTGAACTACCGCATCGAATTCGCTCCCCCGGCCTGATGTCGGCGACGCGGATGAACGCCCGCAATCACGCATCGCGATCGCCCTGGTGTCTGGACACCGCATGCTTCCTGATCCCTGCAGCGTCCGAAAGCGGAGTTTTTCCGCGTCCGTAATGAACCACCCGAATATGCGATCGAATCAGACGGCCATGGCTCCCCTGGCTGTCTGCGCGAAATAGAAACGCAACTGGCCTTCGCCTGTTTCCACCTGAACCGTCTGAATGCTGTTTGCCGTATCGCTTTCCGCGATCAGGGTGGCCAGCGGAAACTCGAGATACTCTCTGACCGCCCGGCGCAGGGGGCGCGCGCCGTAACGCAGATTAGTCCCCTTCTCGATGAGGAACTTCTTGG
Organism: Acidobacteriota bacterium; assembly: GCA_017860135.1. Lineage (GTDB taxonomy): Bacteria > Acidobacteriota > UBA6911 > UBA6911 > UBA6911 > JAFNAG01. The sequence goes on from JAFNAG010000115.1 coordinate 2,011, forward strand.
CGGATTCCGAGACAATCATATTCACGCCTGTCATTGCCACCCTCACCCTGGTTTCGAACAGGAATTTCTCGAGGATCGCCGTCAGGTCTTCATACCGCAGGGGATTGAATGTCACGATTTCATCAATCCGGTTGATGAACTCGGGGCTGAAGAAGTTCTCCACAGCTCCTTTGCAAGCAGCCTTGATCCGCTGATCCGCGTTCTCGGGCTGAAGGACGGCAAGGCGCGGTCCGAATCCCATGACCTCATTGCTGGTCAGCCTGTCGATCTCCTTGGCGCAGACGTTGCTGGTCATCATTACGAAGCAGTTTCTGAAACTCAGGTCCACCCCGCGGCCGGTAGTGAGTTCACCCCTCTCGAGGACCTGCAGAAGGAGGTCGAATAGTGCCCGGTCGGCTTTTTCGAGCTCCTCGAACAGGACGATCGTCAGGCGTTTCTCGAGTTTTTCCTGCGTGAGGAAGGGGGCCTGCTCATGTCCGACGTACCCGGGAGGCGCACCGACGAGCTTGGCGACATCGTGAGGGTTCTTGAATTCAGTACAATTGACAGAAACTACAGCGCTTTCATCACCATGCAGGACCTTGGCAAGTGAGCGCCCGATCTGGCTTTTGCCTGTTCCGGTCGGGCCAAGAAACAGGAAAGTCCCCAGCGGGCGACGCGGATCGCAGATCCCCAGGTCGGCTACGACGACCGTCCGGACCACAGAGTCGATCGCCTGATCCTGTCCGATGATTTCTTTTCTGAGCAGTTCCCTAAGCGAATTGGTTTTGAGCATTCCTCCCCCTTTCCGTTACCCGAGCCCTTAGTGATATTGAGTACTCACCCGGCGGGAAAGTTTCTCGATGCCGTTCTGAGAGATCGTAAATTATGTTACCCTTGATGCTTTCCGGGTGTTTTTGCCCGCAGGCAGAACCTCGGAAGCCTTCGGAGCCCGAGTTGGCAGAGCTTGTGACCACCTGTCGAAGAGAGGTCCTGGGATGGAAGATTCACTTTTGACGACGATGCCGGGAACCCGGGATATTCTGCCCGAAGAGGTTGCTGCCTGGCACGTTGTGGAACAGGCAGCCGCTAAAGTATTTTCCCGCTATGGTTTCGAGGAAATCCGGACACCAATGTTCGAGGCGACCGAGCTGTTCTCGCGCGGAATCGGCGGCGAGACGGACATTGTAGGGAAGGAGATGTATACCTTCCGGGATCAAAGCGGCAAGTCTGTCAGCCTGCGTCCTGAAGCCACTGCTTCCGTAGTCCGGGCCTATCTGCAGCACTCGATGCAGCGGGGTGCCGGACTCGCGCGAATGTATTACATCGGGCCGATGTTCCGGCACGAGAAGAAGCAGAAGGGCAGGTGGCGGCAGTTTTACCAGATCGGTGCTGAGGTCCTGGGTTCCGATGATCCTTCCATCGAGGCGGAAGTGATCGAGATGACGCTCTTTTTCCTCCAGACCCTGGAGGTCAGCGCGCGGCTGCTGATCAACTCGGTAGGTGATGGGAGCTGCCGGCCGGGGTACATCGCCGCGCTGCGGCACGAACTGAACCGGCATCAAGGGGAGCTTTGCGACGATTGCCGCCGCCGGACCGAGACGAATCCGCTGCGGGTATTGGACTGCAAAGTCGAGACGTGCCAGCCAGTCATTGCCGCCTTGCCCAGGATTGCGGACCACCTGTGCGAGAGCTGTGCGCAGCATTTCGAGATGGTGCAACTGCACCTGCGGGATGCCGGAATCGCTTACGAGATTGTCCCGCGACTGGTGCGCGGGCTGGATTACTACGTGAAGACGGCATTCGAGATCGTGAGTGGGGGGTTGGGGGCCCAGAATGCTCTGGTCGGCGGCGGGCGCTATGACGGTCTGGCGGAAATCCTGGGCGGACCGCGGGTCCCGGGCTTCGGGTTTGCCATGGGGCTGGACCGCCTGGTGATGATCCTGCCGGAGAACGTGAAAGGCCTGGGTAAACATCCTCCCGAGCTTTACCTGGCGTATCTGGGGGACGTCGCGTTCCGGAAGGCGCTTGGCATTGCCCGGTCATTCCGGCATCTGGGGGTTTCGTGCTATCTCGATCCCGGGGGAGGGAGCCTCAAGAGTCAGATGCGGCAGGCAAACCGTGTGGGAGCGCAGAGCGTGCTCATCGTCGGAGAGGACGAGTTGGCACGAAACCGTTTCCCGCTGAGACGGATGGAAGACTCGACGCAGCGGGAGGTGACTCTGGAGGAGCTGGAGGAGTACCTCCTCTCGCGCTCCAGTGCAGCCTCAGACCATTAACCTGCAATATTAATGGATAGAGCGGCCGGGATCTTGTTGGACGCGGAAGGACGCAGGCAAACGCGCCTCGGGCTCGCAGGTTTCTGCGTTGTTTCAGGCGGAGCCCGGAGTCAAGCGCAAAGGAGCAACGAGAAGACCGGCAATCGTGTGCAAGCACTTGATTTCGGGCGCCGCAATCAGCAGACAGCGCACAGCGTTGCCTCTCAGGTTGCAAAAGCCGGCGAGCCTGCGGCGTGCTTGCACGCCCCCCGCTCGCTAATCCTGGCGGCGTCCGAAAGCGGCGTTCTTCCGCGTCCAAATATCCGGTTTTCATTCGCCGCGGTTGCTGGATCATGAGCAAAATACGGGTACTGCCTGAGATCCTGGCAAACAAGATTGCGGCCGGTGAGATTGTCGAACGGCCGGCGTCGGTCGTGAAGGAGTTGCTGGAAAACTCCCTGGACGCCGGGGCGCGGTCGCTGCACGTCGCTGTCGAAACGGGCGGGAAAAAGCGGATCGTGGTGCGCGACGACGGGGAGGGTATGACTCAGGATGATGCCATCCTTGCGTTCGAGCACCACGCCACAAGCAAACTGCAGACTGCAGAAGGCCTGGCTGCGATTTCCACACTGGGATTCCGTGGCGAAGCCCTGCCGTCGGTGGCTTCCATCTCACGCCTGGTGCTGCGCACGCGTTATTTTTCCGATCCCGACGATACCCCCGGGACAGAGCTCGAGATACACGGCGGCACGCTGCGGACGGTCAAACCGGTCCCCTGGGACCGGGGGACGGAGGTAACGGTCCGGGACCTCTTTTTCAATGTGCCGGCGCGCCGCAAGTTTTTGCGCGCCCACGACACCGAACTGGGACACATCACCAGGCTGGTCACTCATTACGCGCTCGCCCACCCGGAGATACGTTTCACCCTGGAGAGCGAGGGGCGCCGGCTCATAGATGCGGTGCCTGTCCCGACCGTGCGCGAGCGCGTGTATCAGCTCTTCGGAGACGCTTTCCTGACGAATCTGGTGGAACTCGATGCCCGTGCCGGAGACATCTCGGTCCACGGATTCGCCTCGAAACCTCACGAGCAGAGGACGAATCCCTACTCGCAGTTTTTCTACGTGAACCGGCGCATGGTACGCGACAAGGTGCTGACAAGTGCGGTGCGGCAGGCTTACACACACAGCATCCCTGCGTCCGCCTACCCCGTGGTGCTGCTCTTCGTCGTACTGCCTTTCGACCAGATCGATGTCAACGTGCACCCCGCCAAAATCGAGGTCCGGTTTCGCGAGCAAAACGTGGTGCACGGCCTGGTCCGCACCTGCATCGAGCGCGCTCTGACCGGCAGCCGTTCGGTTCCGCACTACGAACACAGGGGCGAGATGCCTGCCGGGCTGCCGCCCAATGGGGCGGCGCCGGAGGCACGCGGCGCAGGGTCCGTGCCCTTCACCCCGCAGGCGGCAGCCCGCGATCCGTTCCAGAGGGCGTTTCAATATCCGCTGCGCGAAGTGCCGCAATCGCAGGCAGTCCTGCCCGGCCATCAATCCCTGAGGATGCGTCCGGAAATGCTTCTCGGCGCCCCGGCCGACCCGGACAGCCCGGCCTTTCGGGCGGCCGGAGTACGGATTCTGGGGCAGATCCAGGAGAGCTATATCATTGCCAGCGATGCGGAAGGCCTTCTGATCGTGGACCAGCACGTCGCCCACGAACGCATCCTGTATGAGAAACTCGCCCAGGGGCTCGAGGGAAACGCCGTGGAGACGCAAGGCCTGCTCGTGCCCGTCACCATTGAACTCGCTCCGCACCAGGCGGCGCTGTTTGACAGGGTGCTTCCTGAGTTGAATCGGAACGGTTTCCAAATGGAGCGTTTCGGGGGGAGTACCGTGCTGGTGCGCTCGCTGCCGGCAATTGCGCGAGACGTCGATTGCGAAAAGCTGTTGTCCGAAATCCTCGAAGGACTGGAAACCGAGGACCGCACGCTGGACGTGGACCGCATCCGGGACCGGATCGCCGTGAGCACCGCCTGCCGCGCGGCGATCAAGGTGCACATGCCGCTGACCATGGAAAAGATGCAGTGGCTCCTGGACGAGCTTGCCAAGACCAGAATCCCGACCAATTGCCCGCATGGCCGTCCGATCATGCTGCGCTTCAGTTTGTACGAGATCGAAAGAAATTTCGGGAGGATCTAGCCCGAATGATTGCGGGCCCAGAGCATGGCCCCGGGCAGCACGAACCCGAAAGAGGGTGTCCGGCATTTGTCTTATTTTAAAGGCTCGAATGGCTCCGGATGCGCCGGCTGCCGGCCGCGCCAAGGATAACTGTTTGCCCGGCTCGGAACAGTTAAGCGCCTGCAGATAAAGCCACGAATTTCACGAAGAAAAAGCCGCCACAGATTTCACTGATTTCACAGAGTTTTTGGCGTCGATCATAGCTGTGAAATCTGTGTTTCCCTTGATGCGAGCCATACCATGCGGCTTTCGTGATAATTCGTGGAATTCGTGGCAGTTTTTTTTCGGGCTGGCTAGACAATAACCGCCAGGGAGAATCGCGGACCTGCACGTTTCCTCAGCGCCTCGATCAGGACCGCGCAGGCCAAAGGCTCACAACGGACAAATGACAAATCTCCTGGGCGCTGCTCTGCGGATCGCAATCCCAACTCATATTTGGTGCGACAAATCTTCTGTCCTGAATGAGCCGCACCCATATTTTTTAATGCCTGCAGCGCCGCAACAGCGATCCCGATACCGGTGGTCGCGCGGATCGGCCCTGCGCTGCTGCGGAGGACCTACACGCTTTGGACGGCGCCCATGCGGCGGAATTTCTGGTAGCGAGTCTCGCGCAATTCGGCGCCGGACAGGCGCATCAGGGAGTCCAGCGCCGGCTTCAGGCGCGCATCCAGCCCCTGCGCGGCAGCGTCGTGACTGGTGTGGGCGCCGCCCTCCGGCTCGGGGATAATTTCGTCGATGAAACCGAATGACAGGAGGTCCTGCGCCGTGATCCTGAGGGCTTTGGCTGCCGCCATCACGTGGTCCTGGTCTTTCCACAGGATCGCGGAGCACCCTTCGGGGGATATGACGGTGTAGATGGCGTTCTCCAGCATCGCGATGTAGTTGCCCACGGCAATGCCGAGGGCGCCGCCGCTGCCGCCCTCGCCGATGATGCAGACCAGAACGGGCACGGTGAACCGGGCCATTTCACGCAGGTTGAAGGCGATGGCTTCCGCCTGGCCGCGCTCTTCGGCTCCGATGCTCGGATATGCGCCGGGTGTATCGACGAATGTGATGATCGGGCGCGAGAATTTCTCGGCGAGTTTCATGGCGCGCAGTGCCTTGCGATACCCTTCGGGCTGGGCGCACCCGAAGTTGCGATACTGCCGCTGCTTCAAGTCCCGGCCTTTCTGCTGGCCGACCACCATGACGGGAATGCCGTGGTAGCGCGCCATGCCGGCGATGATCGTGGGATCGTCCGCGAACCGCCTGTCGCCGTGGATTTCCGAGAAGTTCTGAAACAGCCGCTCGACATAATCCAGCGTATACGGGCGCTGCTCATGGCGCGCCAGCAGTGTCCGCTGCCATGCGAGGTCGACTTCGGATTTGTTTCTGCGCAGCCGCTCGACTTCCGCACGCAGCTCGTCAATCTCCGCCTGATAGGATTTCTCTTCGCCCATGGGACCTTATCCCTTCAACGTCTGCCGGTGGATAGGTTCTGCCGGGATATCAGTGCAAATGGCGCGCCTGGGGTGTCCCTCCGCGTCCCATGAAGTAACCTGTCACTCCATCACCTGCACGGATCCTGCCCCGCAGATATCCTCGATCCGGCGGATGAGTTCGGGATCCGCCCTCACCCGCACAAATTCTGCGGACTGGATGGTAACACGGAATTCCTCCGGATCATACAGTTCCACCTCGACGCCGGTCTCGCCATAATTCTCCATGAGCAGGCGGTACAGGTTCTGCGCGCTGTCCTGCCGCAGCCTTGCGACGGGGACGCATACGCGCAACATGCGCGCGTTCCGCACCGCGATTCCCGTGAGCGGCTGGATTTCCGAGCAGATGATCTTGCAGGCATTTTCCTCGACCTCGAACCGGCCGACGACGTGGACCGGTGTATCTGCCGCGAGGAACGAGGAGTACTTGGCATATGCACTCGGGAAGACCACCGCTTCCACGGCGCCGGTCAGATCCTCCAGCGTGAACACCGCCATCAGCTCCCCTTTTTTGGTACGTCTCAGGCGGGAATCGGTGACGATGCCGGCAACCTTGCATTCCGCGGCGGCCGCCTCGGAGATCAGTTCGGCCAGGCTCTTCCTGGAAAACCGGCTCAGTTCCCGTGTGAAGCGGTCCAGCGGGTGGCCTGAGACATAGTATCCAAGGGTTTCTTTCTCGAAAGCAAGCAGCTGCTCATGGGGCCACTCGGGGATGTCAGGCGGGGCCGGATCGGCCAGGGCTGCCGGGCCTGTCAGGGTGCTGAACAGGCCCCGCTGGCCGCTGGCGCGGTCGCGCTGCGTCTTCTGTCCCTGTTCCAGGGCGGCGTCGGCGATTGCCGTCAATTGGGAGCGCTTCCAGCCCAGGGAGTCCAATGCCCCGCTGCGGATCAGGCTCTCGAGGACCCGCTTGTTGACGGCCCGGGAGTCGACGGCTTCGCAGAATTCGAACAGGCTGCGGAAAGGGCCGTGCTGCCGGCGATGCTCGAGGATCGACTGAATGGCGCCCGCGCCCACGTTGCGGATCGCAAGCAGCCCGAACCGGATCTTGCCGTCCGACGAATGAAAGTGCAGCTCGCTCTCGTTGATATCGGGCGGGAGCACGGGTATGCCCATGTCCTTGCACTCCGCAATGTACATCACGATCTTTTCCGTGTTGCCGATTTCACTGGTCAGCAGCGCCGACATGAACTGCACCGGGTAGTGGTGTTTGAGGTAGGCAGTCTGGTAGGCCAGGAGCGCATAGGCCGTGCTGTGGGACTTGTTGAAGCCGTATTGGGCGAAATGCTCCATGAGGTCGAACACCTGGCTGGCGATCCGCTCGGGAATCCTGTTGGTCCTGGCCCCGGCGAGGAACTGGTCCCGCATGGAGTTCATCACGGCGGCCTGTTTTTTCCCCATGGCTTTGCGCAGGATGTCGGCCTCCCCCAATGAAAAGCCGGCCATCTTGCTGGCTATCTGCATGACCTGTTCCTGGTAGACGATGACGCCGTATGTCTCCCGCAGGATCTCCTCCAGGACCGGGTGCAGGTACCGGACCTCCACCTGTCCGTGCTTGCGTCGGATGAAATCGGGGATCATGTCCATGGGGCCCGGGCGGTACAGCGCGTTCAAGGCGATCAGGTCCTCGAATCGCGCGGGTTTCAGCCGGCGCAGCTCCGCCTTCATGCCGCCGCTCTCAAACTGGAAGATGCCGTTTGTTCTCCCTTCGGAGAAGAGTGCGTGGACGCCCGGATCGTTGAGCGGGATGGAGGCAAGGTCGATGTCCGTCCCGGTTTCCTCGCGGATGCGGTTGACGGCGAGATCGAGCACCGTCAGTGTCGCGAGGGCGAGGAAATCCATCTTGAGCAGGCCGATCGCCTCGAGGTCCTTCATGCTGTACTGGGTGGTGAGTTCCTCCTTGTTGGATTTCGCCAGAGGAATCAGCTCGATCAACGGCCGGGGAGCGATCACGATGCCGGCCGCGTGCGTCGAGGCGTGGCGCGAGAGCCCCTCGAGACGTTTGGCGATCTGGATCAGGTTCTCGATCTGGGGCTTCTTCATTTCCTCGCGCAGGCGCGGCTCCTGCTCGAGGGCCTTGTCGATGGTGGCGTTGAGCTCGTTGGGGATCAGCTTGGCGATGCGATCCACCTCGGCATACGGGATGTCCAGGCTCCTGCCCACGTCGCGGATCACGCCTTTGGCCGCCATGGTGCCGAAAGTGATGATCTGGCAGACGCTGTCCCGGCCGTACTTCTGGGACACATAGTCGATTACTTCCGCGCGGCGGTTCATGCAGAAGTCCATGTCGATGTCCGGGGGCGCGATGCGTTCCGGGTTGAGGAATCTCTCGAAGAAGAGGTCGTACTGCAGCGGGTCGATGTCGGTGATGCGCAGGCTGTAGGCGACCAGGCTGCCCACAACAGATCCGCGCCCGGGGCCCACCGGGATGCGTTTCTCCCGTGCATGCCGGATCAGGTCCCAGACGATCAGGAAGTAGCTGGAGAACTGCAGTTTCTGGATCATGGCGATCTCGAAGCGGAGCCGCTCGCGATATGCCTGCAGCGGGTTTTTCAGCAGTCCTTCCCGCGCCAGGTGTTCCAGGTGCGGGCTGCGCCTTGCGAAGCCCTCCAGGACGACTTGCTCAAAATAGGTGTCGCAGGATTCACCGCCCGGGACCTGAAAAGGCGGCAGGTGGGAGGCGGAAGTGTTGAGCTCGAGATTGCACCGCTCCGCGATCCGCAGCGTGTTCTCCAGCGCTTCGGGGACCTCCTTCCAGAGCTGGTGCATCTCCGCGCCCGACTTGAAATAATACTGGTCGCTCGAGTAGCGCAACCGGTCGGCGTCCTGCACGCTCTTTCCGGTGCCGATGCACAGCAACACGTCATGCGCCGTGCTGTCCTCCCGGCGCAGGTAGTGGGAGTCGTTGGTGCAGACTAGCGGGATGCCGTGCTTTTGGGAGATCTCGAGGAGGCTGCGGTTGACTTTTGCCTGGGCGGGCAGGCCGTGGTCCTGCAGCTCGAGGTAGAAGCTGCGTGCTCCGAAGATCTCCCGCAGGCAGCCGGCCTCCTCCTCCGCGGCCGCCAGCTGTTCCATGGCGATGTATTGCGGTACCGCACCTTTCAAGCATGCCGAAAGCGCGATCAATCCCCGGCTGTGCTGGGCAAGGAGCTCCTTGTCGATGCGCGGCCGGTAATAGAAGCCCTCGAGGTACCCGAAGGAAACAAGCTTGCTCAAGTTCCGGTACCCGGCTTCGTCTTCCGCCAGGAGGATCAGGTGATTGGACTGGTCCCCACCACCGGTTTTCTTATGGCGGCTCTCTTTTGCGACATACACCTCGCAGCCGAGGATCGGCTTGAGGTCCTGCTTGCGCGCCTTGGTGTAGAACTGAATGGCGCCGAAGAGGTTTCCGTGATCGGTGAGGGCAAGCGCGGGCATCTGCATGGAGAGGGCGCTCTCCACGAGCTGATTGACTTTCGAAGCGCCGTCGAGCAGGCTGAAATCGGAGTGGGTGTGCAGGTGGACGAAGGGCGGAGCCATGGGTCTGCGTTACTCCCATTCAATTGTGCCGGGCGGCTTGGATGTGATGTCGTACACCACCCGGTTGATCCCCCGGATCTCGTTCACAATGCGACTGGATATGCGCTCCAGCAGCTCGTGGGGGAGCCGGGCCCAGTCCGCAGTCATGCCGTCCTGGCTGGTTACGACGCGCAGGGCGGCGACATTTTCATAGGTGCGGTCGTCGCCCATCACTCCGACGCTGCGAACGGGCAGGAGCACGGCGAAAGCCTGCCACACGACCCGTCCCAGCCCCTCTTTCTCGACCTCCTCCTGAACGACGGCATCGGCATCGCGCAGCAGAGCCAGGCGCTCGGCGGTCACAGGCCCGATGATGCGCACCGCCAGACCGGGGCCCGGAAAAGGTTGCCGGTGCACGAAACGCGGGTCCATGCCGAGCTCCTCGCCGACCTTGCGGACCTCGTCCTTGAAAAGTTCCCGCAGCGGCTCCACCAGTGCAAGCTCCATTTCGAGCGGCAGTCCTCCGACGTTGTGATGTGACTTGATCACCGCCGAAGGGCCAAGCACGGACGTCGATTCGATCACGTCGGGGTATAGCGTCCCCTGGACCAGAAATTTCGCATCGCCGAACTTGCGCGCTTCCTCCTCAAAGATGCGGATAAACTCCTCCCCGATGATCTTGCGCTTTTGTTCCGGCTCCTCGATCCCCTCGAGCCGGGAAAGGAATCGTTCCGCTGCGGGAACTCCCGCCACCTTGAGATGGAGGTGGTCCCGGAAGCTCGAAAGGACGGAGGCGTACTCGTTTTTGCGCAGCAGGCCGTTGTCGACGAAGATACAGTTGAGCCGGTCGCCGATGGCCTTGTGGACCAGGCAGGCCGCCACGGTGGAATCCACGCCGCCGCTCAGCCCGCAGATGGCGGCGCCCGGGCCGATCTTGCGCCGGATCCGGTCCACGGCGGAATCGATGAAGGCCGCCATCGTCCAGTCGCCACGGCAAGCGCAGATGCGCGTCAGAAAATTTTCCAGGATCGCGGTGCCGTGCTGTGTATGGACCACCTCGGGGTGGAACTGCAGGCCCCAGATCCGGCATTCTTCGTTGCCGGCCGCCGCCAGGATTTTGCCGGATTGCGCCAGCGCACGGAAACCCGCCGGGAGAGACTCGACGCGATCGCCGTGGCTCATCCAGACGCGGAAGGTCCGGGGCAACCCGGCAAAGAGCTCGCCCTCTTCCTCGACTTCGAGGATCGCCCGGCCGAATTCGCGCTGGTTGCCGGGGACTACGGCGCCTCCAAGGCTGTGCGCGATGAGCTGCAATCCGTAACAGATGCCGAGCACAGGAATCCCCTGGGCGAACACCTCGGGCGCAACCCGTGGGCTCTGCTCCCGGCAAACGGAGTCCGGACCGCCGGAAAGTATGATCCCGGCGGGCTGCATCTCACGCAACTTCTCGACAGCCTGAGAGAAAGAGACGATCTCGCAGTACACGCGGAGCTCGCGGACACGACGCGCGATCAGCTGGGTATATTGAGAACCGAAATCGACGATAAGAATGCTTTGGCGGCTAATGAGTGTTCTCCCGAGTTTTGTTTGCGTGTCTCTTGCGGCAGCCATACAATATCCCACCGCAGGCGGTTTTTCAATGGACGAAGGAACCGGGTTTGGGGTGCTGGGTTTTGGGAGTGAGTGCACCGGGCAGCAACAGCGAGGGAGCCGGCGGAGTAAAGGGTGGCAATGCAGGAACACCCGATCGATTGCCCGTGCGGCTCCGCTATCGCGCGGATCTGTTTGTGTTCTCGTAATGCCTGTGCTTCTCTACTGACTCCCGACTCCTTCCGGGCAGGCAGGCAATTCAAGTCCGGAGAGTGGCTGCGATGCCAAACTGCACCGACCAAGGTCTGAGGTCTGATGTCTGATATCTGGTTTACCCACCCGTGGATCTTGCTGCTGGCTCTGGCGGTGCCGCTGTTGCTCCTCGTGCGCCGGATGCTCGCCTTTCCCCGCCGGAGCGCTCTCCTGCTGTCCGCCTACGACTGGGTGCCGCAATCCGCGCGGCGCCTTCGGCTTCCGGATGCGGCCGGCCTGTGGCTGAGGCTTGGCGCTTTGCTCTGTCTGGTCCCGGTAGCTGCGGGTATTCGTGCCGGCCGGCCGGTTGCCGTCCAAGCGCAACAGGGGGAAGCGCTTGTCATCGTCCTCGACATTTCCAGTTCGATGACGGCCGAGGATTTTACTCCGGGGAACCGGCTGCAGACTGCCCGGGAACTGCTGAGTGAGTTTTCCGGCATCCTGTCCCACGCCGACCTGGGCCTGATACTTCTGGCGGCGTCGCCGAGACTCGTGGTGCCGGTGACTGCGATGCGCGAGGCGCTGCCGCGCGCACTGGCGAAGGTGAGCTCCGCCGGGTTCGGGGAGGACGGCACGGCGATCGGGAGCGGCATCGCGAGCGCCGTCAACCGGCTGCGGAGCGGGCCGTGGGGCCGGCGCCGGATCCTGCTCGTGACCGACGGCGTGAACAACCGCGGAGGCCTTGCGCCTGCCGACGCGGCGCGCATCGCCGCGGCAATGGGCATCCGCATCGACGCGATCGGGATCGGGACGGATTCAGATTCACGGTACTGGGTTCCGGTCGCGCAAGGAGCGCCGGTCGAAGTCACCGCGCGCATCCAGATCGACGATAAGGCCCTGGAAGAAATGTCCCGGATTGCCGGGGGTACATATGCGCGTGCGAGGAACTCCGGGCAACTGCGGGACGCGCTGCTTGCCATCGCTGAGGAAGAGCGCACACGCGCGGCGGGCATGCCTGAGAGGCCCGATTTCTCCTGGATCCGGATGCTCGCCGGGACTGCCGTTCTGCTGATTTGTCTCGAGCTTGTCTGGACACGGTTTATGTTTGCTGAATTGCCGGGGTGATCCCGAGATGAGTGCCTGGATAGCAGCGAATTTTTGGAGCCGGATCCTGCCCGGGGGAGTTGTCGCCGCCTGGATTCTTGCGGAGTGGCTGAGGCTGCGTAAAATCCGTGCGATTGGGGATCCTGCCGTGATGGGAATCCCGACTCGCTGGGTGCCGAGGATTGCCGCGCTCCTGATGCTGGCCACGGCCGTGGGACTTGCCGGTGCCGCCATTCCACGGTCCGTTATGCAGGAGGTCGAATCGGCGGTTCCGACCGCCGGGATTCGACTGCTGCTGGATGCAGGCAGCCTGGATTCAGCCGGCAACCTGCTCTGGGACTCACTGGAACACGCCATCCGGGACATCTTCGAATTGACAGCGGGCGAGCCGGCCGGCGTTTTCGCGCCCGGCCGTCCGGCAGAAGTCCTCATACCGCCGACCGTGGATGTGTCGGGCGTCCGGATGCTCGCGGGTCGGCTGCGATTTGAATTGCAAACAAATAGCGGCGCCGGTGTCGTCGAAACCGTTGCGGACATGGTGGGCGATAAAAGTCAGGCAGTTTCCGCGCGTCAGATCGTGATCCTCAGCTCCAGATCCGAAGAGGAAATCCAGCGACTGGCGGCGGGTATGCCTGCCGGCGGATCGGGCGTCCTGTTTGTGGCGCTTTCGGGAAGCGGTTCGGCGGCTTCCTACGGGCGGCGGACAGCGGCAGGGGCATGGGAGTGGAATTCCCAGCCGGGAATGCTCCGGGATTGGATCCGGCTTGCCGATTCCAATCAGGACGGACGGTCGGCATTCAGCGACGTCCAATGGCTGGCACTGGCAGCGCTGCTTCTGCTGTGGGGCGAGCACGTCGTCAGCCTTGCGGCGCGCTCGAGCGTGCGCTCCGGCAGGTTGGCGCCGGACCGCGTCCGTTTGTTGCTCGTGTGGATCCTCCTTTGGGTGTTTGCGCCGAACGCCGGGGCGCAGGGAGTTGCCGCGGAACCGGATCTGACCGTCGTGTCCGGAATCGCGCCGGACCTGGCGATTGTGACGGAGTTCAGCCTGCGCGAAGCGTATGTCGGCCAGCAGTTCTGCGTGATTTACAGGTTGCGCGCACAGCGCCCACCAGCCGCCGTGGACGTGGACCCGCAGCAATACCCCGGATTCTGGACAGAGATGGTGCCGCTGTCACGGGAATCCGCGTCGGAGGCTCGTCCGGTAAAAGGCAGGGCGGCGGTGGACTATCTGCTCCGGCAGGTCGTGGCATTCCCCATCCGGGAAGGCATGCTGCAGATGCCGCCGCTGTCCGTGAAAATCAAAAGGTCCGTGAAGCTGCCGGCACAGCGCGACGATTGGGATGTTGCCGGCGCTTCCGAGCCGATTCCCATCCGGGCAGTCCTGCCCCCTGCGGGGCTCTCGGCGGGCCGTGGCCTGCCTCTCGTCGGCAGTTTTTCGGCCAGCATGCGCCGGGCAGAAACAATCCCCTCGGCGCTCGTGCTGGAAATCGAGGGGACAGCGAACCTGGCGCTCTTCCAACCTCTCGATTGGCTGACGGCGCCGCCGGGTGTGCGCTACTCGGCGCGGCTGGATGCCGCGGATACGATTTCACGGACGCTCGAGACCGGCGGCAAGCGCCAGCTTTCCGTTTTGCACCGGCAACGATGGTGGATTCAAGTGTCTTCTGACACCCGGAACGTCGAGGCAGGCTCCCTCTCCGTCCCGGTTTTTGACCCGCAGGCCTCGGAGTGGCAAGAGGTGCGGGTTGCGGGGGTTACAGTTTCCGATCCTGAGCCCCTGATCACGGTCTCCCGGGAACCGGCACTGCGATCCCCCTCCGGGGAAGAGCGCAACGCCAGCGGCCCGATCCTTTTCAAGGTCACGGTGGCCGCCGCTCTCGCCGGGATCCTGGTCGGGGCGTTCCTCCTGTTGCGCAGGAGGAAACGGGAGGAGGGAATAGAGGAGATGGATTCCGCGGCCATGGAAAAGCTGATGCGCACGTCGCCAAGGGCATTCCTGGACAGCGCACACCGGTTGCTGGAGCGGCATGCCGTGAAGACCGGGCGCCGGCGGGACCTGGGGTCGGGAGATGCGGAACTGGACCGGATATGGACTACCATACAGCATTACCGTTTTGGCAGCGAGATACTCCCGGAGGAGTCTCGCACTAAAATCCTGGATTCGATCCGGCAAATCTGCCGGGCGGATGGGCCCGAAAAAGAAGGGTGAGGTGGGGAATGGAGCTGTTCGCGGCGGCGGTGTTGGGAGTCATACAGGGGCTCACCGAGTTCCTGCCCGTCAGCAGTTCAGCGCACCTGATCCTTGTCCCCTGGCTGTTGGGCTGGAGACCGGAAGGGATCGCGTTTGACGTGTCGCTCCATGTGGGTACCGCGGTGGCGATCCTCGCCTATTTCTGGAAGGACTGGTTGGAGCTTGCCAGGGAATCCGTCACGGGAATTCTGTCCGGGAGTCCGCTCGGCAACCGGAAACGAATGCTGATGTGGTTCATCGCCGCCGGCACGCTGCCCGCCGTGATCGTGGGGCTTCTCTTTGAGCAGGAAATCGAAGAAACGCTGCGGTCGCCCTTGGTGACCGTGGTGACCCTGACTGTCTTCGGAATGTTCCTGTACCTGTGCGAGCGACGGAGCCGTTTGGCCCGGTCCCTGGATCAATTCAGCTGGGGAGACGCGTTGTGGATAGGTCTCAGCCAGGCATTGGCTCTGATTCCAGGGGTGTCGCGCAGCGGCATAACCATGAGCACAGCGCTGCTCAGAAATGCAGACCGCGCTTCCGCCGCCCGTTTTTCTTTTCTGCTGGCGACTCCCGTGATTGTCGGAGCCGGAGTTCTCGAAACCTGGCGGCTTTTGGAGATCGTCCGCACGCCTGCAGCGCTTTCAGCCGGTATCCCCGCACAGGACAACATCAGTTGGGCCGTGCTGGCGATCGGGATTCTGTTTGCCGCGGTCACGGGTTTTTTCTGCATCCGCTTCTTCCTTCGTTACCTGCAGACGCGGACATTTGTTCCGTTTGTGGTCTACCGCTTTGTCCTCGCCGCCGTGGTGCTCGCCTTCTATCTCCGTGACCATTGATGCGTTCGGTGCCGCAGAGCCTCGCGGCAGCGATCCAGACAGTGGATCGCATCACGTCATGCCCCCCGGAGGGAAGCAGTTTCAAGGCGGCCTGATCGTTCAGCATCGTGAAGGGGATTTATAATACCCATATCATTTTCCCTCGGCTGGCTGCTCCGCCCTTACAGGGCTGGGATGGTGGCGGCGTCCTTTCCCAGGGCTTGCGCCCCGGGCTTGCCTGCGGCGCCCTTTCAGGGCGCGCCACCCTCTGCGTCACAGGCCTCGCGGTGGTTTTGTGTTTGTACACATGCAATGTGATACAATAGTGACCGGAGGTTACACATGAGTACAGCAATATCCGTGAGGCTTCCCGAGGGACTGGCAGAGCGGCTGGATCGGATCGCCCGGGAAACCCAGAGGCCGCGATCTTTCATCATTCAAAAGGCGCTGGAGTCCTACATGGAAGACTATGCCGATCTGCAGGTGGCCCTCGACCGGCTTCTTGACACAACCGATCCGGTGGTCTCCGGCAAAGAACTGAGGAAGTCTCTTGGTTTATAGGATCGTCTATAAGAAATCTGTAGAGCGCGACCTCAAGAAACTCGCCCAAGCCGAGGTGGCAAAAATCCTCGACCGAATTGAAAAGGGACTTTCCAGGAGACCGGAGGCCAATCCTGCGCTCAAAGGGCAATTCACCGGCTTACGCAAGTATCGGATCGGCGATTACCGGGTCATTTATGCCCTCCTCGGGGAAGAGGTCCTGATTCTCAGAATCAGCCACAGGCGAGAGGCTTACCGCCGCAGGATCTGAGGTCTCTCGACGGGGAATCCCAACCAACACTGAGTCCGGCACAGCGCACGGCTGTTCAACCCTTTCACCACGCTCGCAACGGCAGATACTCCTTGTTATTTCACATAAAGAAAGAACTTAGTACACCCTTTGTTTGCTTCTCGATGATGGATGGATATGAGGCAGGTCAGTCGGGCTTCTGGCGCTTTTTTCGTTGCTCGAGGATTTCCAGGATCTCCCGGATGCGGCGTTCCATGCCCTGATCGGTGGGGTGGTAGTATTTGCGGCCTGCAAGCGAATCGGGCAGGCATTGCATGTTTGCGACCTTGTCTTCGAGGTTGTGCGCGTACTGGTACCCCTTCCCGTATCCGAGGTCCTTCATCAACCGGGTGGGAGCGTTCAAGATTTGCATTGGAGGCGGCTCTGCGACTGTTTTGTGCACGTCTTCCTCGACGGTGGAATATGCCGTATAGAGCGCATTGGACTTCGGGGCGACCGAGAGGTAAACGGCCGCCTGGGCGAGCGCCAGTTTGCATTCGGGGAGGCCCACAAGGCGGACCGCTTCGGTCGCATGCAACGCCACCTGGAGGGCGCGTGTGTCCGCCATCCCGACATCCTCAGAGGCGAAGCGCACCATGCGGCGCGCGATGTAAACGGGATCTTCCCCGCCCTCGAGCATCCTGGCCATCCAGTAGAGGGCCGCATCGGGATCGCTGTTGCGCATCGACTTGTGAAGCGCCGAGATGAGGTTGTAGTGTTCTTCGCCCGCCTTGTCGTAACGGAGCAGTCTCTGCTGCAGCGCCGACTCCAGATCGGCTTCAGTCAGGACAGGCGTTCCGGCGTGCTTCCGCCCCCGGGCGAGATCTGTCGCGATTTCGAGGGCGTTGAGCGCGATCCGCGCGTCGCCGTTCGCGTAGGCTGCAAGACGGCGAAGGACGCCGGGCCCGCACTCGATGGGCAGCGCGCCCAGGCCCCGCTCGCCGTCGGCGAGGGCGTGCTCAAGGATCTGTTCGACGTCAGCGGCGTCCAACGGATTGAGCACATAGACCTTGGCGCGCGACAGCAACGCACTGATGACTTCGAAAGAGGGATTTTCAGTGGTGGCGCCGATGAGGACGATGACACCGGATTCTACATAGGGGAGAAAAGCGTCCTGCTGTGCCTTGTTGAAGCGGTGAATCTCGTCGATAAAAACGACGGTCTTCCGATGCGTCGCCCGGCAGTACGTTTCGGCATCGGCCATGACCGCCTTGATCTCCTTGATGCCGGAGAGGACGGCGCTGTAGGAAACGAAGGCGGACTTCGTCTCGCGGGCGATGATGCGGGCAAGTGTGGTCTTGCCCGTGCCGGGCGGGCCCCAGAAAATCATCGAGACCAGTTGATCGCGCCCGATCATTTCACGCAGAACACTCCCCGGGGCGATCAGATGCTGCTGTCCGACGACTTCGTCGAGCGTACGGGGCCGCATCCGTTCGGCGAGCGGGGCGGCATTCGAAGCGGGTGGTCCGGGAGGTTCGTCAAAAAGCCGGTTGCTCATATCATGTCCTGTCGGGAGATGTAGCCAAAATCCCGGATCGCTGGCGGCGGGCCTCGAACAACAACACCGCCCCGGCGGCAGCCACGTTGAGCGATTCCGCCCCGGTCGCCATGGGGATGCGAATGGCGGGGATGCCGGACCAGAAGTCCCCGCCCAGTCCGCGAGCTTCATTCCCCAGGAGGAGCGCAGCGGCACCGCGAAGGTCCACTTCCCAGCAGGGCGTGCCGCGCCCCGCGTCGGCCCGGTACACCGGGATTTCCCGGGAGGAGCAGTAATCGATGAGCGCCGCCGGCTGGAGCCCCTCCACGAGCGGAAGGTGGAAAGTCGAGCCGGCGCCGGCGCGGACCGCCTTAGGGTTGCCGGCGGAAACGCTGCCGCATGTGGATGCCGCCCACGTGGCGCCCGCGGCCCGTGCGCTGCGCAGCAAAGCCCCCAGGTTTCCCGGGTCCCGGATTTCGCAAAGGCAGAGAATAAGCGGACGGGTGCAGACCGGCATGTCTTTCAGGCTGCGCGCGGGGACCCGGACGAGTGCCAGCGCGCCCTGCATGGCAGCGACCTCGGAGAGAACCTTCAGAACGGCATCCGCGGCCCGGTGCATCGCGACCCCGCGGCTTTGCCAGGCTGCAAGCAGCGCCTTTTCGCGCGGATGGGAACCGAAGGATTCCGAAGCGAGCGCCGCTTCGATCCGGCAATGGGAGTGCGTGGCCTCTTCCAGAACGCGAATGCCTTCTGCCAGTACCAGGTCTGCGGGCGCCCGCCGCGCCTGTGCAGCCACCAGGCGGAAGGTCCGGACCAGCGGATTGTCTTTACTTCTGATGACTGACGAACTCATGGGAGTCCTTCACGATTTCACAAAGAACACGTGGCGTGCGAAGAGTGAGCGCGGGCTTCAGCCCGC